>JAHFDK010000315.1 GCA_023249095.1 Candidatus Rokuibacteriota bacterium | reverse complement strand
ATCTCCAGCACCTCGACGTGCTCCACGCCCGCGTTGCGGAGCGCCTGCGCCACCGCCTGCGCGGAGCGGCGCACCTCCTCCGGCGGAAAGCTGGCGGCGGACACGCTGGGGATGCAGCAGAGGTCCACCAGCGTCTGCTTCCAGTGGTCGAGCCGCGCGTCCAGGTCGCCCAGCACATCCCGCACGATGCCGTTCGCCGCCATGCTCCCGCTCCCATCATGGCGCGGAGCTTCGCGCCGTTTGCTCCGGGCTGGAGACGAGCCGCACCGCTTGTCGCTCAGCCTGGCAGCGTCCCGCGCGTCCGCGTGGGCAGCCGGTAAACGCTGGTGCGCGACGTGAGGAAGAGGACGCTGCCGTCCTCCCCCCAGGCCACGTTCGCCGGCAGCTCGGGCAGGACGATCCGTCCCAGCAGCGCGCCGTCCGCGCGGCAGACCCAGAGGCCGCCCGGGCCAGTGCAGTAGACGTTGCCCTGCACGTCCACCTTGAGGCCGTCCGGTACCCCGGGGTCGTCCGAGGCCATGTCGAGCAGGATCCGGGAGTTGATCAGCGTGCCGTCCGGCCGGACGTCGAGCGCGCGGATGTGCTTGTGGGCCGAGTCGTCGACGTAGAGCACGGATTCGTCGGGCGAGAAGGCGAGGCCATTGGGCAGCGCGAAGTCGTCCGCGACGAGGTGCAGCGTCCCGTCCTGCGCGATGCGGTAGACGCCGTGCACGGTCTGCTCCTTGCCCGGGATGGGCTGAGTCCACCAGTCCGCGGGCCGCACCGTGCCCGGCCGCGAGGGCTGGACACCATAGGGCGGATCGGTGAAGTAGATCGAGCCGTCGGACTTGACTACGATGTCGTTCGGGCTGTTGAGCCGCCTACCCTGGAACCGCTCGGCCAGGACGGAGCGCGTGCCGTCGTCGGCGACCCGGGTCACCCGCCGGCCATTGTGCTCGGCAGCCAGCACGCGGCCCTGCCGGTCCAGGGTGAGGCCGTTGGACATGCCCGTGGCGAAGGTCGTCAGCTCCGGGCCCTCCGGCAACCGGCGCCACCGGGCGATGCGGTTGTTCGGGATGTCGCTGAAGAGCAGCGCACCCCCGCGCCAGACCGGTCCCTCGGTGAAGACGAGGCCGCCGGCGACGCGCTCGATGGGCGCATCGGGGGCGACGAGATCGTGCAAGCGCGGATCGCGAACCTCGAACGGGGCCATGGGGTCCTCCTCGGGATGTGCGTAGCGGCCCGGCGGGCTCGCTGTCGGTCGGCCCGCGGCCACGGGCGATAGTAGCCGCATCGACGGGCCAGCGGTGGATTGACGCCCGCGCGGGGCCTGAACGCTTCTATTCCTTCATCAGCGGGGGGCGGCGCGCGTGGCACTGACCGAGGACCTGGTACGCTGCATGCGGTTCACGACCTGCGAGGAGGGCCGCGGTGGCACGACAAGCAGCGGGCATGGGCGACTTCGACTCGGGGCGGAGCGAGCGCTCGGCCCCGTCACCATCGCCGTGGCCAACGCCGGCATTTATCCGAACTGCACGGTGCTCGACATGACCGTTGAGAAATGGGACCGCGTGATGGAGACCGAGAACGGGTTTTGGGCTGTTCCCGTTCACCGCTTCCCGTAGTCCGTGAAAACGTAATCTCTTGTCTTCACGATCGTGTGGCACGCGAGCCCGCACTTGGCGTCGTTGCCCTGCGGCGGCTGGTCAGCCAGGGTGGCGGGCGTGAACGTATCGGACGCGGCGTCATACTTGAACGCGGCCCATCCCCATCCGCCGCTGTCCGCGAACCTCTTGCTATCCTTCATCATGAAGTCGACGTCATGCAGGCTTGCCGGCACCGTCGCAGTGGGGAACGTCTCGAGCTTTTTCGGGTTCCAATGGATCTTCGCCATCTTGGAGCCGTCGGGGAAGGGCTTGCCGTTGCCGGGAATGCCAGACTGATAGGCCTTGATCATCACGGGATCGGCGAGGATCACAGCCATCACCTTTTCGTTTTGACTGATGGAGACCGTCTGCCAGCCTTCGTATCCTCTGAACTCAGAGAACGCGAGCCCATTCGGCACTCGCACGGTGTACTTGGCCTGGCCAGTGTCCTGCGCGGAAATGGGCCTGCCGCCCTAGACGGCGAGCACTGAGACAGCGAGCGAGACCACAACGATCACAACCGCCGGGATCCTCTTGCTCTTCATCGCCACTCCTTTAGTCCTCATGCTTATCGAGTGTGAATGTACGCCTTCGGTCATCAGCGCGGCAACCATCGATTTGCCATGTGCGATCGATGTCGGCGCGAACCATCATGGTGTCCTCCAGGCGTTCGTTACGCGCGGTGATCGGCGGCGCTGCGAGCCTCGTGATCAGCAATCCGGACCACACGAAAGAGGCTCAAGACCGACGGCCGCCGAACTGATCCGCGTGAAGCGACACAAACTCCCGGACGCTCATCGCCGGCCGGTCACCCGCTCCACGCCGTCCGCCAGCCGGTCATACCGACCCGCCCGGTGCAACTCCGCCATCGTCAGCAGATGCAGGGTCAGGTGCTCCGGCAATCCCTCCTTCTTCAGCTCCCGTTCCCAATTCTCGGGGGGAATGTCAGCGTATGTGACCTCACGGTTCAGCGCGTCCGAGTACTCCCGGGCGACTCCGTGCATGTCCTGCGACCGCGGACCGGTGAGTTCGTATAGCCGGCCCAGGTGCGGCCGAGGGTCGGCGAGGACAGCAGCGACTACCCGAGCGACATCCGCCGCGGCAACCGGAGAGGTCTTGCCCCGCCCGAACGGCAGTTCGATGCGGCCTCGGTCGCGGACGGTCGGACCGGCGAGCGGGGAAAAGCTCTCCAAGAACATAGTCGGCCGGACGGTGACGACCGGCAGGCCGGACCACGCGAGCGCCTGCTCGCTGAGCCAGTGCTGCCGCTGCTGACGGCTCGGGGTGGTGTTCTGGATGCTCATCTGGGAGACGGTCATCTGGGACATGTTGACCAGGGCGTCCACCCCGACTTCCCGGGCGACCGCCGCCATGGTCACGGTCGCTTCCAGGTACCCGGCGGACACGGACATGCCGAAGTAGACTCGCCGACAGCCGCTGACGACCCGATAGACGTCGGCCGGTTCGAGTAGGTCTCCGACCACCACCTCGGCGCCAGCGGCCCGCAAGCCCGCCGCCCGATCGTCCTCGCGGCGGCGGACCATGGCGCGAACCGGAAGCCCGCGATCGAGGAGCAGCCCGGTCACGGTTCGCCCGACCGCGCCGAGTTGACCGGCTGCTCCGGTTACGAGGATCGATCCGTATCGGCCATGCGATTTCCGTCCCTTTCGTCGAACTCTTAGTCGCCTGAACTCTGTCACTCTTATCCGTGTAGGCGTGAGTGATGCAACCTCTTTGAAGCCCAGTGCCTCTGTTCAGTTGTCGTCGCCGCTCCGACGCGGGGACAGCTCATGAGAAGAAGCAGCGCTCAGCGCAGCACGCACCGCCGGCACCCAGACTTCACCCAGGAATTACCCAGGAAGTTGCTCCCAACGAGAACCAAAGAGACCCAAAGGCACTTGCGTCAGGAGCGCTAATTTACGAGGCGTTGTTTGTGGCGCCGTGGCTCCCGTCTCGATTCGGAAAGGGCTCATAACCCACTGTACCGTGGTTCAAAGCCATCCACGGGAGCAAGCCAAATCGCGGGGTTACGACGTCCATTGGGTTTTCAACCCAATGGTCGCTGGTGGTATCACGGCGTTATCACCGAAGCGCGTCCGTCCTGACTCGAACAGCACGTCCGACACTATCCGGTCACCGCGAAAGCCCACAAACGGGGGCGGCGCTCACGCTCGCCTCAAGTCGCCAGCGCGGGACGCACCTTCGGCACTTCCTTGATCGGTAAGTGGATCAGGGCGGCGCCGACGGCGAGGACGATGTCGATGATCCACACCAAGTCGTAGCTGCCGGTGCGCTCGAAGAGCATTCCGCCCAGCCAGGCGCCGAGAAAGCCGCCCACCTGGTGCGAGAGCATCACGATGCCGAACAGCGTTGCAAGGAAGCGCATGCCATGCAGCTTGCCCACGAGACCGACTGTCGGCGGCACGGTGGCGAGATAGGTGAAGCCGATCACTACCGAGAAGATCATGAACGTCGCCGTGGTCTTCGGCGCGGCGAGAAACGTCAGCACCGCGACCGCTCGCGACGCGTAGAGCAGAGAGAGCACCGATTTCATGCGCCAGCGGCCGATCGCCGAGCCGGCGGCGAAGCTACCCGCGATGTTGAACAGGCCGATGAGCGACAGCGACCATGCGCCTACTTCCGGCGGAAGCCCGCAGTGCGCCACCACGCCCGGCAGGTGCGTGGCGATGAACGCGACGTGAAAGCCGCAGACGAAGAACCCGGCGGTGAGATAGACGAAGCTTGGGTCGGCCGAGGCATTGCGCACCGCGTCGCGAACCGACCTCTCGGCCTGCGCTCCTTGCGCAGGCGCTGTCGCCTGTGGCCTGCCACGCAGCACCCAAGCGATTGGCGCCACTGCGAGCGCCATGAACCCCAGCGCCGTGAGGGCGCCGATCCAGCCGATCACGCCGGTGAGGAACTGGGCCACCGGGACGACGGCGAATTGGCCGAACGAGCCGCCCGCGTTGACGATGCCGCTCGCCAGGCCGCGCTTCTCGGGTGGCACGGAGCGCCCAACCGCCGACATGAGCACGCCGAGACCCGCCATCCCCGCGCCGCCCGCAGCGACGATGCCGACGAGGAAGACCAGCATCCAGGTTGACCCTGCATAGGGCGTGAGCACGGTGCCAACGGTCACGAGAATGCCGCCGAGGGCGATCACGCGGCCCGAGCCGTACTTGTCCGCGATCGCGCCGGCTACCGGCTGCGTGATCCCCCACATGAGTTGTGCACAGGCGAAGGCGAGGCTGATCGCCGCGATGCCGAGACCGGTCGCGGAATTGAGCGGGGTGATGAAGAGGGCCTGCGACTGACGCACGCCGAAGAGCAGCGCAAACACCGAGGCGGCCGCCGCGATCAGCGAGATCTGCGTGCGACTCATGCGTGGTGGGAGCGCGACCGCTCAGCCAGCCGGCGGCGCTTCATCATGGGCGCGATCTCAGCGCACCGCTCGGCCGCGCGCTCCTTCGCCTGCGCCCCAGTCGTCGCTTCTCGACGGCGACGTGAAGCAAGTGAGTCAGCCGCCGTTGCGCGGCGGCCCAAGCCTTCGTGCCGATCTCGCGGAGGACCTTCTGTTGCGCTTGGGCCCACAGCGGTCGCGCCGCCTCCAGAGCACGTTTCCCTTTCGCGGTGAGCCGCATCGCCTTGATCCGCCCGTCGGGGTGTGACGCACGCTCGATCAGACCATCGCGCTCCAACAGGTTGAGGCTGCGCGTGAGCGTCGTCTGGTCGATCGCCAGCGCATCCTCGAGCTGTCTGAGATTTGCCTCGTCCTTGCGCGCGATGGTCGCGAGAATGCTGAACTGAGTCACGCGGAGACCGCTCGGCCGCAGGGCGTCGTCGTAGAGCTGCGTCACCGCGCGGGTGACCATGCGGAGCGTACTGCAGACACAGGGCGAAAGCCGCCGCGCATCGTGCCCCGCCGCTCGTTCGATCATGGCCGCCATGCTACCAGCCTCGAGCGTGCCACGCAAGCTCGTTACATGCAGCTACATCTTAATACATGTGTATACATCCTGACAACATTGGAGACGGCGAATCCCGCATGGGCGGACCGGCATCGTAGTGAGTGGAGGAAGCCGATGATGGGCCCGAGCCGGGAACACGGAATCGTCGAGACGAGCCATCTGGTCGAGCAGACCTTCGAGGAGACGCTGGCTGCGACCTACGGCCTCGTGATGGTGGACTTCTGGGCCGCCTGGTGGGACCCGTGCCGGGCCATCGCGCCGGTGCTCGAGAAACTGGCCGAGGCCTGGGAAGGTCGGCTGGTCCTGCTGAAGGTCAACGTCGACGAGAGCTCTGCCCGCGCGGCTCGTTACGGGATCCGGTCGATCCCGATGATCCTGTCTTCAGGGAGGGGACGCTCGTCGGTCGGGTGGTCGGTGCGGCGCCCAAGGCGGTGCCTGCAGGGCATCGTGAGCGTGCGAGCCTCCTAGCGTGCGCGTCGCCGTGCTCGGGTCAGGCGGTATCGGCGGCTATTACGGCGCTCTTCTGGCGAGATCCGGGCACGACGTCGCATTCATCGCCCGTGGCGCACACCTCGAGGCAATGCAACGACGTGGCCTCACGGTGGGAACCTCCGAAGGCGAGTCGACGATCCCCGTCACGGCGAGCGCCGACACCGCCAGCGTTGGCACCGTCGATCTCGTCCTCTTCGGCGTGAAGTCGTACGACACCGAGACGGCGGCGCAGGCACTGACGCCCCTGATGGCCCGGGACACGGCGGTCATCACGTTTCAGAACGGTCTCGACAACGTCGACGCGATTGTCGCGGTCGCCGGCCCGGAAGCTGTGCTCGCCGGCGCTGTCTATGTCGCGCTCCAACTCGTGGGTCCCGGCGTGATTCTTCGCACCGGCGGCGAGGGCAAGATGATCTTCGGCGAGCTCAGCGAGACCCTGACCGAACGTGTCCAGCGGATCGCCAGCGCATTCCGCCAGAGCGGCATTCCTCATGAGCTCACGACCGACATCCGGCGCGTGCTGTGGGACAAGTTTCTGTTCATTACCGGCGTCGGTGGCGTGACGGCGCTCGCACGCTCGGGTATCGGCCCGCTCCGCGCGAGCACGGCGGGTCGCAGCCTGCTCCACGCGGCATGCGCGGAAATCGTCGCGGTCGCGCAAACCGAAGGC
>JAHFDK010000069.1 GCA_023249095.1 Candidatus Rokuibacteriota bacterium | reverse complement strand
TATATGTGCGCGATGACTCTCGCGTTCGGCATCGCTACAGCGCTGCTACGCCGGGCCAGCACGGAACGCGGCGGCGAGGTCGACGTGTCGCTCTTGATGGCGGCGCTCATGATCCAGAACAACAACATGGTGCGCATCGAGTCGGCGGACGGCGTTGCCCACGCCGCGATCCGCGCCCGGCTCGAGGAGCTGCGCGCCACCGGACGGCCGTACGCGGAGCAGGCGGCGCTCACGCCTCAGATCCGACCGCCCGGCACGGTCCATGTCTACTACCGCACCTATGCGACCCGCGACGCCGCCATCGCCGTGGCGTGCGGGAGTCCCGCGCTCCGGCGCGCCTTCATCCGGGCGGTCGGGCTCGCCGACCCGGCCCTCGACCGCCCGCTCGGCGATCAGGAGCGGGAGACGCGGCACTACACGGAGCTGCGGCGGCGCGCCGAGGAGCTCGTGGCCCGGCGCACCACGACCGAGTGGCAGGCGAGCTTCGACGCCGCGGGCATCCCGGCGGCCGGGGTCAAGCTACCGCTCGAGCTCCTGGACGACGAACAGCCGCTCGCCAACCGGATGCTCCACGACTTGGCGCACCCCGCGCTCGGCCGCGTACGCGTCCTGGCGCCGCCCGTCTCGATGGACGGCGGCGGCTTCGTCCCGGCGCAGGCGACGTCGCCGTTCGGGTCGGAGACGCGCGCGATCCTCGGCGATCTGGGATTTTCGAGCGCCGACGTAGAGGCGCTCCTGGCCGACGGCGTGACGCGCGAAGGACTGGCGCCGCGCGGCTGAGCGCGCGCGGCGCTCGCGGGACGCCGGTCAGTTCCTCGAGGAGCCGCCGGTCGCGGCCTGGAGGTCGCCGAGCGCGATGCGCCGCTCGATCCGGGGATTACCGAGGTCGATGGTGACCCGCAGCGCGCGAAGGCCGTGCACACCCTGGAGCTCGTCCAGCTCGACGTCCTCGACCGCGCCGGTGAAGTACCCGAGGGACTGTAAGTATTCGATGAAGCCACGATACTCGTGCGCCTCGGTGGACTGCGTGTAGACGATCGCGATCTTCCCGGGCTGGGTGATCCGTTCGTCGGTGCCCTTGATAAGGGCCTTGTCGATCCGCTTCTTGACGATCTCGTAGCGGATGTCGTACGCGCCGTCCACGTCGAACCGCTTCTCGTCGAAGCGGAAGCGGATCGCCAGCGGGGCGTGCTGGACGAGCACGAGGTGCGTCACCTCGAGCGGAACCGGCAGGCGCTCCGTGAGCCGGTGGGCGCGGAGCGCGATGCCGCACGTCACCATGAGCTGCCAGAGCCGGAGGCTCTTGAGGTAGAGCGGGTCGAAGCGCCCGTCCTCGAGCAACGCCGCGCCGACGTAGATTTGATGGTCCACGCCGTCGGTCTTCTGCTTCTCGAAATAGTGCGGGAACATCGTCTGGGCGGTCTGCTCCTCGAGGTCGAGGTAGGACGAGATCCCGTCGGCGACACGCGTCACGCTCTCCTCGAACAGCCGGCGCCGGTCGTACACCGTGCCGATCCTGGGGTCGAGCGCGGCGCGATACGCCTCGATCCGCTCGCGCACGGGGGGTCCGAACGTCTGGAGGTGATCGAACAGCGCCTCGACGTCGGACCGGAGAAACGCGATGATGGACACCTCGTCGCCCGAGTGCAGGTGAGACTGGATCTTCCCGACTTGCTTGTCCACACGGTAGAGCAATTCGTGGAGCCCGGGGAGCCGCTTGGCGTCGTGCGCCGCCCGGACCACGTCACGGGCCAGCCCGAGTTGCGTTAAGAGATCGGCCTGGATCGCGAGGCTCCGCTGCGTCGATGAGCCGCGGATGTCGGACAGCGCGTAAAGCGGATAGATCCGCTCGAACACGATCGGCTCGATCTCGACACCCGCGTCGTCTGTGTCCTCGGCTCGGTGTTCGATGCCCTTGAGTACGGCCTTGCGGAAGCGCCACTCCACCACCGGGTGGATCGCCGTGCATTTCTCCTTGATGAACGCCTGGATACGGGCGTTCAACTCCTCCATGCTGCGCTGGACGGCCATGGAGAAGAGCGGCAGGATCTGGTGGAGCTTCGGCAGGTGCGTCGCGTCCAGGTCCCCGGGCCGCGGCGAGCCGAGCTCGAGCGTGCCGATCACGCGGCCCTGGTAGAGAAGAGGCGCCACGATGATGTTGCGGAGCCCGAACTGCAAGAGGTCGTCGTCCGCCCGCGTCCGGTCGGGCATTTCGGCCAGGTCCTCGACGATCAGCGGGCTCTCCTGGACGACCGCGCGCTCGTAGACGGACCCGCGGAACTCGGCGACGGTGTGGTGCCGGGAGTCGGCGAAGATGCAGGCGTGCTCGCCCTCGGCGCCGTAGTTGAGGACGAGCACCTGGTCGCCGTCGAGGGCGGCGAGGCCGAAGCGCAGCTCCGGACGCCGGAAGAGCGTTCGGAGCTTTGCCTGGAGCGCCCGGAAGCGCGTGCTGGACACGATCGACTCCTTGTCGATCAGGTCCCGCTCGAGCGAGGACAGCACTTCCTGATCCGTCACCTCGATGGCCCTGAAGATCGTGAAGCCATGGAAGACGAACCGCTCGGGCGGCAGGACCTCGCGGAGCAGCTCGGGATCCAGGAGATCGCGGCGCAGGCGGCGCCGCACCTCGTCGGTCAGAGTCGGAATGGTCCCGACCGGCTTGACCTCGACGAATCGCCAGTCGAACTCCATCTTGAAGTGTCGGTCGAGCCCCGTCTCGGGATCGGGGACGGTGAGGATCAGCGGATAGTCCACGATGAGATCGACGCCGTACACCCGCTCCAGGACGAGCGCGTAGGCGAAGAACAGCCGCATCGCGCTCACCATCGGCAGGTCGAGGTTCACGCGGCCGCGCAGCGTGCCGTCCTCGCCGCGCAGGAGCTGGTCGAAGGGCGGCGTGGCGTAGAAGCTCTTCAGCTGGAACGGAACCAGGACGGCGGAGAACTCCTGCTCGAAGAACGCCGGCGCAAAGATACCGGCCATGAGCAGATCCACGAGCTGGCGGTGGCGCTCGATCACGCCGAGGTCCGTGATCGGGACCATCAGCTCGGGCACTTGCTTGACCTGCTCGCGGACCATCCGTACGAACGTCCCCTTGGCCGAGGTGTCGTCACCGAACTTCCGGCCCCAGAACGCGAGCAGCGGCGCCAGGCTCAGCTCGGTCTTGAAGGGGAAGCCGTTGGGATCGGCGTGGAGCGCCGCCTGGAGGTCGGCCGACCGTGGCAAGAGGCTCTGGGTCAAGCTGAGCATGAAGCTATTGTAGCAAGCCCCGCTAGCCGGACCCGAGGTCGGGTGGTGTAGAATCGCGCGGTATTCGATAAGGGAGGCGTCAATGGAACATCGCACGCTCGGCCACAGCTCGCTCTCGGTGCCGGCGCTCGGCCTGGGTTGCATGTCCATGTCGGGGACGTACGGGAAGGGTGACGACGCGCAATCCATCGAGGTCGTCCACCGCGCCGTGGACCTGGGCGTCAATCTCCTCGACTCCTCGGACGCGTACGGCTTCGGCCACAACGAGGAGCTTCTCGGCCGCGCGGTTCGCGGGCGGCGGGACCAGGTGGTGCTCACCACCAAGTTCGGCCAGTCGCGGACGCCCGAGGGGCGCGCGATCGTCAACGGCCGGCCCGAGTACGTCGCCCAGGCCTGCGACGCGAGCCTCAAACGCCTCGGCGTGGACGTCATCGACCTCTACTATCAGCACCGCGTCGATCCGAGCGTACCGATCGAGGACACGGTCGGCGCCATGAAGCGGCTGATCGAGCAGGGCAAGGTCCGCTACCTTGGGCTCTGCGAGGCCGCGCCCGGGACGATCCGTCGCGCGCATCAGATCCACCCGATCAGCGCGCTCCAGAGCGAGTTCTCGCTGCTCTATCGAGTCGAGGCCGAGGCGACGCTGCCCACGCTGCGCGAGCTCGGCATCTCGTTCATCGCTTACTCACCGCTCGGTCGCAGCTGGCTCTCGGGCCGCGTCCAGCGGCTCGACGACATCCCGCCGGACGACCGACGGCGCGACCATCCACGCTTCCAGGAGGCAAACTTCGCGAAGAATCTCGAGCTGGTGCACCGCATCGAGGCGATCGCGAAGGAAAAGCACTGCACGCCCGCGCAGCTCGCGCTCGCCTGGCTCCTGGCGCAGGGGCCGGACGTCGTTCCGATCCCGGGCACCAAGCGGAAGGACCGGCTCGAGGAGAACGTGCAGGCGCTGGACGTGCGGCTCGACGCACGCGACACGGAACGGATCTCGGCGGCGATTCCGACCGGGGCCGCCGCCGGCACGCGCTACCCCGAGGCGCAGCTGAAAGGCGTGCACATCTAGTCGGGCGTTCGGGAGCGGTCGCCGGTCTGCCCGGAGCGACCGCTCGACTTGTCGAGGTCGAGCATCTCCGGCAGGCTCTTCAGCTGTTCCGCCTGCTCGAGCCGGTTGATCTGGTTCATGCGCGCCACGACGTCCCGGATCCTCTCGAGCGCTTCGAGCATCGCCGCGATGCGGCTCTCCCAGCGGGCGCCGCCCTCCCGGGCGAGAAGCTGGATCTCCCCCCAGACGACGGTGAGCGGATTGTTGATCTCGTGGGCGGCCGCCAAGGCCAAGCTCGCGACGGACCGAAGCGCCGTTGCCTCCCGGAGCGCTGCTTCCGCTCGTTTCTCCTCGGTGATGTCGCGCCCGATCGCGGAGGCGGCGATGACCTTGCCGGACGAGCTCCGGATCGGGGACACCGTGACCGACACCTCGACAAGCGTGGCGTCTTTCCGCCTCCGCACGGTCTCGAAGGGCTCGATGTGCTCGCCCCGCTGGAGTCGGGCCAGGACGCGGAGCATTTCGTTCGGGCGGTCGGGCGGGATGATGATCGAGATCGGACGGCCGACGGCTTCCCCGGCCGAGTAGCCGTAGAGGCGCTCGGCGCCCGCGTTCCAGCTCGTGACGACGCCGTCGAGCGTCTTGCTCGTGATCGCGTCGTCCGAGGACTCCACGATGGACGCGAGGCGGGCGAGCGCGGCCTCGTCCCGTTTCCGCTCCGCCACCACGGCGGCGATCAAGAGGCTCATCACGGCCATCGTGCCCAGGAAGGCCTGCAGCAGCAGGAGCGATTCGTTCGGCGGCCCGTCGGCGAAGGGACCGACGCCGCGCACCGTCCCCCAGGTCGCGAGCCCGGCCAGCAGGGCGATTGCGGTCCCCCTTCTGGCCGAAGCGAAACGCCGCCCATATCAGGGGGGGGACACACAGGAAGGTGAGCGCCTCTCCGCTGATTCCGCCGAACACGAGGCCGCTGACGGTGATCACCGCCGCGAGCAGGCCCACGCCCTCGAGGAGGCGCGCCCGGCTCCAGGGAACGCCGCCGCGCGCGCACCAGAGGACCAGGATCGGTCCGACGATCAGCGCGCCCACCGCGTCACCGAGCCACCACGTGAACCAGATCGAGGCGTAGTCGCGCCAGTGGGCGTAACCAGCGAGCGTCAGGCTGGTCACCCCGATCGTCGCGCTCACGGTCGTGCTGAACAGAGCGGCCAGCAGGACGAACTTGAAGGCATCGCGCGACCGGTCGAAGACGTTTCGGCCATTCGCGAACCGCCTCACCAGTTCGGCGCCCAGATGCCCTTCGAGGGTATTGCCGATAGCGATGCCGATCGAGGTGGCGACCGAGCCGGCGGTCGTGACGTTCACGAGGAACGCGCCGACCAGGATGGCGGGCCACGCGCGCGATCCCAGCACCAGGAATGCGGCGAACGCGATGCCGGTGGGCGGCCACACGGGCGAGGCGCTCGCGTGGACGAACGCCAGGCTGAGCCCGAACTTGCCCGCGACGAAGTAGAAGATCGTCAGGAGGGCCAACCACCAGAGCGCTACGGGCTCCCGAGGCTTTGTCATCGTCCACTCCGATACGATGCCCGCTCGTCGGGCCCCCGCGGCCCGCGCCGGTAATCCCCGGTATTCCCAGCTTACACTCGGTCGAAGCCTCGCCGACTCGTGTACGCTAACCGCGGTCGTCTGTCGTGGACGACCCTCGGTCGCCCGTGGACGACCCTCGGTCGCCGCTTTTCCGCGTAGCGAAGGAGGACACGGTGAACGGCTGGCTCGAAACGTACCGCGGCATCGTCTACCGCTGGGAGGTGGACCACAACGACCACCTCACGGTCGCGTACTACTTCGCGCGCTTCGACGACGCCGCGCTCGGGCTACTCGACGCGCTCGGTCTCGGCGCCGACTACACCCGGCGCCGAGGGCGCCTCTGCGTGACCACCGACTGCTACGTGCGCTATCTGCGCGAGCTCCGCGTCGGCGACATCATGCACGTCGCGAGCGGCGTCCTCGCCGTCGAGCCGGACGCCCTCGTGCTGGGCCACAAGCTCTTCAACTCCGAGACGGGCGACGTCTGCACGACGGTCGAGCAGCGCGTGCATCACGTGGACACGAAGCGCCGCGCCGCCCGGGCGTTGACGCCGCCGCAGCGGCGGGCCGCCGAGCGCCGGCGCGTCGAGTGGGACGGTCCCCCGCGCGAGCGCCGCCCGCGGCCCCGCGGACTCGAGGGCTTCCGCGACAGCTCGCGAGACACGGTGAAGTCCGGCGAAGTGGACGTCCTCGGCCAGATCGCGGCCCTGCACTACATCCACCGCTTCTCGGCGGCCAACGGTCACGCGACGGCGGCCCTGGGGATCACGCCGGGCTATATGCGAGCCGAGCGCCGCGGCTTCTCGACGTTCGAGTTCCAGCTCGAACTCGCCGGCGCGGTCCGTCCGGGCGACCAGGTCTGCGTGCGCTCGGCACTCGTCCACGTCGGCACCTCCTCGATGCGTCTCCTCCACGTGATGACGAACGAACGCACCGCCGAGCGTGTCGCGACGCTCGAGCAGCTCGGCGTCCACCTCGATATGGACGCGCGGCGGCCCACCCCGCTCCCCGACGCGATCCGCGATCGGGCCAAGGCGATTCTCGTTCAGTGACGTGGGGGGCCCCGAAATGGCCCCCCCCCCAACGCGCGGCGTCCGCTCCCCGAGCTACGAACCCGCGGCCGGGGTCGTGCGGCGCCGGCGACGTCCGCCTCGTCGAGATCGGCGGGCCCGTTTCGGCGCCGCTGCGGCCTCGCCCGGAGCGTCGACCAGCGCCGGCGGAGCGGGCTCGACATGAAGCGCGCCCGGCGCCAGCGTGATCATGCCCGTCGGGCTCACCGACAGCTCCTTGATGCGCCGGAGCCTCGTCACCAGCCTGGGCGAGCCGGGCGGTCGGCTGAAGCCGCGTGCCTTGAGCGTCCGCGCCACGTTGTCGATGAGGACGGCGCCGTTCGGCGTGCGCTCGGTCAGCTCGCGGACGACGAGCACGAGCTCATCGTGCGGCGCGGTGTGCGCCTCTGCCGGCTGGTCGCGTTCCGGCTCCTGGCGGGCGGACTCGGCCCGTCGCGCCTCAGCGCTCGCCGCGGGCGCCCGGCCGCCACGCCGGCCCCGGCGACCGCGACGCTGGCCCCTCTCGGTCGCCGGCACGGCATGGCTCGGCTCCGCCGGCGACATACCACCGAGCGTACGAGCGGTGAGTCGGTGGAAGGTAATGCCCAGCGCCGCTGCCACATCCCCGACGGCGTCGAAGGCTCGGTCGTCCGAGACGATCTCGAGCACGTCGCCCGGGTGCGCGCCGGCGAGCCACACTCCGGCACTGACCGCAATGCGGAGGTCACTCCAGTCGCGCACGCCGGTGGACGGCGCGCTGTGGATGAGTTGGGCTCCGTGGCGGGCGAGCAGGCGCGCCGTCTCGTGGCCGATCACGCGCCAGTTGCCGACGGCGACGAATTCGGTGCTCCGGCCCAGATGGTCGATGGCGAGGCGCTCGATCACGCGCTCGATGTGCGCGGGGTGGCTCGTGTTCTCGACGTCGAAGAAGATCGCGTGCCGGGTCGTCGGCCGGCGCCGCTCCGGCGCCGGCGGGGGGACGCGCGCGGCGAACGAGGGTTCCGGCGGCTCGCCGGGCACGAGGAGCTCGACCTCGACGGCGGGCGCCACGGTCAACTCCGTGCGGGCGGGGGCGACTCCGGCGGGGCTCGCTTTCGCGCCGCCGCGGCGGCGAGGGCGCTTGGTGGTTGTTCGTTCCATGCCCGCATCATACGGGACAGAAGCGCGACCGGCGAGCTTATGAACCCAAGAGACACCACCAGCGCGGTTCGCCGACAGCGACGAACCTCCGGCCCGACCCGACTAGTCCCGCTGCGGCGTACCGACGGCGACGGGCTGGACCGTCTGGAAGCGGTGCGCGATGTCGGCCAGCGGTCGCTGGAGCTGCCCCAGCAGATCCACGACGCCGCCGAAGGCCTCGGCCATCGTCGTCCGCTCGCCACGCAATGCATCGAGCTCGCCCTGGAGCGCGCCGTGAGTCCGGCGGAGCTCACCCAGTTCTCCACCGAGCCGCTCGCACTCCTGCTCTCTCGCTTCGAGCGCGCGCCGCAAGCGATCGCGCTCATCGACCAGCGATGGGATCACATGGCTGAGCTGGTACTGGCTTTCAGCGAGCCAGCGGGTAGTCCGCTGCGCGTCGTCGATCGTCTCGATCTGGCTCATCTGGCGTGGTGCCTCCTCGTAGGAAGCGCGGGGTTGCGGGTTAGGAGTCGGGGGCTGGACCGTGTTCTCGTGAGCGAGTGCGACGAGCTCGTGGGACGCTCCGGTCATGAGCGACGACCGGCGGCGCCGGCGCTCGACCGGCAGCGGGCCATCGATCATCTCGACATCGTTGGCGCCGCGCCGGTCCAGCATCACCCGGACCTTCGGGTCGCCGGAATGGCGATTGCGGAGGTGCTCGTAGACCGCGGGCTCCGTCCGTGCGACGACGATCAGGTAGCGCGTCATGCCCCCTCGCGTGGGTTCGTCCACCGTGGACGCGGGTCCGGTGAGGTCCGCGATCATCTCCCGGAGCAGCGAGCGGAGGAGCAAGAGATGCATTGCCGTGTCGTCACGCTCTCCCGTGTTTCGATGTCTTGCGAACGAGCGGACTCTACACTCCCGCTCTCGAACATTCAAGCGAGAATTCGATTACGACGGCGCGCGCGAGGCTCGACGGCGTCCGAGCACGAGAAAATACTGGTGCCGCAGGAGGCTGCGCCGGCTGTGTCCGTGCGCCATCGTTGAATCATACTCGACGCGCTTGACACCGGCGGGGCGGGCCGACTAGCCTCGGCTCGAACCCGCCATGGACTTCGAATTCGCCGCCGAGCACGAAAGCTTCCGGAAGGAGTTCCGCGACTGGCTCGCGACGAACCTTCCGCCCGACCTGTGCCTGGACGACGCCTCCGATGACCGTGTGGCGTCCGATCGGGAGACGTTCGAGCGCCGTCGCGTCTGGCAACAGGCGATGCACGCGGCGGGCTGGGTCGGCATCACGTGGCCCAAGGAGTACGGGGGGCGCGACGCTGGACTGATCGAGCGGGTCATCTGGGACGAGGAGTACACCGCGGCCCGCGCGCCCATCTTACCAGGCAACATGGGCCTGAACCTGGTGGGCCCGACTCTCATCCACTGGGGCACCGAGGAGCAGAAGCGCCGTCATCTCCCCGCCATCCTCAGCGCCGACGAGATCTGGTGCCAGGGCTTCTCCGAGCCCGGCGCCGGCTCTGATCTGGCAAGCCTCCGGACGCGCGCCGTCGATCAGGGCGACCATTTCGTCGTCAACGGCCAGAAGGTGTGGACGTCGGGCGCGCACTTCGCGCACTGGATCATCCTGCTGGTCCGCACGAACCCGGATGCGCCGAAGCACCAGGGGATCAGCTGCCTTCTCGTCCCGATGACGACGGCGGGAATCTCCGTGCGGCCGCTCGTCCTGATGACCGGCCACCATCACTTCAACGAGGTCTTCTTCACCGACGTGCCCGTGCCGAAGGCGAACCTGCTCGGGCCGATCAACCAGGGCTGGAAGGTCTCGACGACCACGCTCATGTACGAGCGTCACTCGGCGGGTGGCCGGAGCCACACGGCGCAGATCGCCCGGCTGATCGCGCTCGCGCGGCAGGTGCCGATCGACGGGCGGCCGGCCTGGGAGCACCCGGGGATCCGGCAGCGACTGGCCCAGCTCGCCATCGACTCCGAGGCGCTCAAATACACGCGGCTCAGGAGCCTCACGCGCCAGCTCCGCGGCGAGCCACCGGGCCCCGAGGGATCCGTCCTGAAGCTCAGCGGCTCCGAGCTCGGCGTGCGAATCGCGGACGTCGCCGGCGAGCTCCTGGGCATGCACGTGCTGGTGAACGAGGCCTCCGCGGCCGTGCCGGACGCGCCGCGCTGGTTCAACCGCGTGCTCGCCGCGCGGCAGTACACGATCTCGGCGGGGACGAGCGAGATTCAACGCAACATCATCGCTGAGCGCGTGCTCGGGCTGCCGAGGGGTTGAGCCTTCGGCTCACCCGAGGGGTTGAGCCGCGGCTCAACCCGAGGGGTAAGCCGGTCGGGTTCAGGACGGGAGCGAGTCCAGGAACTTCAGCAGGACCCGGTCGAAGGCCTCCGGCTGATCAAGGTTGGCCGCGTGGCCCGCGCCGGCGATGACCTCGAGCCGAGCTCCCGGGATCTTCTTCGCCATGTACTGGCACGGCGCGAGGAACGGCCCGTCCCGGTCGCCCACGACGACGAGCGTGGGAACACGGATTGCCGCCAGGCCATCGATGACGCGCGAATCCTGCTGGGCTAGCATCCCGCGCGCGGCATGCGCGAGCCCCTGAGCACTGCGATGGTGCCCCATCGCCTCCCGCACCTCGCGGCTGCGGCCGCCGAACGCATCGAGCCCGCGCGCCTCGAGATCCGCGGCGCGCTGGTGGGCGCGCGTGTTCCAGGCCGTCCGGGCGTCGGCGTTCCGATAGCCCGGACCGGAGTCGCAGATGATCAACGCCTCGACCATCTCCGGGTGCGCAAGGTAGAACGCGAGCGACACGTAGCCGCCGAGCGAAAGACCCCCGACCACCGCGCGGCTCACCCCGAGCGCCTGCAGCAGAGCCCGCGTATCGGCCACCGTCAGCCCCGTTGAATACTGCGCGGGATCATCAGGGGTCTCGGTCTGGCCGTGGCCGCGCATGTCCCAGGTGATGAGCCGGTACCGGTCACCCAGCGCCACGTGCTGGCCGTCCCACATGCGCCGCGTGGCCCCGTAGCCATGGCTCAAGATCACCGGCCGTCCCCGCCCGCTCACCGCGTAGTCGATCTCGATTCCGTTGAGCTTCACCCTGGACATGCGCTCGTCCCTCAAGGGGCTAGTAGCGGTTCGCGATCGGAAGCTCCTCGGCGGGAAAGAGCGTGATGATCTGTGCCCCGCTCGGCGTCACGATGACCTCCTCCTCGATGCGCGCCGCGGACATGCCGTCGGTGGCCGGGCAATAGGTCTCGACGGCGAACATCATGCCCGCCTGCAGCTCCATCGGGTCGTCGAAGGAGTTGAGCCGGCTGATGATCGGCCGCTCGTGGAGGCCGAGGCCGATACCGTGGCAGAAGTTGAGTCCGAAGGCGGCCATCTCGCTGTCGAATCCGATTTCCTGCGCCTTAGGGAACGCGCGCGCGATCTTGTCGGTGGCGACCCCGGGCTTGATGAGCGCGATCGCCTCGTCCATCCACTCGCGAGCTTTCTTGTAGGCGGAAATCTGAGGCTTCGTCGCGCGGCCCACACTGAAGGTGCGGTAGTAGCACGTACGGTAGCCGACGAACGACATGATGATGTCGAAGAACGCCTGGTCGCCGGGGCGGATGATCCGGTCGGTGAAGTTGTGGGGGTGGGGGCTGCACCGCTCGCCGGAGATCGCGTTGATCGCCTCCACGCAGTCCGAGCCCATCTCGTAGAGGCGCTTGGTGGCGAGTCCGACGATCTCGTTCTCGCGGGCGCCCGGCTTGAGCGCTTCGAAGATGTCCTGGTACACGCCGTCGACCATCGCCGCCGCCATGTTGAGGAGCGTCAGCTCGTCCCGGCTCTTGAGCATCCGCGCCTCGAGCATCACCTGCTGGCCGTCACGCACCTCGACGCCCAGTTCTTGAAGTGCGAAGAGGAACGGCGGCTCCACCAGGTCGATGCCGAGCGGCATCCCGGCGACGCCCTCGGCGCGCAGGATGTCGCGAATCTCCTCCGCCGCTTTCCCGAAGAGCCCCGCCTTCGGCGAAACGGCACCGCGCATGCCCACCATGCCGGCCAGGGACTGACGGGCCGGGATCTGCGGCGTGTAGAGCCGATGGTGGCGGGCGGCCGAGCCGAAGTCCCACACCCACGGCTCTCCGTTGCCGGCCAGGAGGCACCAGCGCGTGAGCTTGTCACGTGCCCACTCGCCGATGACCGTGCCCGAAAGATAGCGGATGTTGTACTGGTCGAACATGAGGAGCGCGCCGAGCCCCGAACGCGCCAGTGCCTGGCGGGCGCGTCCCAGGCGATAGGCGTGCAGGCGACGGAAATCCACGCGCTCCTCGAAGTCCACCTGCGTGTGACCGGGCGCCTGGAGCGGCCGGTCCCAGCGATGGCGGGGGTCCACGTCGTCGGGGATCACGGGCCGGGGCTTGGGCGCGTCCTGCTTCCGGGCCATGGGGGGTCTCCTCGGGCCGGTACTTTACCTCAGCTTGCGTTAGAATCCTCGCCCATGGACCTCGAACGCCCGCTCCCCAATCCGATCACGCCCGAGAGCCGACCCTACTGGGAGGGCGCGCGGGCCGGCAAGCTCATGATCCCCAAGTGCCGCGCCTGCGGGAAGCCCTTCATGTACCCGCGCGTCGCGTGTCCGTTCTGCGCCTCGCGCGACATCGGCTGGGTGCAGGCGACCGGCCGCGGCCGGCTCTTCTCCTTCGAGATCGCCCACCAGATCTTGAACAAGGCGTTCAAGGTGAGGACGCCCGTCGTGCTCGCCATGGTCGAACTGGAAGAGGGCCCGCGTCTCCTGACCAACCTGGTCGGCATCGAGCCGGACCCGAAGCAGATCCGCTGCGACATGCCCGTGGAGGTCTGTTTCGAGAAGCTCACGGACGAGGTCAGCCTGCCGATGTTCCGGCCCGTCACGGGAGGTACGCGATGAGCGACCTCGCACGGATACGGGAGCTCAGCAACTCGGCCTGCATCGTCGGGGTGGACGAGAGCGATGAGATCGGCACGCTCCCCGGCAAGAGCCAGCTCACCCTGCACATCGAGGCGATCACCAACGCCGCGCGCGACGCCGGCCTCAAGGTGTCCGACATCGATGGGATCTTCACCGCCGGCCAGCACTCGCCGGCGACCATCGGCGAAGCGATCGGCGTCGTGCCGCGCTACGTGGACGGCACGACCGTCGGCGGCTGCTCGTTCATCATCATGGTCGGCCACGCGGTGCTGGCGCTCCACCACGGCCTCTGCGACGTCGCGGTCGTCTGCCACGGCGAGTCCGGGCGCTCGGGCGTCGGCGTCTCTCCGCGGCGCGACACCGCGCTCTCGGGCCAGTTCGAGTTCCCCTACGGCTTCGGCGGTGCGCCGACCTACTTCGGCCTGATCACCACGCGGCACATGCACGAGCACGGCACCACGCTCGAGCAGTGGGCGCAGGTGGCCGTCTCCACGCGCAAGTGGGCCGCGCTCAACCCGAAGGCGCGCAACCGCGAGCCCCTCACCGTGAAGGACGTGCTCGACTCGCGCCCCGTCGTCTGGCCCTTCAACATCCTGAACATCTGCCTCGTCACCGATGCCGGCGGCGCTGTCCTCCTGACGCGCGCCGACCGGGCGAAGGACTGCGCGAAGAAGCCGATCTACGTGCGCGGGGCGGGCGAGGGCAGCGAGCACGTCATGCTCACGCAGATGCGGAACCTCACGTTCAGCGAGGCCACGCGTCTCTCCGGCGAGAAGGCGTTCGCGATGGCGGGCGTGAAGGGCACGGACTTCGATCACATCATGCTCTACGACGCCTTCACCTCGGGGCCGCCCCTCATGCTCGAGTCGCTTGGCATCGCCAAGCGCGGCGAGGGCGTGCACCACTTCGCCGAGGGGCGCTCGACGCCCGGGGGCAAGCTCCCCATCAACACCAACGGTGGCGGGCTCTCCTACACCCACAGCGGCATGTACGGCATCTTCCCGATCATCGAAGCCACGCGCCAGCTCCGGGGCGAGTGCGGCGCGCGCCAGGTCCCGAAGGCGAAGCTCTCGCTCGTGAACGGTATGGGCGGCATGCTCTCCGCCGCCGGCACGCTCGTCCTGTCGAACGAGCGCTAGCCGCGCGTCACAAAAGCTGCGCCGCGAGCTCGTGAACGAGCGGCGCGGCGCAGGCCGAGACGCCGGCGCGGGCGACACGCGCCCAGTCCCCCACGGCCAGCACCGCGGCGTCGTCCAGCGCGAGCCGAGGACGGTCGGCCAGCGCCGAGCGGAGACGCTCGGCGACGGTCTCGGGGGCGATGTCGCCCGTGACGGCGCCTCGCGCTAGCAGTCGGGCCCGGAGCCCTTCGAAGCGCATGCGCTCCTCGTCGGACGCCCAGCCCACGTACCGCCCGAGCTCGTCCGGAGCGGCGGCCTCGAGCGCCGCCCGATAGGCCTGCTGCGCCGGCGCGTCGCCGGACAGGG
The DNA here is from genome assembly GCA_023249095.1 of Candidatus Rokuibacteriota bacterium. Classification (GTDB taxonomy): domain Bacteria; phylum Methylomirabilota; class Methylomirabilia; order Rokubacteriales; family CSP1-6; genus AR31. The sequence continues at coordinate 9,848 of JAHFDK010000069.1, read as the reverse complement.
CGGCGTCGAGCAGCACCTCGACGCCGATATGTGCCGCCGCGAGCGCGCTGCCGCTGCGGACGCCGCGTGCCGACAACCAGGCGACCGCCTGATGGGTCAGCGCCAGGAATGCCGCGGAGCGGTGGAAGACTTCGTCGGTTCTCCAGTGAAACTGCATCCCGGAGCCGATGCCGGTATGCTCGGGGCGCGGCGGGCGCGCCCGGATCATCGTGGCGAAGTCGGGCAGCATCGCCCCCAGAACGAAGGAGGGATCCCCGCCCCGCCGGACCGCCAGCACGGTGTGCCCGAAGAAGTTCATGCGCGAATCGCTAGAGCAGCCCGGCGATCGCCTGACCGACCTCGCTGGTCGACGCGCGGCCGCCGAGGTCGCGCGTCAGCGTCTTGCCGTTCTCCACCAGCCGCTCGATCGCCGCGACCACCGCGCGCGCCGCGTCGGCGTGGCCGAGGTGTTCGAGCATCATCGCACCCGTCCAGATCTGGGCGACGGGATTGGCGATCCCCTTGCCGGCGATGTCGGGGGCCGAGCCGTGGACGGGCTCGAACATCGACGGATACTCCTTTTCCGGGTTGATGTTGCCGCCCGGCGCCAGCCCGATGGAGCCAGCGATGGCGGGGCCGAGGTCGGAGAGGATGTCGCCGAAGAGGTTCGAGCCGACGACGACGTCGAACCAGTCGGGGTGCTGGACGAAGTGCGCGGTCAGGATATCGATGTGGAACTGGGAGGTCTTGACGGCCGGATAGTCCTTTGCGGTGGCGGCGAAGCGCTCGTCCCAGTACGGCATGCTGTGGATGATCCCGTTCGACTTGGTCGCCGACGTCACGTGGCGGCGCGGCCGCTTCATGGCCAGCTCGAACGCGTAGCGCATGATGCGGTCGCAGCCCTTGCGCGTGAAGACCGACTGTTGGACGGCCAGCTCCTCGGGCGTCCCCCGGTAGAGCCGCCCGCCGATCTCCGAGTACTCGCCCTCGTTGTTCTCCCGGACGATCAGCATATCGATGTCGGCGGGCCCGCGTCCGGCGAGCGGCGACCTGACACCGTTGAGCAGACGCACGGGACGCAGGTTAACGTACTGGTGGAACCCGCGCCGGATCGGGATCAAGAGGCCCCAGAGCGAGACGTGGTCCGGCACGCCGGGGAAACCCACCGCGCCGAGGAAGATCGCCTCGAACTGCCGGAGCTGGTCGAGGCCATCCTCGGGCATCATGCGGCCGGTCTCGGTGTAGCGCTCACAGCTCCAGTCGAACGTCGTCCACTCGATGTCGAAGCCGAACCGCCGGCCGGCGGCGTCGAGGACGCGCATGCCCTCGGGCACGACTTCCTTGCCGATCCCGTCGCCGGGAATCGCCGCGATACGATGCCTCATCGAAGCCCTCCGTCCCTCTCATTCTTGAGAATCGGCGTCCTAGCCTACCAAGAAAGCGCCTCTGGACACACTCGCTGACCTATGCTTCCATACTCCCTGACCTCTTTGTTCGGGGTTCTCGTCTCCTACCACCCGGTAGGCCATCGGTCGGTCACAGCGAAAGTCCTCAGTTCAGGCGCAGCGTCGGACGCTGATTGCGTTCCCGCGCTGAGCCTCCGGGCGAAGGGCTCGGGCGTCACGGCCGTTGTGTGGAGTCGTCATGGCGATCATACGTGTGAGCGATCCCACGTTCGAGGGGAAGCGGTCCGACAATCGCGTCTTCGTCCGCTTCCGGGTGAATCGCTCGCCTGACCAGACCTGGATCAACACGTTCAAGGGCCACGCGAGCTCGAGCGTCCTCCGCGCGGCCAATGCCGTGTTCAACGGGAGCGACATCACCCTCGAGCTCGTACGGCCAAAGAGCCGGGCGGAGCTGACGACGGCCCTCGATTGCTTCATCGAATGCGCGAATCTCGGGCTCAGAAGCTGGGGCGGCGCCGAGCGAAGCCGCGCGTCGGTTCCGGGCTGGGTCCGCGACCACGTCTGAGCCGCTGCAGGCTGCTGGAAGTGCCGGGACTGGATGACACGTCCGTGTCGAGCCACTGACGTCGGCCGTCACTGCTTCAGGCACATGGATGACTTCTAACGTTCCGAAAAACATGCGCTTTGTCATTTTTGATGTCTGGCATCTGGGTTGCGTTCTAGGGGGTTGCTACGGATATAAACCCATCCAGAATGCTGTCTGCCAGGCACGAAACCCGGAGGAAAATTCTTGGACGAAGCGAAAGCGACGATCCGACGCCTCGAGCGAGACCCGCTCTCGCCGCTCGCGCGCCACGCGCTGGGGCTCGGAGTCTTGTTGCTCACGATCGTCCCCGCGTACGCCTACTTCGGGTCGCGGCCACAGCCGGACTCCGAGATCATGAAGATGGCGCGCGAGGCGATCGAAGCTTCCGACTCGAGCGTCGAGGTCCCCGAGATCGTCGAAATCGAGGCGCACATCAGAGAGGTCGCCGTCCGCTATGACATTCCGCCGATCCTGGTGGCCGCGATCGTCGAGGCCGAATCCGAGTTCAATCCACGGGCGGTTTCGCGGCGCGGCGCCCGCGGCCTGATGCAGCTCATGCCGGGAACGGCCTCGAGTCTCCAGGTGTCGGATACCTTCGACCCGTACGAGAACATCGAGGGCGGCGTTCGCCATCTGCGAGGACTGATGGATCGGTATCACGGCAACCTGCCTCTCGTGCTCGCCGCCTACAACGCCGGTGAGCAGGCGGTCATGGCCTACGGGGGTGTCCCGCCGTACCGTGAGACCCGCCGCTACGTCAGCCGCATTCTGCGACGCATCGGCCGCGCGGACCTGGTGCCGCGAGTGAGCAGCGTGAGTCCGCATGTCGTTCCCCATGTCGTTCCCGTGGCTACGACGAGCCGGATCGATCCGGGGTTCACATGGGCCGTGGCGAGTCCGAGTCCGACTCCAAGCCCGACTCCGAGCCCGAGCTCGCCCCGTTCGGCTTGGGCCGAGCGCCAGGCGCTCGAGCGCCAGGTGCCAGCGAAGGTAGAGCGCAGCGTCACCGCCGCGCCGGTCGATCCTTCCGACAGCGCCCGGGAGGCTATTCGGTCCTCTCGCGCCAACAGCCAGGGCCCATAGACGCGCGGCGCCGCTGATCAGATCGCCTCGCCGCCCGAGGCGAACCTCGGGCAGAAGAAATTATGGAAGCGTTCTCATGAGCGCAGCGTATGAAGGAGGGTCAGATGATTGATCGGATTATTGCCAAACTTCCGGAGGCGTGGCGCGGGCCAGCCGAGCTGGTCGCGGCCCCGATCGCCTGGGTTCCGGTGTTGCAGCAGACTCTGATGAGCTTCTTTTTTGAGTCGCAGCCCAGCTGGATGGCGGCCCTGAAGTATGTCTTTCTGCTGTTCCCCGTGCTCCTGGGTGTCGTCGCCGTCTGGTGCACCGGGCTCTCCGTCTACACGCTGCCCTTCCGCTCCGGGCGCACGCGCTTCGTCTCGCTGATCCTCCTCGCGTGGTGGGACGCCGCGCTGGCGGTATGGCTGTACTGGGTGGGCATGGTCCGTGTCGTCGGCGTGGTGCTGGGCTGGGCCCTCGGCATCTCACGGCTGGCCGTCCGGCTCGTCACCGGGTTCATCCGCGACATCGTGGGGACGCCGTTCGCCATGTCGAGCATGCTGATGCGCGGCTACCTCCAGCCGGGCGTGCCGTGGCTCGCGTTCGTGATGCTGCTCTTCTGGTGCGGGCTCGAGGCCGCGGTGTTCACGTACACGCTCGAGCCGCGGGTCGCGATGCTGGTCGCCGATCTCTCCGGGACGGACGACTCGCGGTTCACGATCCCGGTCCTTTATCTCCTTGTGCTCACGTTGATCGTGGCGAGCTTCGCGTGCGTCCAGGCGCTGGTCGACGCCGTCCGCAAGCGGGACAGCAAGTTCCTCGCCCAGATCATCGGCATCGAGCTCTTCGCGATGTCCTTCGAGGTGCTGTTCCTGTACCGTGGCGTGGTCGAGGTGACGATGCCGTGGATCGCCCGGGACAACGCCGCCATGCTGGCGACGGCCGCGGTCGGTTGGTTCGGCGTCCGTGGCCTCACGTGGTTCCTCTTCGGACAGTATGGAACGCCCCCCCTGCTGGCCCTCATCGCGCGGCAGCCGCTTACGGAGGCCGACACGTCGCGGTCCGCCGTGCGGTCCGAGCCGTTCTGGCGCGCGGCGATGGACGACTTCCGGCGCGACCTCGACTGGCTCCACATCAAGAGCGATGAGCTGCTCGAGCTCCTGGCGCTGCCGGTGGTCCACCTGCTGGGCGCGGCGTTGAATTTCGCCATGATCCTGACCGCGGCGCGATCTGTCTTCAACCTGCCGTTCCGGAGCCTCAAGGAGGTGACGGAGTCGCGGGACATGGAGACGACGATCCACCTGGAGCCGCGGAAGCAGGTCAGCCTGTGACAACTCTGCGGTATCACTTCTCCGGCATCGCGGGCGCCGGCATGGGCCCGCTCGCGTGCCTGATGCGGGCGCGCGGCCACGCGGTTCAGGGTTCCGACCGCGCGTTCGACCTGGGCAAGAATCAGGAGATCGCGGCGTCGCTCCGCCGGCTGGGCATCGAGCTGGCCCGGCAAGACGGGACGGCCGTCACGGCCGCCATCGATCGCTTCGTCTACTCGGCGGCCGTCGAGGCCGACACGCCCGAGTTGCGCGCGGCGCGCGCGCTCGGCATCGCTTGTCTGCCTCGGCCGCAGCTGCTCGCCGAGGTGGTCAACACCGCGTCGCCGGGTGTCGCCATTGCGGGCACGAGCGGCAAGAGCACCATCGTCGGCATGATCGGATGGCTCCTGCGAGAGCGAGGCGTCCAGGCCACCGTGCTGGGCGGCGCCGATTTCGCTGGCGAGGGCGCGGGCGGCTGCTTCGTGGCGGGCTCGGCTGAAGGCCCCGCGGTCGCCGAGGCGTGCGAGTCCGACGGCACGCTCGTCGGCTACCATCCGGCGATCGGCCTCATCCACAACGTCACCCGCGACCACGACGAGCTGGGCGCGCTTCGCCCGCAGTTCACGGCGTTCGCCAGAAACTGCGGCCGACTTCTCGTCGGCGCGGACTGTCCGGAGGCGACAGCGCTCGGGCGCCGATTCAAGGCGGCGGCCTATGGAGTGTCACCCGACGCCGACGCGCGGCTCCGGGTCACGAGCGTGGGGCCGAGGCGGGCCAGGGGTGTGCTGCGGCACGAGGGCCGCGACCTGACGCTGGACATTCCGCAGCCCGGTCTCCACAACCTTCTGAACGCCACCGCCGCCGCGCTGGTGGCGCTCGAGCTCGGGGTCGACGCCAACACCGTGGTGACCCTGCTCGCGCGCTTCCCCGGTGTCGCGCGCCGTTTCGAAGTGGTCGGTACGGCGCCGCGAGACATCCACGTCGTGGACGACTACGCGCACAACGGCGAGAAGCTCCGCGCGGCCATCACCACGGCGCAGGCGGGCGCGGCGCGCGTCGTCGCCGTCTTCCAGCCCCACGGCTTCGGCCCGGCGCGTTTCCTGCGCCACGAGCTCCGGGCGCTCATCCCGACGCTCCTACGTCCTCAAGATCGCTTCTGCTACGCCGAGATCTTCTACGCCGGCGGGACCGTCGCGAAGGACATGTCGAGCCGCGTGCTGGCGGACGATCTCCCGGAGGCTCTCAAGTGCGGCTATGCGCGCGACCACGAGGCCGCGCGCCAGTGGGTCGTCAGCGAGGCGCAGCCCGGCGACACCGTCCTCATCATGGGCGCGCGCGATCCCGACCTGCCGCGTCTCGCGCGCGCGGTGCTCAGCTCGCTCTAGCCGAGCGACTCCGCGATCTGCACGAGCTCCTCGTACTCCTGGTTCCAGTAGTTGTGGTTGCGGAACATCGGGAAGGCGGGGGGGAACGACGGATCGGTCCACCGGCGCGCGATCCAGCCTGACATGTAGACGATGCGCATAGCGCGCAGGGGCTCGCAGAGCGCGAGCGTCGAGCGGTCGAACTCGCGGAAGAGCTCGTAGCCCTCCAGCAGATCTTCGCGTAGCGTGCGCGCCTCTTCGGCGTTGCCCCGCGCCAGGAGCCAGAGGTCCTGCACGGGCGGGCCAACCAGGCAGTCGTCGAAGTCGACGAGGAGCGGGTCGGGCGTCCAAAGAATGTTGCCCCAGTGCAGGTCGCCGTGGATTCGCTGGACGCGCGCGGCAGCCAGCGGCTTGGCGGCGGCGTCGGCGATGCGGACAGCGACCTCCCGGTAGCGCGGCGCCAGCCCCTCGGGGATGACGCCACTGGTCATCAGAACCTCGAGGGGTTCGGAGATGTAGCGCTTCACGTCGAGCCGCGGCCGATGCGGAGCGTCGCGCGAGGCGCCCACCGCGTGCATGCGGCCGATGGTCCGGCCGATCCTGCGGCGGTTCTCCGCGTCGAGCTCGTCCAGCGAGCGCCCGCGCACCCGTGGGAACGCCGCGTAGTAGATCCCCTCGATCTCGCTCAGCGTCCCGCCGTTGCCGAGGTCGATCGGCGCGACCGCCGGAACCTCGGCGGCCGTCAGATCGGCCAGGAACGCGTGCTCGTCGAGGATCGTCTCGCGCGACCAGCGGCCGGGACGATAGAACTTGACGACCAGCCGCCGCTCGTCCTCCAGCTCCACCTCGTAGACCCGGTTCTCGAAGGCGCGCAGTGGCAGGCAGCGGCCGGTACAACGCAGACCTCCGACCTCGACCGCGTCGAGGACGCGGTCGGGGGTGAGCGCGAAAAACGTCGCCGCTGGCTCCCCGGCCACGCCTGATACCATAACGCGCCGTCAGGCAACATTCACCTCGGGAGGCCACGATGCCAGAACACCCGCTACCCACGGAGCAGGAAGTGCTCGGCTGGATCCGGCAGCGCCGCAACTGGGGCCGCTGGGGCAAGGACGACCAGGTCGGCGCCCTGAACCTCATCACGCCGGCCAAGCGCGTGGCGGCGGCGCGGCTCGTCCGCAGCGGACGCAGCGTGTCGCTCAGCCGGCCGTTCCCGAAGGAGCCGGGCCCGAACAACCCGCTGCCGGCTCACCACTTCATGAGGACCCACGCGCGCGGCAAGGGCGGCTTTTCCGCCGACTACTACGGCATCTACTACCACGGCATCGCCTCCACCCACATCGACGCGCTCTGCCACACCTGGGACGAAGAGTCGATGTGGAACGGGCGCGACCCGAAGAAAGAGATCACGTTCGAAGGCGCGCGGTTCGGATCCGTCGAGCACTGGGCCGAGGGCATCATGACCCGCGCGGTCATGCTCGACGTCCCCCGGCACCGCGGCGTCCCCTGCGTGACGCACGACCAACCGGTGCACGGCTGGGAGCTCGACGACATCCTCACCAAGCGCGGCATCCGGCTCGAGCCCGGCGACGCGGTCTGCGTCTACTCCGGGCGCGAGGCGTGGCAGGCTCAGGACCCCGAGCGACCCTACGGCCGCCCCTTCAACCCCACGCAGCAGCAGCGCCCAGGGCTCCACGTATCTTGCCTGCCGTTCCTGCGTGACCACGACGTGAGCGTGCTGGTGTGGGACATGCTCGATCACCTGCCGATCGGCTACGACATCCCGTGGGCGGTCCACGCCGCAATCTTCGCGTACGGCGTGGCGCTGGTGGACAACGCGCTCCTCGAGCCGCTCGCGCGCGCCTGCGCGGAGGAGCAGCGCGACGAGTTCATGCTGCTCGTCGCCCCATTGCGGGTGGTCGGGGGCACCGGGTCGCCGGCGAATCCGCTGGCCGTTTTCTAGGTGGACATCGGGGGAAGCGACGCCCCCCCCAGATTCCCCCCACCGGTCACCCGCTGCGGGTGATCCGTGACGCTTCTCGTTCGAGCTCGAGCGGCTACGAGCTCGCGTAGGGAATAGGCCCGGCGTACTCCGTGCGTAGTGGCGCCCAGCGCGTGGCCCAGGCACGCGCCAGCGCGGCTCCGAGCTGCGTCAGATGCAGACGATCGTGCTCGACCCAGGCGGCGAGGAGATCGAGCCCGGAGAGCTGGCCGGTGCGGGCGTGCGCGACGGCAGCGGCGAGCCGCGCGGAGGCGATCGCGACCAGCGAGCTGAGAGTCGCGGCCCGGCGCTCGCGGAAGGCGGCCAGCGCGCGCGGTCCGTCGTCGTCCAGGTAGCGCCGCTCCCTCGCCCAGCGCTCCGGGTCGATCGGCGCGAAGCTCGCGCCGCCGTCGAGGATCACGCGGATTCGCGTCCCGAAGTCCTCGACCTCCTCGTCGCGCAGGTGGCAGACGATCTCGACCGGTGCCCACTCGGCGAGCGCCGGGCGCGCACGCCAGGCGGCCGCGTCGAGGTCCTTCAGCAACGCGTCGAGCACTACGGGGAACCGCGCGAGCTCGAGCCGGGCACTGGTGAGCACGTCGCGGGGATCGTGCATGCCTCCTGATGCTACCATCCCCCGGACATGGGACGCCTGGACGGTCGCGTAGCGCTGGTGACGGGAGCGGGCCGCGGCTTCGGCCGTGCCATCGCGCTCGCCTTCGGGCGCGAGGGCGCCGACCTCGTCGTGAACTACAACGCGAGAGGCCCCGCCGCGAAGGAGGTCGTCGCCGCGCTCGAGCGGCTCGGCCGGCGCGCCGAGGCGGTGCAGGCCGACGTCGCGCGCGCGGATCAGGTGCGCGCGATGGTCGAGCGGGTGCTGATCCGCTTCGGCCGGCTCGACATTCTCGTCAATAACGCCGGCATCATGACGCGCGGTCCGTTTCTCGACGTCCCCGTCGCGGACTACGAGACCATGTTCGCGATCAACGTGACCGGCACGTTCCTCTGCACCCAGCACGCCCTGCGCCCGATGGTGGCCGCCCGCTATGGTCGCATCATCGATTTCTCCACGCAGCTCGTGCGCGCCTCGGTCGGTACGGGCGGCTTCGCGGCCTACGCGGCGACCAAGGGCGCCGTCGAGGCGTTCACTCGTGCAATGGCCCACGAGTTCGGGCCTCACGGCGTCACCGTCAACGCCCTCGCGCCCGGCGGTATTGACACCGACATGAGCCGCGCCGTGATGACGCCCGAATACCGCGCGCGGCGGATCGGCGAACTGCCGGTGCGCCACTTCGGCCAGGTGGAGGACGTCGCCTACTGCGCGGTCTTCCTCGCCGCCGAGGAGGCGCACTATCTCACGGGCCAGGTGCTCCAGCCCAACGGCGGCTGGGTGATGGCCTGAGGGCTGGGATCGACCGTCGCACAGCGAGCTGACCGGGTGATCGCTTCGCCGCGGCGTTGCCGGACCCTTCGTGCAGCTTGACAGTCGCAGGCTCGGAGAACGATGATGCTCGAAAAGTTCGCTTTCCCGGAGGGACATGATGGCAATGACGTCGTTGGACCGAGCCGAGGCAGCCGAGCACGCGATGAGCCAGGAGCTCGATCGGATCGTCGTGAAGTCAGTGATTTACACCTCCGGTGAGCGCGATCCGAGGGAGCCGCTCGCGCGGCAGCCGGACCAGGGCAAGCACTACATGATGGGACACGACCTGCGCCTGCCCCGCATGCCCGACAAGCCGACCCTGTTCGACTTCTTCAAGCTTCGCTTCGGGCCCTCCGCGCACGTGCTTCAGAGCGCGCGCCTGGCGAAGCAGAACGGTGTCAGTGAGAAGATCGTGCTGGCGTGCCTGCTCCACGACATCTCCGTCATGGGATTCATTCGCGGCGATCACGGGTACTGGAGCGCCCAGCTCGTCGAGCCCTACGTCGACGAGGAAGTGAGCTGGGCCATCCGGCATCATCAGGTGCTACGGTTCTTCGCGGACGAGTCCTTCGGGTACAAGTACCCGGACTCGTACCTCCGACTGTTCGGCGCCGACTACAAGCCGGAGCCCTATGTCCAGGAAGCCTACAAATACGCGCGCGACCACAAGTGGTATGAAACGTCGCGCCTGATCACCGTGAACGATCTCTACGCGTTCGACCCCGGTGTGCGCGTCGAGC
>JAHFDK010000068.1 GCA_023249095.1 Candidatus Rokuibacteriota bacterium | reverse complement strand
CACGATTCTTGGTGCCGAAGTTGCCGCCGACGTCGAGCGAGACCACGCGCAACCGGTCGGGCGGAAGCCCCAGAACGTCGGCGAGCTCGCGGCGCTGGCGAAAGGCCCCGCCGCTGCCGGCGTGGAGGACGTAGCGCCCACTCGCGGCCTCGTAGACGCCGAGCGCCGCCCGCGGCTCGATCGGCACCCCGGTCACGCGGCCCACGTGGAACTCGCGCGCGATCACGTGATCGGCGCCGGCGAAGGCGGCGTCGACCGCCGTCTCGTCGCTGCCGAACGCGGCGTCGACGCAAACGTTCGTCGGTAGCTCGTCCCACACCGCGGGGCCCTTGCCTTCGGCCGCTTCCGCGGTGTCGACCACGAACGGCAGCGGGTCCCACGTCACGCGCACCGCCTCGGCCGCGTCTTCCGCCTGAGCCCGGGTCTCGGCCACGACCATCGCGACGGCCTCGCCGACGTGGCGCGACTTGTCGGCCGGCAGCAGAACGTGTGGACCGAAGAAGATCGCGCCGCCGCCCGGGGCCCGGAGCTTGAGGTCGTGACGGTTGGCCGGTACGGGGTTATGCGGGATGACGCCGAGCCCGTCCTGGGCGACGTCAGCCCCCGTGAATATTCCGAGCACGCCCGGCATCGCCCGCGCCCTCTCGACCTCGATCGCGACGATGCGCGCGTGCGGATGGGGCGAGCGAACGATCGCCGCGTGGACCTGGCCGGGAAGCGAGAGGTCGTCGCTGAACCGCCCGCGGCCCCGGAGCAGTCGATCGTCCTCCTTGCGCCGGACCGGCTGGCCGATGGGGCCGGAAACGGGACGCGCGCTGGTCCTACTGTTCTTAACGGTTGCGTCCACCGAGGGGGTCGGGCGCGCTCAGCAGCAGCTCGAGGTCCTCGCGTGTGAGGGTGCGGATCAGGCTCTCGTCAGCGGTGATGATCGCGTCAGCGAGCGCACGCTTGCGCTGCTGTAGCTCCAGCACCTTCTCCTCCACCGTGTCGCGCGCGATCAGCCGATAGGCGAAGACGGGCCGGGTTTGGCCAATTCGATGGGTGCGATCGATAGCCTGCGCCTCCACCACCGGGTTCCACCATGGGTCGAGAAGGAAGACATACTCAGCGGCGGTGAGGTTCAGGCCGAGCCCGCCGGCCTTGAGGCTCACCAGGAACAGCCGGCACTCCGGGTCGTCCTGAAAGCGATTGACCCGCGCCGCCCGATTGCGCGTGCCACCGTCGAGGTACTCGTAGGGCAATCGCTCGGCGTCGAGCCGAGCTTTCAGGATCGCGAGGAAGCTCGTGAACTGCGAGAAGACCAGAGCCTTGTGCCCGCCCTCGAGCACCTCCGCGATCTGCGGCACGAGCACATCCAGCTTGGCGCTCGGCTCGCCTACGCGCGCGCGGTCGATCAGGCCGGGATGGCAGGCGGCCTGGCGCAGGCGCAGCAGCGATGACCCTTTGCGCCATCTTCAACAGCTCTGACGCGTCTTCACGAGTCAGGGGAGGGTCGTCGCTGGGATACCGCGCGTTGACGGCATACGGTGTCAATTCTCGCGCGTCCACCAACCGTTCGCTGATCCCTGCTGCTGCCGCCTCGGCAAGACCCAGAAGCGCCCCTATGTCGTGAGTGTTGCCGAACCTCACCCCATGTCTGACCAGGAAGGCCTTGAGCGCCTTCTCCGCGGCCTGCTGAGCGTGGAAACCAACCGGGTCATACGACGGCATCGCCCGATCGAGGATCGCGCTGGCCGAGAGCACGTCGACATCGGCGGTGCCGAGCCACGCCTTCACCAACTCGAGGCGGACCTGCTCAGGGTCCTTCGTAGAGCTGTACTCCCTCGGTCGAAGCCGGGTAAGCCAGACCTCCGATTACCGACTTGCTTTCCTCGAACTCTTCCTCCGTCATCACGTGAGGTTCGGACACGGCGCCGCAGGGCCTGACGATGTCGTAGAGCTGAACGAGCAGACCGTGGCGTTCCTTGGGCGCGAGCTCGTCGAGGACTACCAGCACGTCGTAATCGCTGTCGGGAAGCGCGTCACCGCGGGCACGCGAGCCGAACAGAATGATCTTGCGCACTCGCTCGCCGAGAGCCTCGAGAATGCGGTCGCGAAGCCGCTCGGCCACCGCGGCGTCGTACCCGTAGGCGCGCTCGGGCTCGCGCACGAAGCGGCGCACTGCCGCGAGGTCGTCGTAGGCGGGGAGGTCCTTCACGAAGACCAGCTCGTACTTGAGGCGCTGCGGGTTGACCTGCTCGAGCTTGCGCAGCGCTACCGCCTTCCGGCCCTCGGGGAAGTGGGGCTCTTCGCCGCGCGCAAGGCGGGCCTCGTCCTCGGCCACCTCAGGGCGGAATCGGTCGGCCTTGACCTCGACGATGAGCACGCGGCCCGCGCCAGGCCGGGCGCCGCGTTTGCGAATGACGAAGTCCGGCGTGTAGAAGTGCCAGCGCCCGTCCTCGCCGCGGTATTCGACGTGGAAGTCCGTCTTGGCCGGGTCGGTCAGCCCTCCGGTGAAGTAGACATCCTCGACGTCGCCTGGGGCGAGGTTCAGCTCTCTGAGCACCATCGTGAACACGTCGCGCTCGGGAACCGAGTCGAAGTTGTACGGGGAGTAGTGGAAGCCGAAGTCCCGGGGGTTCTCCCCGATCGTCTCGCGCCGCAGGAGCAGGTGCTCGCGGTCCTTGGGATACGTGATCTCTGCCGTGTAGACTTCCGCCCCCGCCTCGTCCGTGTCCTTCACGAACCCGTCCGGCCGCACCAGCGCCAGCGCCCACTCGACGCGCTCCTCGCGGACCTGATAGCGCCGCGCCTGGTTCGCGATCTGCCCGGCCAGTGCCGGAAGGTCGGCGGCTGGCACGTCGCCCGCCGGGCCGTAGACACGCGCCAGCTCGTCGTGCACGGCCCAGAGATCGGCGCGGCCTGACGCGGCGAGCGCGACCACCGCCTCGTAGCGGCCAACAATCTGCGGCTCCGTCTCGATGCTCACGCTGTCGCCTACCTGGCGGAGCAACGCGCGCCGGCCCGGCTGCTCGACGATGTCGAGCACCGCCTTGCCGAGCGCAGGACCAGCGACGGCTGTCGGGCGGTCTAGCCGCAACGGCTCGTCGCTCCGCTCTACGGGCGCCACGGTGCGCACAAGCCGCGTCAGCGTCACCGGCGGCAGATGCAGCTTCCTCAGAATAAGGCGGGCGGACCGCAGCTCTCGCGCCGTCCGGTCCAGATCGGCGATGCTTTCGCCATAGGTTTCCTGGAGCTGCCGGTCCAGGACGGCGCGGTTCTCCTGCGAGAGGTAGATGCGCGCCTTCCGTACGTTGCCGGGCACCTGGCGCAGGCAGCGCGTCGCCGCCTGGAGCACGAAGTTGTTGCTGCTGCGGAGGCGGCGGGCGAGGGCACAGGCGAAGAGGCTGGGGCAGTTCCACCCTTCGGTGCCCTTATTGACCAGGAGGATGACTCGATGAGGTGCCCTCGGATCGTTCAGCCGGTTGAAGGCGTCGACCTCGTCCTTCGGCGACTCCGAGGTGTTGCGCAAGCACATCGTCGGGCTCAGCCCGGCGCGGGCAAGCGCCCCGTCGATCGTCGGGCGCGCCGCCTCGAGGTCGTCCATCTGCGGGAAGTAGATGGCGAGCCGCGCCGGCGCGCCGTCGGGCAGGCGCGCGTCGCCGTAGTCGCGAAAGAAGTCCTCGATCACGTGCGCGACGTAGGCGTCCGTCCGCCCTGCGAAGTCGAAAGCCTGGATGCTACCCGAAACATCTTTGAGGATGCCGTCGCGGATTCCGCGGGAGAGGCCATACCAGACCACCACGTCCCTGAGCGGCTGGCGCTTGAAGTATGGGGTGCCGGTGGTGTTGACCACGGCCACGACGCTGGTCTTCTCCGCGAGGTAGTCGACAGTCTTGCGGACTTTCTTCAGCTCGGTGTCGAGCGACTGCCCGTACGTGTGATGAGCCTCGTCGGAAAAGACGGCCAGGCGCGGCAGTGAAGCCAGCGCCTGAAGGCGCAGGTTCGCAACCTCCGCGCGCGCATCGTCCTCCCGCCCACGAACGAGAAGGCCGCCGAGGTCCCTCTTACGGACTGCTTCCTTCTGGATCCGAATCTTCTCGGTGTTGGTGACCACCACGTTGAAGAGACTGCCGCGGACGACCGGGATGTCCTTCTCGCCGTCGCGGGTGAAGACCAGCTTGACCGAGGCGGCGAAGGTCTTGTGCAGGCGCGGCGGCAGCATGCGATCGTAGGGCACCCCGGCCAGCTCGCGCAGGGACTCGATGATCGTCTTGCCCGGAGCGAAGACGAGGGCGTTCTGGACGAACGGACCTTCTGGGTACTCGAGAGCCATGGCAAACTCGGTGGCGAAGATGGCGCCGATCAGGATGGTCTTTCCCGCCCCCATGGCGAGGGCGAGGATGTAGCTCGGATAGGCGAGGGTCAGCGTCTCGCGCAGGCTTTCGAGGGCGTGCTCGCGGACGAAGCCGTCATCGGCGCGGATGCGATTCCACAGGGTGTCGAGCGACCGCCCAGCCACGATTCGCGCGATCTCCGGACTTCGGAGGCCGAGCGCGTCCAGCAGGTCCGCCGGCTCCTGGAACAGGCCCTGGTAGAGGTCGAAGACGTGCGGCGTCTTCTCCATTAGCCGGAGGTACCAGTAGGTCTCGAGTGCCCGGAGCTGGGGGCGGCGGAGGTAGCGCGGGGTCCCCCTGTCCGGGTCGCTCGCCCACTCGAAGATCTCGCTGATGGCGGGGAAGTCCTCGGCCGGGTATCCGTCGGCGCGCCACTTGTCGACGCGCCGGGCGAGGACCTCGTAGAGGTAACTCATCCGGTTCGCATCTTACACTACAGGAGCAGCCCCTGTCCCGGCCCAATGTGCTACGTTGTGCTACATGCGCTATGCATCGGGAGAGGTCGGAGTCCGTGAGCTGCGGCAGAATCTCAGCGTCTACCTGAAGCGCGTCAAGGAAGGCGCGACCCTCGAGGTGAAGGAGCGCGGCCACCGGGTCGCGGTGCTCGTCCCGGTGGGCGCTCGCTCGTCGGCGCTGGACCGACTCATCGCCGCGGGCCGCGCCACCCCTGCGCGCGGAGACCTGCTCGACCTCGGGCCGCCCGTGGGACGGCGGCCAACCCGGCGCGCCAGCCGGGCCCTGAGCCGTCTGCGGGATGAGGCGCGGTGAGCTTGATCTACCTCGACGCCTCGGCGCTGGTGAAGCTGATCGTCACCGAGCCGGAATCCCGTGCTCTGCTCGCGTTCCTCAGGTCGCGGCCCGACCGCTTGTCCAGCGCCCTCTCGCTCACAGAGGTTCCACGGGCGCTGCGTCGAGGGCACTTCGGCGGGGCCGTGAGGCGGCGGGCCCAGCGGCTGCTGGCGCGGCTGGCCCTCGTCGACGTCGACCGGAGAATCCTATCGGCGGCCGTCGCGCTCGAGCCGCCAGCGCTTCGGACGCTCGACGCCATCCACCTCGCCACGGCGCTCGTTGTCCGTGAGGATCTCGCCGGCCTCGTCACGTACGACCGGCGGCTCGCGGCCGCCGCTGAGCGCCTCGACCTTGAGGTGTTGGCGCCTGCCTGAGATCCCGGGATGCGGTGCGCGCATCCGACACGGCCCCGCGCCTCCGTCAAACACGGTCCGATAACCGTCGGATATAAGATGAAGGACGTGGCCTCTGCTCTCGAGGCTGCGGCTCGACGACTCCGGCTCGCCCTGGGTCTGTTGTCATACAGTCTCGGTGACAGCCACCGGGCTTTACGGGAAGGCGCATCGGACCGGCCCTACTTCACCGTGACCTTGTAAAGCAGCGCGGCGTTGTCGCGTCCGACCTTGCGCGCCACATCAGGCGGCAGGCGCGACAGGAACTGGTTCGTCGCCTGGAGCTTCGGCGTGTTTCGCTGGGCAAAGGTGATGCCGGGGCCGCTCCCGCGGACCGAGCTCGCCACCATGAACGAGTCCGTGCCGATCACGAAGCGGTCGGCGTGGCGGGTGAGCAGGTCCGCCCACGCGGGATCGAGTCCGCCCCCGGCCAGCGCCTTGTTCTGCACGGGCGCTTGCGGGCCGGCGATCCTCAAACTGACATAGAGGTTGGCGTGAGCGTCCATCAGGCGCTCGATGACGGCCGGAGTCATCGCGCCCAGCGGGTCGGAGCCGCCGTGGGCCCAGACGATCTTCGCCTTGGGGTTGTGAGCCAGCAGCCGGCCGAGCGCCGCCATGGTGTCGGGCAGTGTCGGCGGGTTCGCTTCCGCCGCGAACCGTGGTGGGGTCGGCATCCCGCCGTCCACCGCGTCCAGGTGCAGGTCGATCGGCACGTCGCGCCGGGCGGCCACATCGGCCAGGACGAGAAAGAGCGGGTGGTCGGCCGGCACGAACTCGTAGGGATGGCCCGAGGTGGCGGAGATGTGGAGCGACGCCATCTCGCCGAAGCCGGCAGCGCCCCGGTCGAGGATCTCCTCCGCGGCGGCGGCGAAGTCGCGCCTCACCGCGTCGGTGACGCTCCCGGGATCGGCGTGGCGGTGGATTGTCCGGTTGAGCGTGCCGCCGCCGCCGAGGAAGGCGAAGCGACCGGGATGGCGCTGCAGCACGCTGGCCCAGTTCGCGGAGTCGTGGGTCACCGGCTGGCCGTCGATCTGCGGCGGCGGCAGGATGATCGCCAGCGTGATGCCGAAGCGGTCCATCTCGCCGACCGCGGTTTCCACCGCCCCGGCCCAGTCCTGGCCGCGTCCGCCGATCAGGTGCATGTGGACGTCGACCCAGGGCAGGGCTGCCCGGGCCGGCGCCGGCACCAGCGGCTCTCCCTCCCGCAGCACCGGCGGCTCTCTGCCGGGTGGCCTCCCACGGGCCGGCTGGGCTTGGGCCGCGAGCGTGAGCGCGCCGACGATCAGGAGGAGCGCAGCGACGAGTCCGACGAGCCGAGGTCGATGTCCAGCCATGGCGCTTCCCGGATGTCATCCGTACCGTCCCACCGTGCCCGGCACGACGTCAACCGATGCTTGACGGCCGGCCCCGGCCGCGTCAACGTTCGCCGCATGGCTCCCCTGCGCTCGCGGCGCCACGGGCTGGTCTCGGCGCTGTCGGTCGGTTTCCCGGCGTCCTCTCTAACTCCTGCTCTGGATCATCATCCCAACGGCTCCTCCAGAGGAGGCCCGATGATCGCGCGGCGTGACCTCGAAGCGGCCCCGTGACCGTCAACCGCGAACGGGCGGAACTCCCTGCAGCCCACGAAGTTCGCCGCGACGCGGGAGGTGGGCAGGGACTGGGATTGCACCGCCAACACCAGGATTTTCAGTCCTGTGCTGAATCGCCCCTTTTCTTCGCCGCGCACTAGGATCAGGTCTAGCGCCCGCCCGAAACCTTCACCGCCGCCAGACGCTCGATGACCGTCATGATGACGCTGGTGTCCTGCTCACCGAGGCCGGCCGCCAGCGCCGCCTGCTGGTAGCGCTGCGCCACGTTCGAGAAGCTGACCGGGACGTGCAGTTCCTTGGCGATCGTGTTGAACGTGTCGAGATCTTTGTTCATCAGCGCCACCTTGAAGCCCGGCTCGAAATCGCGCGGGATCAGCGCCTTCGGGATGCGCTCGAGCGCCTTGCTGCCCCCGCTGCTCGCCTTGACGACCTCGTAGATCGTCATCGGGTCGAGACCGGCCTTCACGCCGAGCGCCAGGCCTTCCATCATGGCGCACGCGTTGACGCTCGCCATCATGTTGTTGATCGCCTTCACCGTGTTGCCGGCGCCCACCGGGCCCACGTGGAAGATGTTCGGGCCGATGGCCCGCAGGACCGGCTGAGCGCGCGACAGGGGCTCGGCGTCGCCGCCGACCATGATGGCCAGGGTGGCCGCGCGGGCGCCGCTCACACCACCGCTCACCGGCGCCTCGAGGAAGTGCACACCGCGCGCCTTGGCGCGGGGCTCGATCTTACGGGGCGTGGAGGGAAGCACGCTGCTGAGGTCGATGAGAATCGTCCCGGGCTTGGCGCGGTCGACCAGGCCGCCCGGCTCGAGGTAGACCGCCTCGACGTCGGGCGAGGCCGGCAGCGAGGTGAGCACGATCTCCGAGCTTTCGACGACCTCGCGCGGCGAGGCGGCGCGCTTGGCTCCGGCCTGGATCAGATTTTCCATCGCCTTGGGGTTCGTATCGAAGACGGTCATCGGGAACTGCGCCTTCAACACGTTGGACGCCATAGGGTTGCCCATGTTTCCGACACCGATGAATCCGACGGTCGTGGCCATCGCACCCTCCTTAACGCGTATTGACGATCTTGTCCCACATCTCGGCGTACTGCTGCCGGTACTGGGGCCAGATCTTCTCCTCGGCGATCTTGCGGAACGAGGCCACGTCGGCCTGGTTCACCTTCATGCCCTTGGGCTCGAGGATCTCCTTGGCCTTCTGAAAGCTGTCCACCGTCTCGGTGGCTTCACGGATCTTCGCCTGGGCTTCCCGGCCGACCTCGAGGAAAAGCTTCTGCTGGTCGGGTGTCAGCCCGCGCCAGATGTCCAGGTTCATCACCAGGACCGTGGGACCGTAGTTGTGGTAGGTCATCGAGGCGTACTTGGCGACCTCGTAGGCCTTGAGCGCGTTGATGTTGACCACGGGCAGGTCGGCGCCATCGATGACCCCCTGCTGGGCGGCCGGGATGACTTCGCCCCAGGGCATCGGCACCGCGCTGGCGCCGAGGCCGTTCACCGTGTCCGCGAAGACTCGCCCCTGCTGCACGCGAAGCTTGAGCCCCTTGAGGTCGGCAGGCGTGGTGATGGGCCGCCGGTTGTTCCAGAAGTGGCGGAAGCCGTAATCGTAGAAGAACAGGACCTTCACCTTGTACTTCTTCTGGAAGATCTCGTCGAGGTTCCGGCCGATCTCGCCGTTGAACATGGCGTAGGCGTGGTTGTAGTCACGGACGAGGTACGGTGTCAGGAACACGCACATCTCCGGGAAGACGGTGCACGCGGCGCCGGCCGGGTTGCCGAGGGCCACGTTGCCGGACTTCACGGCGTCCATGATCTCCAGCTCCTTGGTGAGCAGGGTGCCACCGTGGAACACCACGTTGAGGGCCCCGCCCGAGCGCTTGGTCAGCTCCTCGCACATCCACTTGAAGGCCGTCGCACTCGACTCCGGCGGGGGAGTGACGTGGGGGAAGTCGAGCTTCTTTGGCGTCGGCTTGGCCTGGCCCGCGGCCGGGCTGCGCCCGCCCGATAGCGCTACGGCCACGAGCAAGACCACCGCCACCGCACCGAAGAGTCGTCCGCGCATGAGCCGCCCTCCTTGGTTTAGAGTCGCGCCTCGGCCGGCGGGGCGATCTCCGTCTCGCTCGCCTCGCACGCGGGGGCCCCAGCCCCCGGCCGTGCTGCGGCTCGCCCTGCCTGCCCGCGACGTCCTGCGGCGCGCACCGCCGCGGCTTGACTTCGAGGCGGGGCAACTTTACCATCCGCGCGCCATGCGCGGGCGACTGTCATGGATCGGGGCGGTACCGCACGTCGTGATTACCGTGCTGATGGTCGTCGTCATCGTGGACATGCTCGTCGGCGTGTTCCTTCGCTACGTGATGACCTGGATCTCGGCGACCTTCGATCTACCCACCGTCCGCTTCTTCTGGGTTGAGGAAGTCGGCGAGTGGTCGCTCGCCTGGCTCACCTTCATCGGTGCGGCCCTGGGCATTCGCCGGGGCACCCACTTCGCGGTGAACCTCGTCATCGACCGCTTCCCAGCGACCCTTCGCAAGACGGTGCTGGCCGGCCAGTGCTTGCTGATCGTCGCCTTCGGCGCGCTGGTGGCCGTCTTCGGCTGGCAGGTCGCCGAACTGAATAGCCAGTCGTTCTCGCCCGCGCTCGACCTGAACCTCCGCTGGCTCTACCTTTCCTCGTTCGCCGGTGGCGTCCTCATGGTCGTTTACGGCCTCATCGCCCTCGCCGATGTCTTTGGAGGCCGCGGACACTGGGGCCAGCCATCCGGAGACTCGGGCTAGATCATGGTCGCCGCCGTCGTCGTCACTTTCGTGGTCCTGGTCGCCCTTTCGACACCGATCGTGTTCGCGCTGGGGCTCTCCGGCATGCTCGGCCTCGTGCTGGGCAACTTCTCGCTCCAGAAGCTTCCCTCGGCCCTGGTGGCCGGCTCGCAGAGCTGGGTGCTCCTGGCCATCCCGACGTTCGTCTTCGCCGGGAGCCTCATGGAGCGTTGCGGGATGTCCTACGCCCTCGTCAACCTCGCGCGCGGCCTGGTCGGCTGGGTACGCGGGGGGCTCGGCATGTCGGTGGTCCTCGCCGAGTACTTCTTCTCCGGCATCTCCGGCTCGACGATCGCCGACGTCTCGGCCATCGGCTCGATGCTGACGCCGCCCATGCTGCGCGCGGGCTACCGGCCCGAGCACGCCGCGTCGCTGGTGGCCTCGGCGGCGGCCATGGGCATTCTCGTCCCACCGGCCATCTTCATGATCGTCCTCGGCCAGATCATGGACACGTCCGTTGTGGCCATCTTCCTCGGCGGCTTCATTCCCGCCGCGGTCACCGCCGCCTGTTTGATGACCGTCATCCTCATCCAGGCCCACCGGCTCGGCTGGCCCAAGGACGACCTGCCGAGCTGGGCGAGCCTTGGCGTGGCGGCGCGGGCGTCGCTGGTCCCGCTCGTGGTGCCGGTGGTGATCGTGCTCGGGTTCTACTTCGGGGTGTTCACGGCCACCGAGGCCGGCGCCCTGGTGGCCGCCTACGCGGTGGCCGCCGCCGCCCTCTACTACCGGAACGTGACCGTGCGGGAGATGGTGACGCTGCTCCACGAGACCGCGCTCCTCACCGCGGCCGTGATCTTCCTGCTCGCCGTGGCCAGCATCTATCAGTTCCTGATGGGCATGCTGGGAGTGCCGGCGCTGCTCGGCGAGGCGCTGCGGCCGCTCCACGCCACGCCGTGGCTGTTCCTCCTCGCCGTGTCCATGCTCGTCATGCTCTTCGGCATGGTGCTCGAGGGGCTCCCGGCCGCCGTCGTGCTCATCCCCGTCGTGTTCCCCATCTCCAAGCAGATCGGCATTCACCCCGTCCACTTCGCCACCGTGCTCACCGCCGCGGTCGGCATCGGTCTGTTCCTGCCCCCGATCGGCGTCGGTCTGCTCATGGCGCTGCGTTTTGCCGACGTCTCGGTCGGCCGCCACTTCCGGGCGTACTGGCCGTATCTGCTCTCGCTCTTCGTCGGCCTGTTGTTCCTCATCCTCTTGCCGGAGCTGACCCTCTTCCTGCCTCGACGCGCTGGGCTCATCCGCTGAGCAGAAAGGCGAACGATGCTCTACATGATCATCGAAAGCTTCAAGAATCGTGACCCGGTACCGGTGTATCAGCGGTTTCGGGATCAGGGGAGGCTCGCCCCCGAGTCCGTGAAATACATCTCGAGCTGGGTGACGCTGGATATGACGAGGTGCTACCAGCTCATGGAGTGCGAGGGTCGTCATCCCCTCGATCAATGGATCGCCCGATGGAGCGATCTCGTGGATTTTGAGGTGGTGCCCGTCATCACGTCGGCTCAGGCGGTCGAGCGGGTCGCGCCTAGCCTGTAGGCGCCAGGGAGGACGACATGAGTACACAAGCTTCGAAAGCGGCGGCCTTTCGCGCTCTGCACGAGCGTCCGGGCGCCTTCATCATTCCGAATCCCTGGGACGCCGGCACCGCCAAGCTCCTGGCCTCGCTCGGCTTCGAAGCTCTGGCGACGACGAGCCTCGGCTTGGCGAACAGTCTCGGGCGCCCCGATGGCGCCGGCGTGGTGAGCCGGCTCGAGGTCCTCGAGAACTGCCGCGTGATTGCGGAGGCGACGGATTTGCCGGTCAATGCCGATCTGGAGAACGGCTACGCGCACGAGCCCCGCGCCGCCGCCGAGATGATCCGGCTGGCCGCGAACGCAGGGGTCGTGGGCGGCTCGATCGAGGACGCGACCGGTGACCCGGCGAACCCGATCTACGACTTCCAGCTCGCGGTCGAGCGGGTGCACGCGGCGGTCGAGGTGGCGCGGTCGCTGCCGATCCCGTTCATGCTGACGGCGCGGGCGGAGAATCTCCTGCACGGCCGGCACGATCTCGACGACACCATCCGGCGACTGCAGGCCTTCGAGAAGGCCGGGGCGGACGTACTCTACGCGCCGGGAGTGAGAGACCTCGCCACGATCCGCGGCGTGGTCTCGGGCGTGACGAGGCCGGTCAACGTCGTGATGAGCGCCGCCGATCCGTCGATCACGGCCGAGCAGCTGGCGGGAGTGGGAGTCAAGCGCATCAGCGTCGGCGGGGCGCTGTCGCGCCTCGCGCTCGCGGCCTTCCTAGGGGGCGCGCGCGAGATGAAGGACAAGGGCGGGTTCACCTGGATGCGCGACACCGTCGCGAGCAAGGAGCTCAAGGCGATCTTCACGCGCTGAGCGCGATCGGCTTCACTTCCCGTAGAGCCACTGCGGGAACCACAGCGCGATCGGCGGGTAGAGCATCACGACCAGCAGCCCGATCAGCTGGAGCACCATGAACTCCGCCACCTAAGGGAAGAGGTAGTTCGGAAACCAGGTGGCGATCGGGGGGTACAGCATGACCACGAGCAGGCCGATCACCTGGAGGACCAGAAAGGCCATCATCCCGCGCATGATATCGCCCAGCTCCCACTGGGGCACGACCGCCTTCAGGTAGTAGGCGGCCATCGCCACCGGCGGCGAGAGAAAGGTCGTCTGAAGGTTCACCGCCACCAGGGTGGCGAACCAGACGGGGTCGTACTTCATCACCTGGACGATCGGGAGCAGGATCGGTAGGAAGACCAGGACGATGGTCGGCCACTCGAACGGCCAGCCGAGGACGAAGAAGATCGCGTTCAGCACGAGCAGCATCAAGAAGGGCGGCACCTGGAGTTCCAGCAGCGCGTCGGTTACGACCGTCGCGGTCCCCAGCCGCGCGAAGACGGCGCCGAACATGTTCGAGGTCAGGGCGAGGAACACAATCATGCTGGTGGTCTCCAGCGTCTTGGTCATGGCGTCGCGGAAGCGCCCCCACGTCAGCTGGCGGTAGCCGAGGGCGAGCACAATCGAGCCGAACGCGCCGGTGGCCGCGGCCTCGGTCGGGGTGGCGAGCCCGGCGAGGATGCTGCCCAGCGTCGCCGAGATCAGGATGGCCAGCGGGAGCAAGCCGGTCGCGAGCTCACGGACCAGCACGATGATGGAGGACGCGCGCGCCTCGAGCGGCAGCGGCGGCCCCAGCGCCGGATTGAGATAGCTGCGGACCATCGCGTAGGCGATGTAGAGCGCGGACAGAAGGAAGCCGGGGCCGAATGCCGCGGCGTAGAGCTTCGCCACCGAGACGCCCATCACGGGCCCCATGACGATGAGCATCACGCTCGGCGGGATGAGGATCCCGAGCGTGCCCCCGGCGGTGATCACGCCCGCCGAGAGCCGGGTGTCGTAACCCGCCCTGATCATCGTGCCCCCCGCCATGATGCCGAGGACGGTGACGGCCGCCCCCACGATCCCGGTGGCCATGGCGAAGACCGTCGCGGTGAGGATGACGGCCAGGTAGAGGGAGCCGCGGATGGGCGCCATCGCGAGCTGGAACGCACGGAACAGGCGCTCCATCAGGCCCGCCTGCTCGGTCATGTAGCCCATGAAGATGAAGAGGGGAACTGCGGCCAGCACCTCCTCCTTGGCGAGCCCGATCGTCTGGAACGCGATCAGGTCGAAGACCATCGGGCCAAGGCCGATGTACCCGAACACCACCGTGACCACCACGAGGGTGAAGGCGATCGGGAAGCCCGCGCAGATGGCAGCGATGAGCGCTACCATCATCAGCCCACCGAGGAGCTCGGGGCTCACCCCGGACGGGGCCGCCGGAGCCCGGCGAGCGCGCGGAGCAATTCGACGACGCCCTGGAGCAGGAGCAGCGCCATCGCGACCACCATCATCCACTTGAATGGGTACAGCGCTGGCCGCCATGGGCTCTCAGCCGAGCGCTCGCCGATCACCCAGGAGTGATAGGCCAGCCCTCCGAGGGCGAGCATATAGAAGAACAGGGCCGGCAGGAACAGCACGTAGCCCACCGCATCCGTCACCGCTTTCCCTCGCGCGGAGAAGCCGTTGTAGAGAAAGTCGGTCCGCACGTGGGCGCCCTGCCGCAGCGCGTAGGCGGCGCCGAGCATGAAGATGGTCGCGTACAGCATGTAGGCGAGCTCGTACGCCCAGACCGTCGGCGCGTTCAGGGCGTAGCGCGCGAAGACCTCGTACGTCACCCCGAGGATCAGCGGCATGACGAGCCAGGAGGTGGCTCGACCGGAGAGCTCGCTCAAGCGGTCGACGAGCGTGAACGCGCGGCCGATCATCTCCTCAGGGACCGAACAACAAGTTCGGGAACCAGAGCGCGATCTGCGGGAAGATTATCACCAGCAGCAGGCAGATGACCTGGATGACCATGAAGTCCATCATCCCCCGGTAGATCGTGCGCAGATCCCATTGCGGAACAACGGAGCGGAGGTAGTACGCCGACATGGCGACGGGCGGCGACAGGAACGCGGTCTGGAGGTTCACGGCGATCAGGGCGCCGAACCAGATCGGGTCGTACTTCAAGGCAGCGATGACGGGGTAGAGGATCGGCAGGAAGACCAGGACGATGGCGGGCCACTCGAAGGGCCAGCCGAGCAGGAAGATGAGGGCCATCACGATCAGGAGCATGGCGAAGGGCGGTAGGGGCAGCGCGAGGAGCGCGTTGGTGACAACCGTCGCCGTGCCCAGGCGCGCGAAGACCGCGCCGAACACGTTGGAGGTCACGGCGAGGAACAGGACCATGCTGGACGTGGTCAGCGTGGAGATCGCCGCCTGCCTGATCCCACTCAACGTCAGCCGCCGGTACGCGAAGCCCAGGATCATGGCGCCGGAGGCGCCGATCGAGGCGGCCTCGGTGGGGGTGGCCAAGCCCGCGAGGATGCTGCCGAGGGTGCAGCCGATCAGCAGGCCCAGGGGCACGACGCCGACGACGAACGCCCGCGCCAGCTCCGCGACCGACTTCGCCCGCTGTTCCAGCGGCACCGCCGGGCCTATCTTGGGGTTGAGGTAGCTCCGCCCGAGCGTGTAGACGAGGTAGAGGCCCGCCAGTAGGAAGCCAGGCCCGAACGCCGCCGCGTAGAGCTTGACCACCGACACGCCCAGGACCGGCGCCATGACGATGATCATTACGCTGGGCGGGATGAGAATCCCGAGCGTGCCACCGGCCGCGATCGCGCCGGCGGAGAGCGAGGGGCTGTAGCCGCTCTTGATCATGATCGGCGCGGCCATGATCCCCAGGACCGTCACCGCCGCGCCCACGATGCCCGTGGCCATCGCGAAGACCGTGGCCGTGAGGATGACGGCGACATAGAGCGAGCCGCGGAGCGGGGCCATCACGAGCTGCAGCACGCGGAACAGCCGCTCCATGAGCCCGGCCTGCTCGGTGATGTAGCCCATGAAGATGAACAGCGGCACCGCCGCCAGAACCTCTTCCTTCATCATCCCGATGGTCTGGAACACCATCAGGTAGAAGACCGTGTTGCCCAGCCCGAAGTAGCCGAAGACCAGGGCCAGCAACAGGAGCGTGAAGGCGATCGGGAAGCCGACGAAGATGACGAAGATCATCAGGGAGAGCATGACGGCGCCCAGGATCTCCGGACTCATATCTCGAACGTCTCGCGCTTCGCGTAGAGCCGCCCGCTCCGGACGGCGTACACGCTCTTGAGGAACTCGGACACCCCCTGGATGAGCAGCAAGAGCGCGGTCAGCGGGATGACCGCCTTGAACGGGTAGAGCGGAGGATGCCAGGGGCTCTGGTCCGACGTTTCGCGGATCTGCCAGGAGTGCCAGGCTTCCTGGCCGCCCATCCAGAACAGGAAGAGCATCGCCGGGAAGAAGAGGAAGAGGTAACAGACGCCGTCGATGCCGCCCTGCGTCCGCGGCGACCAGTTCTGGTAGAGCATGTCCGTCCGGATGTGGCCGCCCCGGTACAGGGCGTACCCGGCGCCCAGCATGAACAGGGCGCCGTAGAGCATGTAGCTGACGTCGAAGGCCCACGCGGTGGGGGCGCCGAAGACGTAGCGGGCGACGACCTCGTAGGTGAGCGAGCCCACCAGCGGGATGATCAGCCAGCAGACGATCCTTCCAGACCAGTCAGAAAGTGTATCGATCCCCCGCACCACCGACACCAGCGCCGGTGGGAGTCCGTCCACCCTCACCTCACCGCGAGCAGGGGTCGCCAAGGCGTTCTCCTCCTCTTCTCTCGAAGCTCAGGCCTCGAGCGGGGCGAAGCACACACGTCCGGACCGCTGGCGGGACGCGCGCCGATGGGTACCGGGACGAGCAATGGGGCCGGCGAGGCACCGGCCCCATCATCCGCGAAGCCTTCACGTCGCCGAGCCCTACTTCAGCCAGATCTTCTCCTTGTAGTAGTGCTCAGCAATGAAATTGTAGTTTGGCCAGTACGAGAGGCGGTATGGCACCAACAGTCCGGAGTACTTCTTCTGCGACTCGATCACCTTCCGGTAGAACTCGTCCTTGGCCGCGTCCGCCTGCCAGAGCTCGTCGTACGCCTTCAGGAAGCGGTTGTTCAGATCGTCCGTCGTCTTGATGATCTTGACGCCCTGAGCGAGCAGCTCCTGGCAGGCCTTCGCCGTCTTCTCCTGAAACTTGACGAAGTGGTTCCAGTACGAGGCCTGGACGGAGGTCTTGACGATCTCCTTCAGGTCGGCCGGCAGCGCGTCCCACTTCGCCTTGTTGATGATGAACTCGCCGACCGTCGTGGGCTCGTGCATCCCCGGGGCATAGTGGTACTTGGCCACCTTGTCGATCCCCAGGATCTTGTCGTCGTAGCAGTTGATCCACTCGGCGCCGTCGATGACGCCCCGCTCCAGGGCTGGGACGATCTCGCCTCCGGGGAGCACCACGGAGCTGATGCCCAGCTTGTTGTACACCTCGGCCCCTGCGGCGTAGATGCGGTACTTCATCCCCTTCATGTCTTCGAACTTGCGGATCTCCTTCTTGAACCACCCCATGGCCTGGGGCCCTTCGGGGTGGACCTGGAAGCTGACCACGTTCATCTTCAGGCGCTGCTGATAGGCCTCGTTGAGCAGCTCGTGCCCGCCCCCCTCCCAGTACCAGCCGTAATAGTCGATGAAGTCCATCCCGAAGAGCGGGCCGTGGGTCAGGGGGATGAACGCTCTCAGCTTCCCGATGATGTAGCCAGGGGTGGTGTGCCCGGCGTCCAGCACCCCACGGTTCACCGCGTCCTGGATCTCGAAGGCGGGCACGATTGCGCCCGCCGGCAGCAGCTCGAGCTTGAACCGTCCGCCGGCCGACTTCTCAATCGTCTCCACCAGTAGCTTCGCGGCGTCCTGGACGATCGAGGTTGGCGGCCAGGCGCTCTGGACCTTCCACCGAATCGGGGCCTGGGCCGTAGCCGGGGTGGGCGAGCTGTACAACCCGGCGATGAAGGCCAGCAGGCCGACGACGACGGCAAGCACGATCGCGGACTGGATAGAGACGAGCCTGCGCATGTCGATCCCTCCTGCGAGACTGGTTAGAGCGACGCCGAGCGCGAAACGGCGCGAGTCTAGTCGCGCCGCCGCAGCCTGTCAAGGCGCGTCGCACTCAAAGTTCCGTGATCTGGAAGAGTCGCTGGCCGCTTGCTCGGCGACGAGCGCCGCGCTAAGGTCCTGGCACGGAGGGGAACCGGCATGCCGGACAAGGACGGAGACATCTTCCAGATCGGCCTCGGTCGCGCCCCGGCGAACTTCGCTCCGCTCACGCCGCTGGGGTTCCTGCCGCGCACCGCCGAGATCCATCCGGAACGGGTCGCGGTCATCCACGGGGACCGCCGCATCACCTACCGCGACTTCGACGCGCGGGCGCGGCGCCTCGCGTCGGCACTCGTCCGGCGCGGCATCGGGCCGGGCGACACCGTGTCGGCCGTCCTGCCGAACGTGCCGGCGATGCTCGACGCCCACTTCGGCGTGCCCATGATCGGCGCCGTGCTCAACACCATCAACACGCGGCTCGACGCGCGCACGATCGCCTATATCCTGGAGCACGGCGAGGCGAAAGTTCTCCTGACCGATCGGGAGTACGCGGCGACGGTGGGGCCGGCGCTCGAGCGGCTCGGCTCGAAGCCCCTGGTCATCGAGGTGGACGATCCGCTCTATCAGGGCCCCGGCGAGCGGCTCGGCGAGGTCGAGTACGAGGCGTTCCTCGCGACGGGCTCGGGGGATTTCGCGTGGACGCCGCCGGCCGACGAGAGCCTTCCGATCGCGCTCAACTACACCTCGGGGACCACCGGCAACCCCAAGGGCGTCGTCTACCACCATCGCGGGGCGTTCCTCGAATCCGTCGGCAACATCATGATGTGGCCGCTCCCGCCCCGCGCGGTCTACCTCTGGACGCTTCCGATGTTCCACTGTAACGGCTGGTGCTACACCTGGGCCGTGACGGCGATGGGTGGCACCCACGTGTGCCTGCGCCGCGTCGATCCACCGCTCGTGTTCCAGCTGATCGCGCGGCACGGCGTCACCCACATGTGCGGCGCGCCGACGGTGCTCACGCTGCTGATCCAGACGCCGCCCGAGCAGCGGACGAGCTTCGGCCGCGTGGTCGAGATCCAGACCGGAGGCTCCTCGCCGCCCGCCAAGGTCATCCGCGCCATGAGCGAGATGGGCTTCAACGTCACGCATCTCTACGGGCTCACCGAGGTCCACGGCCCTTCGACCCTCTGCGCTCCGCAGGAGGCGTGGGAGGCGCTCGAGATCGGCGAGCGGGCCGAGAAGATCGCGCGCCAGGGAGTCCGCTATCCGACGCTCGACGGCCAGATGGTGGCCGACCCCAAGACGCTGCGGCCGGTGCCGGCGGACGGGCGCACGATCGGCGAGGTCATGCTGCGGGGCAACACCGTGATGCTCGGCTATTTGAAAGACAGGGCGGCGACCGAAGCGGCGCTCCACGGCGGCTGGTTCCACACCGGTGATCTCGCCGTTCAGCACCCCGACGGCTACATCGAGATCAAGGACCGCGCCAAGGACATCATCATCTCCGGTGGCGAGAACATCTCCTCGATCGAGGTCGAGATCGCGCTCAACCGGCATCCCGCTGTGCTCATGTCGGCGGTGGTGGCCCGGCCCGACGAGAAGTGGGGCGAAACGCCGTGCGCGTTCGTCCAGCTCCGTCCAGACGCGGTCGCCACGGCCGAGGAGCTGATCCGCTTCTGCCGCGACAACCTGCCGCACTTCGCGGTCCCCAAGACGGTCGTGTTCGAGATGCTGCCGACCACTTCGACGGGGAAGGTGCAGAAGTACACGCTGCGCGAGCGAGCGCGGGCCCTGTGAGCACGGCGTTCCTTCGACCGCCCCTCGACTATCCGCGCGTCCCGTACGACCGATTGCTGTCGCACGGGGCCGAGCGCCACCCCGAGAACGTCGCGGTCGTCTTCCGCGACGCGAGCCTCACCTACCGCGAGCTGGACGCGTTGACGAACCGGTTCGCCCGCGCGCTCACAAGGCTCGGAGTGGGTAAGGGGGACCGCGTCTGCCTGCTGACGACCAATTGCCCGGAATACATCATCGCGTTCTATGCGATCGCCCGGGTGGGCGCGGTCGCGAGCCCGATGAACCCGTCCTACCGCGAGCGCGAGATCGAATACCAGCTCAACGACACGGAGGCCGTGGCCGTCGTCGTGCACGCGGACCTGGTGCCGCTCGTGGAGGCGGTGCGTGCCCGCACGCGGCACCTCCGGCACGTCGTCGCGATCGGGTCCGACCCGTCGCCGTCGCCGACGATGCGAAGTTTCGCCGAGTTGATCGCGGATGAGTCGCCGGTGCCGCCGGCGCGGGTAGAAATCCACGAGGACGAGCTCGTGGTGCTGCCCTACTCGAGCGGGACGACGGGGCTCCCCAAGGGCGTGATGATCAGCCACCGGAACCTCGTCACCAACAACATCCAGTTCGTCGCGTGCATCGGCATGCGCGAGAGCGATCGGCTGATGGTGTTCCTGCCCTTCTATCACATCTACGGCACGATGCTGATGGGCGCCGCGGTCCACACGGGCGCGACGTGCGTGCTGATGGAGCGTTTCGAGCCGGTCGAGTGCATGCAGCTCGTGGAACGCCATCGGGTCACGCTCTTCTTCGTGGTGCCGCCGGTCATCCTCATGCTCTCGAACTGGCCGGATCTGGCGAAGTACGATCTGTCGAGCCTGCGGCTGACGATGGTGGGAGCCGCTCCGGTCGCGCCGGAGCTGTCGCGGCGCTTCCGCCAGCTCACCGGCGTCCCGGTGCTCCAGGGTTACGGCATGACCGAGGCGTCGCCGCTCACCCACGTGAACCCCGTCCACGACGAGCGTCTCAACGTCGTCGATTCGGCCGGCCTCGTGGCCCACGATACCCAGCACCGGGTGGTCGACATCGAGACCGGCGAGCGCGTGCTCGGGCCCGGCGAGATCGGCGAGATCTGCATCCGGGGTCCGCAGATCATGCAGGGCTACTGGAAGGCCCCCGAAGCGACGGCGGCGGCGCTTCGCGAGGGCTGGTACTACAGCGGTGACATCGGGTGCATCGACGAGGGCGGCTATCTCTACATCCGTGACCGCAAGAAGGAGATGATCAAGTTCAAGGGCTTCGGCATCGCCCCGGCCGAGATCGAGGCGCTCCTGCTCGAGCATCCGGCGGTTGCCGATGCCGCGGTGATCGGCAAGCCGCATCCCGAGGCGGGCGAGATCCCCAAGGCGTTCGTCGTCAGGAAGCCGGGCCAGCCGCTGACCGCCGCTGACGTCGTCGCCTTCGTCAAGGGCCGCCTCGCCAACTACAAGGTTCCTGGCGAGGTCGAGTTCGTCGACGCGATCCCGAAGACGCCCTCGGGCAAGATCCTGCGTCGCGTCCTGAAAGAGCGGGAACTCGGCGAGCGCTGACGCGGAGCGCTCACTCCGGGAGCAGCGTGTACGTCCAGCACTCCCCTTCGAGCACGGTGGTGCCGTCCTGATTGGTGATCGTCGCGCGGAGCTGGCAGACCGGCTTGTCGGGCTTGAGCGAGAGCACCTCGATCTCGGCGGTCAGCGTGTCGCCGAGATAGGTCGGGGCCAGATAGTGCAGCGACTGATTCATGAAGACCGTGCCCGAACCGGGCAGGTCCATCGCGACGAGGGCGTTGAGCATGCCGGCCGTGATGCCGCCCTGCGCGACCAGCCGGCCGAAGCGCGTGCGCTTCGCGAAGTCCGGCTCGAAGTGCAGAGGGTTGCGGTCGCCCGTGATCTCGGCGTACAGCTCCACGTCCTTCGCGGTGACCGTCTGCGTGCGACGCGCGCGCTGTCCCACTGAGAGGCGAAGTGAGCCGATGCGCTCGACGGGGCTCGCCGTCGGACGATCGTCCAAACCGGCCATGATCGCACCTCCTGCGTAGAGAGCATACTTGACGCGGCCGGCGTCCGCGCGGTATGGAGGCGCGCATGAGCGGCCGCTGGCCGATCGTCGTGGCGATGCTGGCGGCGGTTGCCTGCTCGAGCGTGGCCGCTCCATACCGGGAATACGGGATCCGGTTCGATGCGCCGGCCCCGCCATCGCTCGACCAGAGCCCGAGCGACGGCGAGCTCATCGACGCCATCGCCTGGCTGATGCGCCACCGGCTCGATCTGCCGTTTCCGGCGGACATCAAGGCGTACGTCTACGTCAACGAGGCGACGTTCGTCGACGGGCTCATCAAGATCGGGGGCGAGAAGATCGACGATGCGTGGGACCGAGGGCGCTTCGCGTCCGGTGTCGCCACGCGCGTTGGCCTCTTCCTGCGTGGCGACTACCTGGCCCGGACCCACCTCGTCGGGCGCGCGGGGCTCTTCGCCCACGAACTGGCGCACGTGAGCCAGAGCAAGCTCCGAGCCGGCGGGCGCGGCAGACCCGCGCAGTGGATCCTCGAGGGCCATGCCGACTGGGTCAAGTTCAAGGTGCTCGACCTGCTCGGATATCGACCCTACGCCGAGTCGCGGGACACGGTCGTACGCGCCGCCCTCGGATCGACGACCCCGATCACGTTCTTCCCTGACCTCCAGGCGCTCGCCAGTAGCACGGCCTGGACCCAGTCGGTGAATCGGCTCGGCTCCCCGGCGACGTATGGGCAGGCGTTCCTGGCGGTCGACTGGCTCGTCGAGCAGTATGGCAGCGCGAAGCTCATGGAATTCCTCGGGCGCTTCGCGCTCGACGCCGATCCGCGGGTGCACTGGGGGACGGTGTTCCCGATTCCGTATCGCCAGTTCGGCGACAACTTCCGCGCGCGGCTGAATGGCCTGGGCCGGCCTACGCCGCCGGCAGGAGCGGGCAGCCCGGCGGCGTCGCCGCCCTCTTCTTCTCGATGATTGACCCCGCATACTTCTCGAGATAGTGCGTGATCGTCTCGACCCGGATCTTCACCGACCCGGAGGGCTTGGTGGAGTCGAGGTCCTGGAAAGAAAAGAAGAGCGTGCCCGAGCGCTCGATGATCTGCTGGACCGGGGTGTACGTCGGCTGGTCCATCCCGCACTCGTAGGACGACATGCGGACCACGCAGGCGATCCACGGGATCCGCGCCGCCACCTTGGCGCCCCACAGAATCTCGTTCGTGTTCGAGCTGTAGGACGACGGCCACACGTCGTGGATGTCGAACGCGGACTTGATGTGGCCGGCGCGGATGTCCTCGCCGAACGCCCACTGCATCAGATCGTCATCGATCGGGAAATACTGCATCCAGAGGATCGGGTAGCCGTAGGCCTGCAAATCGACCTCGATCTCGTGGCCGATGCCCGGGTCCATGTGGTACGGCCGCGCGATCACCATCAGGCACGCCCGGTTCTCCCGAGCGCACCACTCCAGTACTTCGCGCGACTTTTTCCTGAGACGGTGGCTGAAGTCGCGCAGGGCGCGGAAGCCCGCCTCCACCGCCCGCCCGGTTTCCTCGTAGGTCAGCCCCGGCAGCGCGTCGCGCATCGTCTCGAACAGCTGCTTGGGAACCAGCAGCGGCTCGTCGAGCGAGACGAACGGCGTCACGTACTTGATCCCGGCCTCGGCGAACGCGTCCACGTCCTTGATGAAGCCGGCCTTGATGTTCTCGGGGGCGGCCATGACCCGCGGACAGGTCAGCGACTTGGCCACGTGGCCGCTCAAGAACGAGGGCAGGTTGTAGATCATGGGCGAGAGCAGGATGTCGAGCTTCTGCTTCTGACCGAACACCAGCTCACCGTAGTGGCCCGAGATGCATTTCACCGGATAGCAGCAGTCCACGGTGCCCCGGCCCTTGCCGAACTGCCGGCCCTGCTCCTCGGAGGTGTCCGACGAGAAGACGACGTTGCGCGGGTCCACGCCGAGCTCGGTGAGGAACCCCATCCAGAACTGATGGGTGTTCCAGAGGTTCAGGACACGCGGAATGCCGATCCGGAGCTTATTCCGCGGCGACGGCGGCGGTGCTGACCCGGCGGAACGCGTCCTTCCGAACCATCTCGGCAACGTTAGGGTACTCACGCTTGACCTCCTCGAGCTTCGCCTTCACCACGCGCATCTCGTTGACGTCCTCGACCAGCCCCTTGGGACACGAGTTGTTGCTGATGACGCGCTCCCAGCCGGGCGCCAGCGGCAACTTGCTCCACTCGCGGCCCTTGGCGCCCGGGAGCTGGACGTCGATGAACGTCCGCGTGCAGTTGATCGGGCACCACTTGCAGACGGTCGCGGCGCTGGTCGTGCTCGTGTAGGTCAGCGCCGCGATGGCGTCGAAGCCCCGGAAGTGCGACGGCTCGCCGCGCTTGCGCCAGTCGCCGGCGCAGAGCGCGGCGCCGATGGCACCGGCCTCGCCGGAGTACGGGTGCAGGACAACCTCGGCGTCGGGCACCTTGCCCCGGATGAAATCCACCTGCGCCTTGACCACCGCCATGTTGCGGTGGGTACCGCCCTGCAGGATGAACTTGCGGCCGGCCGCGCGCAGATTCTGGAGCTGGCCCGCGTAGATCCAGACATTGACCGGCAGGACCGCCGCCAGCGCGGCCATGATCTCCTCGGCCGACCAGCCCTTGCGCTGCTGGTTGACGATGTCCGACTGGAGGAACACGCCGCAGCCCATCGTGAGGCTCGGCATGGCCTTCGCCTGGAACGCGCGGTCGGCGTAGGCCTCGAGCGGGATGTTGTAGCGCTTGGCCACGCCCTGCAGGAAGGCGCCGTTGCCCGACGAGCACTGCGAGTTCAGGCGGAAGTCAGCGACGGTCCCCTGTCGCAGGATCATGATCTTGACGTCCGTGCCGCCCACGTCGCAGATGACGTCGGCGTCGGGATAGAAATGGAGTGAGGCGGTCGCGTGGGCCACCGTCTCCACCACGCCCATGTCGGCGCCCAGGACGTCCTTCAGGAGATCCTTGCCGTAGCCGGTGAGCGCGAGCGCGCCCACGTCTG
>JAHFDK010000314.1 GCA_023249095.1 Candidatus Rokuibacteriota bacterium | reverse complement strand
TACCAGCCGCTGCCGGCCTGTGCATCCACGACCGAGGCGCTCGGGCCCGGGGCGTCGCGGCTCTTTCCGACCACCGATTCCAACAACGTCGCGACGATCACCATGCGCGTGGGCGACGCCGATGCCGCGCTCGGGTCCGCCGCGCTCGTGCTGCGCGAGCGCTTCACCTATCCGCGGCAGACGGCGGCCGCGCTGGAAACGCGCGGGCTGGTCGCCCGGCCGCCGGACCCGCGTGGCGGCGAGCTGCACCTGATCGGCTCGACCAAGTGCATCCACATCAACCGGACGATCCTCGCGCCGATCTTCGGTATCCCGCTCGGCGCTCTGCGCCTCACCGAGGTGGACGTTGGGGGCGGCTTCGGTGTGCGCGGCGAGCTCTATCCCGAGGACATCCTGGTGCCGCTTGCCGCCATGAAGCTCGGTCGACCCGTGAAGTGGATCGAGAGCCGGCGCGAAAACCTGATGGCGGCCAACCACGCGCGCGAGGTCGTCTACGAGATCGAGATCGGCTTCGACCGCGACGGCCGCATTCTCGGGATTCGCACCGTGATCCACGCTGACATCGGCGCCTACGTGCGCACCGCCGCGCTCGTGCCCGCCGAGTTCGGCGCCTCCCTGCTCCCCGGCCCCTACCGGGTGCCGAACTACGCCTGCGATCTCTGGTCGGTCGTGACCAACAAGACGCCGGCAGGCACGCTCCGCTCCCCCGGCCGCCCGGAGTGCAACTTCGTCCGCGAGCGCCTCCTGGACCAGGCCGCCGTCCGCCTGGGCCTCGACCCTGCGGAGATCCGTCGCCGGAACCTGATCCGCCCGGAGGAGATGCCTTACGACTGTGGCACCAGGTCCTTCGGCGTGAGCACCGTCTACGAC
The DNA here is from genome assembly GCA_023249095.1 of Candidatus Rokuibacteriota bacterium. Lineage (GTDB taxonomy): Bacteria > Methylomirabilota > Methylomirabilia > Rokubacteriales > CSP1-6 > AR31. The sequence continues at coordinate 5,925 of JAHFDK010000314.1, read as the reverse complement.
TCCGGGGATTTTCCGGCGCTCTTCGACGAGCTCCTGCGCCGGCTGGACTATCCCCGCGCGCGCGCCGAGCAGGCCGCGATGAACGCGCGGCCGTTGGGGCCTCGGCGCGGAATCGGGCTGGCGGTCTACGTGGAGAAGACCGGCCTCGGCCCCTTCGAGACCACGCAGGTGGAGGCGCGCCCGGACGGCACCCTCGTCGTCGACACCGGCGCCTCGTCGATGGGCCCGGGGCTCGAGACCGTGCTCGCCCAGATCCTCGGTGAGGCGCTCGGCCTCCCCGCCGCTCGCTTCGACGTGCGCCATGCCGACACCGCCGCCGTCGAGAGCGGCGTCGGCACCTACGGCTCGCGCGGTACCGTCACTGCCGGCAACGCCGCTCACCTCGCCGCGGCCAAGCTGATCGCCGAGGCGCGGCAACGGGCCGCCGAGCGGTGGGGCGTGGCGGAGAGCGAGGTGGCGTACGCGCGCGGCGCTCTGGAGTCCCGCGGCCAGCGCATCACCCTGGCGGAGCTGGCGCGGGAACGTCGTCTCGCGGCCGGCGCCTCGTTCGAGGTGCCGAAGGTGACCTACGCGGGGTGCGCCGTGGCCGTAACGGCGGACGTGGATCCCGAGACCGGCGTCGTCGCCTTGCGCCGGGTCGTGGTGGGCGCCGACGTCGGCCGCGCCGTGAATCCCGCGCTTGTCGATGGTCAGCTCGTGGGCGGCGTCGCCTTCGGCATCGGCAACACCCTGCACGAGAGCCTCGCGTACGACGCCGACGGCCAGCTGCTGTCGTCGACCCTGATGGACTACGCACTGCCGATGGCCGCCGACGTTCCACCCGTGGACGGCTTCTACCAGGAGGTGCGCGCGACCACGAACCCGCTCGGTCTGCGCGGTCTCGGCGAGTGCGGCAACCCCGGTCTCGGCGCTGCCATCGCCAACGCCGTGTGCGACGCCCTCGCGCCCGCCGAGCTCGCGATCACCGCCCTGCCGCTAACGCCAGCGCGCGTCTTCCTGGCCGTGCGCTCGCCGCGTGTGCGCTCAAACACGCCTGGATAGGCCGCATGGCCACGCAGCCTATCCCGCCCGTGCTAGACCGAGTGTTCCGACTGCACCCGGTGAAACCGAAGGGCGGATGGCGACGATCGACAACTGGGAGCACCACCGGGATATCGTGACACCAGACTCCGTCGTGCTGCTGGCCGGCTTCGTTCTCGCTCACGGGGCCTGGAGCGTCTCAGATCTGCCCAAGGGCGAGCTGCTGGTGCCCCTTGCGGTTGTCGAGACCGATGGCCAGCGCCAGCTCCTTCGCTTCGAGGCGCAGACGCAAGAGCAATCGATCGCGGAAGGCAAGGCGACGCTCGCCAAGCGTCAGGGACAGCTGGACGCATGGGCATTTGTGCGCGAGGGGCTCATGCCGGAGGGAACCGGAAAGGTTGACGTCCTGACCGTCGATGTGTGGGCGAGAGGAATGACCCGCCCGATCACGTTTGTGCAGAAGTTCAGCCCTTACTCGTCTGGCGCCTTCCGTATCAAGGGCGACGCAATCGTGGTCGTAGACGGCAAGCTCGTGGAGGGGACCGAGGCGACCGGGTTGGTAAGAAAGCTGTACGAAGGCGTGTCGCAGCACCCGAAGGCTGGGCAGCTCTGGCACCGCTGGCGTAGTAAGTGACACATCACCTCACGTTTGAGCGTCCCATGACCATTCAGCGTATTGATGCCACTTGGGCGGCTTTCTTCGGACTTTCGTCGCCAGCGTTCTTGCTGCCCGGTACGACATCATGGTCGTGAAGGTCCAGGGCGAATTCGTCTGGCACAAGCACGACAACACCGACGACTTCTTCCTGGTCCTCGACGGTCAGCTGGAGATTCGGTTACGCGATCGCACGCTGCGCCTCGGGCCGGGAGAGCTGTTTGTGGTGCCCCGGGGCGTTGAGCATCAGACTTACGCAGAGCAGGAAGCGAGCCTCCTGTTGATAGAACCGACAGGAACACCGAATACGGGAGATGCCAGGACGGCGGCGCCGAGGCAAGAACTCTGAGCGGAGCGACCGTGCTAGCGCCGGGACCGGACGAACCGGACGATCCCTGGACTTGACGGGGATGCCGTGATTGAACGCGCCTGGCCTGATCGAGAGCCCGATGATCGATAGCGACCTGCCGCCCAGCCACGCGACCCGGCGTGTCCGCACCATGTGCCCCATGAACTGCCATCCGACGTACTGCGGAATGGAGGTCGAGATCCAGGACGATCGCGTTCTCAGCATCCGCGGGGATGACGAGAATCCCGACAGCCGCGGCTTTCTCTGCATCCGTGGCCAGGCCTCCCGGGAGATCATCGACAACCCGATGCGCGTCCTTCGTCCGCGCCTGCGCGACGTGCGCACCGACGACGCGTGGCGCGACGCCTCCTGGGACGAGGCGCTCGATCGCATCGCCGGGGCGATCCGCAAGGTAGGGCCGGAAGCGGTGGCGGTCTGGGCCGGCCACGGGAGCATCGTGAACACGGTTGGCCGCCGGTTGGCCCCCCGCTTCGCGAATCTGTGCGGCTTCCAGTGGTGGGAGCCCGCCATCGTGTGCTGGGGCCTGGGCGGCTTCGGCTTCTCGCTCACCGGACCGGTGCAGGTCAACACCAAAGAGGACATGGCGGCGCACTCGGACCTCATCGTCCTCTGGGGCGCAAACCTCGCCAGCCAGCCTACCACCGCGCCGCACCTGGTCGCGGCCAAGCGACGGGGCGCGTGGCTCGTCGCCATCGATGTGCGGCGGAGCGAGGCGTTCGAGCAGGCCCACGAGACCCATCTGATCCGGCCAGGTACCGACGCCGCCCTGGCGCTCGCGCTCATGCACGTCATCGTCGGCGAGGAGCTCCATGATCCGGTCTTCGTCTCGAGCCACACCACGGGCTTCCCCGAGCTGACGGCACACGTGAAGCAGTACACCCCGGAGTGGGCGGAGACCGAGACCGGGGTGCCGGCGACGGCGATCCGGGCTCTCGCCCGCCGCTACGCCGCCACCAAGCAGAGCATGATCCTGGTCGGCGGCTCCTCGATGCACAAGAGCGCCAACGGCTGGCAGGCAGGGCGGGCGATCGCGTGTCTCCCGGCGCTCACCGGGGCTCTCGGGCGGCCCGGCGGCGGCCTCGGTCCCCGTCACGCGGCCCAGAGCTCCGGCATGGGCACGGTCAACATCGAGGCCAGTGAGCGCCGCCCGCCTTCGCCCTCGGGTCGTCCCTACATGATCAGCGAAATGAGCAGCATCCTCGACGACCTCGACGACGGGCGCGTGAAGGTGCTGCTTCTCTTCGGCACCAACATGGTCTCTTCGTTCGCCGACGCCTCACGCGTGGCCCGGGCGCTCGATCGGATGGACCTTGTCGTCAGCCACGACCTGTTCATGCAGGATACCGCGCGGAATCACTCCGACGTGGTCCTGCCCGCGACCTCGTGGCTCGAGGAGACGGGCTACAAGACCACCAACACGCATCTCTACCTCATGGACCAGGCGATCTCCGCGCGTGGGGACGCGCGGTCGGCCGCCTGGGTGATGGACGCGCTGGCGCCGCGCCTCGGAGTCGCGGACTTCTTCCCGTGGAAGGATACGGACGCCTTCCTCACGGCGCTCTTCGACCATCCCGCGATGGGTCACGTTACCCCAGCGCAGCTCCGGGCGCAGGGAGGGTACCAGCCGCTGGCCATCTCCCCTGTCGCTCACCCGAACCTCCTGTTTCCGACGCCTTCACGCAAGGTGGAATTTTTATCTGAGCGCGCGGTCCAGCTCGGGATGCCGTCGCTTCCGGTGTACGAGCCGATCGCCGAGGACGCCCCGACCCAGCCCGATGGCGCCGGCCGGTTCCCGCTCCTCTTTCGACAGGGCCGCACGCTGACGCACTTCCACGGATTCTATGACCACGGCCGGGCACTGCCGACCCTCGCCAAAGCCGACCCGGAGCCGCGTTTGTGGATCAATCCGGCCGACGCCGCTGCCCGGCGCATCGGCGACGGCGACGCCATCCGGATCCTGAACGACCGCGGGACGATGGGTGCCCGTGCGCAGGTCACCGATCGGGTGCCACCGGGTGTCGTCTGGATGCGCGACGGCTGGGCGGGCATCAACGATCTCACGAGCGGTGCCCGTTCTCTTCCCGCCGCCGCCGCCCGGGCCTTCCCTGGCGGCCAGGCGGCCTACGAGGCACGCGTCGAGGTATCCGGCGGCGAAGTTGTAGGCTTCGCGCTCGGCGCTAGGCCCCGTAGAGATGACAGGCGACACGATGGCCGGCAGACCGCTCGCGCAGCATCGGCTCGATCTCGCCGCAGACCGGCAGCGCCTGCGGGCACCGCGGATGGAACCGGCATCCCGGGGGAGGATTGAACGCGCTCGGCACCTCGCCTTTCAGGATGACCTCCTCACGGACGTCGTCGGGGTGCGAGGGCAGCGCGTTGTTCAGGAGCACCTGCGTGTAAGGATGGAGTGGGTTCGTGTAGAGCTCGTCGGCGGCCGCCGTCTCGACGAGCTTGCCCAGGTACATCACGCCGATCCGCGTGCTGACGTACTTCACCACGGCCAGATCGTGAGCGATGAACAGGTAGCTCACGCCCAGACGATCCTGAATCTCGCGCAGCAGGTTCATGACCTGGGCGCGGATCGAGACGTCGAGCGCCGAGACCGCCTCGTCGAGCAGGATGCACTCCGGATTCGTGGTCAACGCGCGGGCGATCGCAACCCTCTGGCGCTGACCGCCCGACAGCTCGTGGGGATAGTCGTCGGCGATGCGCGGCCGGAGCCCGACCCGCGCGAGCGACGCGCCGACGCGTTCCGTGACCTCGGCCCGCGTAAGATCCGGCTCGGTCTGGGCCAGCGGCTCGCTGACAGTCGTGCGGATCGTCAGGCGCGGGTTCAACGAGCTGTAGGGGTCCTGGAAGACCGCCTGCACCGCCCGGCGGTAGCCGCCCAGCCCCTGGCGCCCCAGCGCGTGGATGTCGCGGCCGCGGAAGAAAATGCCGCCCGCGGTCGGCCGCTCCAGTGACAGGACGAGCCTCGCGGTCGTGGTCTTCCCGCACCCGCTTTCTCCGACCAACCCGAGCGTCTCGCCGCGACGCAGAACGAAGTCGATGCCGTCGACCGCCTTCACCGTCCCGAACGTGCGGGCGAAGATCATGCCGCGCGACAGCGGGAAGTGCTTGGTGAGTTGCCGCGCCTCCAGGATGACGTCTCCGGCGTCCACCGCGACCCGCGCCGGCGCCGAGGCTGTCGAGATCGAGGCCACCCGTCGGCCTTGAATCGCGGTCTCCCCGGCGCGCACGCACGCCACGAGGTGATCGGGCTCGATCGACTCCAGCGGCGGGCGCGCCTCCCCGCACCGTGGCTCGACCATCGGGCAGCGCGGGGCGAAGCTGCAGCCGGGTGGGACGTGGGCGAGATCCGGAGGCTGGCCCTCGATCGCCGTCAGCGGCTCGCGCCCGTGCCGAAGCGTCGGCAGACAGTTGAGGAGGCCGATCGTGTAGGGATGGCGCGGGCGGTTGAAGATGTCCCGGGTGCGCCCCGTCTCGACGATCCGCCCGGCGTACATGACCGCGACGCGGTCGCAGAGCTTGGCCACGATGCCGAGATCGTGCGTGACGAAGACGAGGGCGAGATTCGTCTCCCGCTGAATCTCCTTCAAGAGACGCAGGTACTGCGCCTGGATGGTGACGTCGAGCGAGGTCGTCGGCTCGTCGGCGATCAAGAGGCTCGGTCCGCACGAAATGGCGATGGCGCCCGCCACGCGCTGGCGAATGCCACCGCTCATCTGGTGGGGATAGGCGTGGACGCGACGCTCGGGATCGCTGATCCGCACCTGGCGCAGCAACTCGAGCACCCGCTCGTCCAGGGCGCGGCCACGCAGGCCCCGATGGAGCGACAGCGTCTCCGCGATCTGCTCGCCCACCGTCATCGCCGGGTTGA
>JAHFDK010000313.1 GCA_023249095.1 Candidatus Rokuibacteriota bacterium | reverse complement strand
CACCCCGTCCGGTCCGACCCGCCCAAGCGGCCATCGAGACCGGGCGCCCATCGTCCCAGACGAACACACTCCGACGGCCGACGCGCCGTCGTGCCTCCTCGTGAGGATCGGATGGGTTGTACGGGTCTGCTTCGTATCTGAAGGCCCTCGCCCATTCTGCAATCGTCGGAAGATCTGCTGCTTCAGCAACGCGCAGCGTGCCGCGCGGCCGAGCCCCGAGGGACTGAACCTTTCGCGTCTCAAATAATCGTAGCCTCATACCGAGCCGCGCGGGAATACCGATACGGCGTGACCAAAGCTGCGCAAAGCGGCTTACGTCAGGGTCTGGACCATGGACGCCAGGAAGCGTCGTGTACTTCAAGGCGAGGTCGCCCACGAGGTACTCCAGAGCTTCCTGTTCTGCTCTCGAAATGATGACCCTGTCCGGCGATATACGGACAGCGCAGGCGACAACCTCGCCTACATCTTCAACAACGGCAAGATAGCAATCCTCGCCGAGGACGGGCGAGGGCGCGCCAGGTGGTCCGCCGATGCCCAAGATGACGATGTTCTCTACCTCCGCGCGCATGAGGAAGGCCTCGGCGCGGCTGAGGAACAACCTCGGATCGTGAAAGCGGCGCAGCTGCATTTGTCCTCGTCCGGCTAACGCTAGCATTCACCTGCGGGACGGCGAGCGAAGGCGAGCCGGACCGCCAGGTGGAATGCTTTGTTGGGCGGCTGTTGGCTACTCAATGATCTGATCCGCCCGCTGCATCAGCGGGGTCGGAATCTTTAGGCCCAGGGCCTTGGCAGTCTTCAGGTTGATGACGAGCTCGAACTTCGTAACTTGCTCGACTGGCAGATCGGCTGGCTTGGCGCCCTTCAGGATCTTGTCCACGTAGATGGCGCAGTGGCGCGCGAAATCGGCACGGTTGGGCCAGTAGCTTATCAGCACGCCGGCTTCCACTAGATACTTCGCCCCCATCGAAGGCAGTTTGTGCGTCAACGCGAATTTCGCGAGCCGCTGTGCCCCGGTGACGAACAGCGGCGTGGTGAGGATCAGAACCGCGTCGGCACGGCCCCGGACGATGGCCGAAAAGGCGCTGTCAAACTCCGTCGCGCTGGGTACCGCCACAGGTTGAACCTGAAGCCCCAGTGCCGGGCCGGCGGCCTCGACCGCCTTCAGGGCCGGTCCATGCGAAGGCGTGGCGGGGTCGAAGATCACGGCAACGCGCGCGAGCCCGGGAACGGCCTGCTTGAACAGTTCCAGGCTTTTGACGCTTGTCTCCGTCATCATCAGCGAAATCCCGGTGATGTTGCCGCCCGGCCGCGAGAGGCTGGTCACGTGGCCGGTGGCGACCGGGTCCGCGTGGCCCCAGAAGACGATGGGGATCGTCGAGGTCGCCCGTTTCGTCGCCTCGGTGTAGATGGAACTTGGTACGACGATGAGATCGACCTTGAGCCGAACAAGTTCCTCCGCCAACTCGCGCATCCGTTCTGGCTTCCCCTCCGCCCACCGGTACTCGATGGTGATGTTCCGACCCTCCACGTAACCCAGGTCGCGAAGCCCTTGCCGAAAAGCTTCGGTGGGTTCCGAGAACGCGGCCAGACTGTCCCCGAGAAAGCCAATGCGGTAGACCTTCCCCGTCTGCTGCGCGCCGGCGGCGAGCGGCACGGTGAGCATCAGAAGGGCGACGACGATGGTAAGCCGAGCGGCTGTTGGTCTCATGACCATTTCCCTACCGACCGCGCCAGTGGTCCGCCCAACGGTCACGCTCAGCGGCCGGGGCGAGCAGCGCGAGCCCCGGGCCGTTGCAGCGTGTTGTTGGGCAGCACGACGTCACTCAATGACCTGGTCCGTTCGCGCCAGCACTGAGGCCGGGATCGTGAGGCCGAGGGCTTTCGCGGTCTTCAGGTTGACGACCAACTCGAACTTTGTGGGCTGCTCGACGGGCAGGTCGGCGGGCTTGGCACCTTTGAGGATTTTGTCCACGACGGTGGCGGCGCGCCGGTAGTTATCAGGCAAGCTCACCCCGTAAAACATGAGGCCCCCGGCCTCCACATTCTCCCTATAGCCGTGTACGGTAGGCAGGCGACTCTTCGCCGCGAGGTCTGCCAGCCGGGCTCGGTGGAGATAGAATATCGTGTCTGCCACGACGAGCAGGGCCCCCACCCGCTCTTTGGCCATCGCCGCGAATGCGCCGTCGAACTCGTTGGGACCTCGAGCTTCCAGGAGCTGAAGCTCCACTCCCAACGACCGCGCCGCGACCTTCAGGTTTCTTATCGCCAGCGGCTGAGCCGGATGGGCCGGGTTCGAGAGGATCGCCACGCGGCGGACCTTGGGGACGGTCTCCTTGAGCAGCTCCAGCCCTTTGCCGAAAGTGTCCACGCCCACGCTGAAGGACAAGCCGGTGACGTTCCCGCCCGGGTGCGCGAGGCTCGCGATGAGCCCGTGCCCAACGGGATCGGTAACGGCAACCATGACGATGGGAATCGTCCCGGTGGCGTTCTTGGCCGCCACCGTTGCTTGCGTCTGTACCGCGACGATGATGTCCACCTTGAGCCGGACCAGCTCGGTCGCGAGGTCGGGCAGCCGGTCGAGCTTGCCCTCCGCCCATCGGTACTCGATGACGATATTTTGGCTGTTCACGTAGCCGAGGTCGCGAAGCCCCTGCCGGAAGACCTCGAGATTGCGCAGGAACCCAGGGTCAGAATGGGAGCCGGCATTTAGAAACCCCATCCTGGGCACCTTCGTCGCCTGCTGCGCCCCGGCGGGGAGCGGCGCGGCGAGAATGGATACGGCCACCATAAGGCTGAGTTCAGTGACCGCCGCGGCCACAACCCTTCTCCGGGACGTCGTCATAACCGTGGCACACACTCTTTGTCTGCCCAACGCTGCGTTAAGCGGCGGCGCGCTCGCGCGCCGGCCGGCTTAAACGCTGAGTTGGGCGCGTCGGCGTATCGCCTATTCAATCAACTGGTCCGCCCGCAGCAGCAGCGACTGTGGGAGACTGACGCCGAGGGTTTTGGCGGTCTTGGCGTTGATGACCAGGGCGAACTTTGTTGGGAGCTCGATCGGAAGATCACCAGGCTTGGAGCCTTTGAGAATCCGATCAACGTAAAAGGCGGTCCGACGGTATAGTTCCGCGTCGTCCGGAGAGTACGACATGAGGCCACCCTGCTCGACAACCGCCCGATAGGTTCCCAGGACCGGCAGCCGGTACGTGGCCGCTAACTTCACTGCCGCCGGCTGCAACGCTTGGCTTTGTCCCGAGAGCCACAGCGCCGCCTCTGCCCGCCACGCGCCGATGCGCTTGAACGTCTCGGCTAGTTCTCCGGGCGCCTGCACCGGGAAAAAATTGACGTCGACCTTGAGGGTGGGCGCGGCGCGCTGCACGTCTTCCTTTTGCAGCGCATTGAGCGGATCGTCCGGGTTGAACATCGCGGCGATGCGCTTCGCTCCCGGCACAGCCTCCTTCACCAACGACAGGCGCTTGGCGGCAAGCTCTCGACTGATGTTCGAGATCCCAGTAACGTTCCCACCAGGTCGCGCGAGGTTAGAGACGAATCCCATCGCGACCGGGTCACCCACGATGGCCATCACGATCGGTATCTGTTTGGTCGCGCCGATGGCGGCGCGTGCCCCCGGGGTGTTCAGGGCCACGATGACATCTGGTCCAGCCGCCACGAGCTCCGCCGCAAGAGCCGGAAGACGATCCAGCTTGCCGTCTGCCGAACGCACCAGCATGCGCAGATTGGAGCCTTCCTGGTACCCACGCAGGCGCAACGTTTCGAGAAACGTCGGATACCCCGCTTGTTGCTCCAAACGTTGCGGCGTCAAAACGCCCACTGTCTGGAGCGCCTGCCCCGCCTGCTGGGCATCGACAGCGAGTGGCGCCGCGAGAAGCAGAGTGACGACAACGATGAGCAAGCTCACGGTCGCCGGTTTTCCACCCATCTCATGTCACCGCTGCCTGCACCTTCATCGATCCGCCCAACGCCACGCTCAGCGGCCGGGGCGAGCAACGCGAGCCCCGGGCCGTTGTAGCGTGATGTTGGGCGGTACGTCACTCAATAACTTGGTCCGCTTGCAGGAGCACCGATGGCGGGATGGTGATCCCCAGCGTCTTGGCGGTCTTGAGATTGATGACAAGCTCGTATTTGGAGGCCTGCTCCACCGGCATGTCGGCTGGTTTGGCACCCTTGAGGATCTTGTCGATGTAGGCAGCGGCGCGCCGGGTCAGGTCAACGAGATCCGGCGCGTAACTCATGAGACCGCCCGCCTCCACATTTTCCCTGGTCCCGAACATGCCCGCCAAACGGTGCTTTCGCGAGAGCTGAGCGAGAAGCGCGCGCTGAGAGCGAGTGAGCGGCGATGCCACGGCGAGAAAGCCGTACACACGTTCTCGCGCCATCATCGCGAACGCGCGATCGAGATCCTCGGGTGTTCGCACCGGCACCGTAAGGACCTGGACGCCAAGCTTTTGGGCGGCAGCCTCGACGGCGTGCGAGGCAGGACGGTGCGAGGGGGCAGTCACAGTCAACAACACGCCGATCCGCGTCATGTGCGGCAGAGCCTGCTTCATGATCTCGAGTTCCTTGGCCACAAGCTCAGTGAGGAGCATCGATAGCCCCGTGATGTTTCCGCCGGGCCGCGCAAGGGTGGCTACGTGGCCGAGACTGACCGGATCGGCGTGAGTGGCGAACACTATGGGGATCGTCTTGGTCGCCCGTCGGGCGGCCTCGACCTCAGTGGAGGAAGTCGCGAAGATGACGTCGACATTCAGGCGCACCAGGTCGGCGACGACTTCCGGCAGCCGATCGGCCGTCTCAGCCGATCGAAATACAAGGGCAATGTTCTTGCCCTCGACATAGCCGAGGTCCCGCAGGCCCATCCGCAGTGCTTCTACCCGGTTCGCAAAGGAAGCCGGCGAGCCGGAAATCAAATACCCAATCTGGTGGACCTTCGCTGGCTGCTGCGCGCGCGCCTCGAATGTGAGCAGTGCGAGGGCGAGCAACATGCAGGCTCCAACGCGTGACCCCCTTGCAATTCGTGGCCTCACAACCATCTCTCCTCCGGGCCGCCGATGATCCGCCCAACGCGCACGCTCAGCGGCCGGAGCGCGAGCAACGCGAGCGCTCGGTCCGTTGCAGCGTGATGTTGGGCAGCACGACTTCATTGAATGACCTGATCTGCCCGAGCCAGCACTGAGGCCGGGATCGTGAGACCGAGGGCTTTCGCGGTCTTCAGGTTGATGACCAGCTCGAACGTGGTGGGCTGGTCCACGGGGAGATCGCTGGGTTTGGCGCCCTTGAGGATCTTATCGACGTACGTCGCCGCTCCCCGCCATAGGTCGAGGAGCTTGGGGCCGAAAGACATCAACCCTCCGACGTCGACCGCGTCCCTGAAGCCGTAGAGCGCCGGGAGTCGATTCTTCGCGGCAAACTCGACGATCTGGTTTCGCTGGACGGCGTTCACCGCGAAGACGAGCAACGCGTTGGGCCGTGCCTGGACCATGGCCGCGAGGGCGGGGTTGAGGTCGTCCGACCGCCGAAGTTCTACGGGGTGGAGGGTCACGCCTTTCGTCTGCGCGGCGGCATCTAGGGCGTACAAGCCCAGGGGGTCCGGCGAGATCTCTGGGTTGAAGAGCACCGCGAGGCGCTTTGCCCGCGGGAGGGCTTCCGTGAGCAGGTCGAAGCCCTTGAGGGCCAGCTCGGAGCCCATGAACGACCCCCCGGTGATGTTCCCACCCGGTTTGGGCAGGCTCTTCACGAGCCCGGCCCCGACGGGGTCGCCGACGCTCACCATGACGATCGGGATGGTACTTGTCACCTCCCTAGCGGCACGGGTGGCCAGGGTGCCCCAGGTCACGATGACGTTCACTCCGAGTCCGACCAGCTCGGCGGCGAGACCGCGAAACCGTCCGGGCTGTGTTGCCGCATAGCGAGATTCGATGGTGACATTTCGGCCTTCTGCATAGCCGAGCTCGCGCAGGCGCTGGCGGAACGCGTCTAAGGAGGCCACCGACGTGGCGGGCGAACCACTGGAGAGGACTCCGATCCGGGCGACCTGAGCCTGTGGCTGCGCCTCGGCCGCGAGCGGGATCACGAGCATCAGAACAGCACCGAGCGCAGTGAGCGTGGTGATCATCGACGTGACAATCTCAGGACCAGTGGGTCATCGGTCTGCCCAACGCACGGCTGAGCGGCCGCCGGCATCACGGTCGGACGTCGGCGCGACGCCTGACGGCGGTCCGCTCCAGCCGTTCGTTATGCGGTTCCTCATTCGATACCGAATGGATTGTCGAGAACCAGCCGCCAGCTACCGTCCGGTTGTTGCCTAACGATGTCGGTCGCTACACTGCGCCACTCCATCGGCCCGTCTGGTGTGGCGGCCTTCTGTGTGAACGGGACGATGACTAACGCGAGCCCAGGTCCGGCGGGCAAGACCTTTCGTACCTCCAAGTCCATGTGAGGCTTGTTGGCAAGCGTTCGCCGATACGCCTCGCGGACTGCCTCGGCGCCGGCCGCGACACGGCCCGACTTGGATACGAAGCAAGCCTCAGGCTCAAAGCACTGCATCAGAGCGTCGAGATCGCCTGCGTTGAATGCGGCCACGAACAACGGATGGACGTCTCCCGGCTTACGCGCGTGATGCATATGTCTCCTTCGGATTACGCCCTGTTTCTCGATCCGTATAACGCTCACGTTGACCGGCCGCGGCGAGCGAATGCGAGCCAGCGGTCCGGTCCAACGTGATGTTCGGCAGCCCGCTTCTTCCGTGGCCGAGGGCCAGGGACACTTGATCGCGCGCGCAA
>JAHFDK010000312.1 GCA_023249095.1 Candidatus Rokuibacteriota bacterium | reverse complement strand
AGCACCAGTGTCGAGGTCGCCGCGAGGCCGAAGAAGTGGGGCGCCAGAATCATGCCGGCGCCGAATCCGCCGGATGCCAGGGCGAAGACGAGCGCGAGATCGGCTCGGCTCAGCCCGAGCAGCGCCTCCAGCGGCTTCAAGAACACGCTGAACGCGTAGAGCGAGCCGAGTGGGGCGTTGAGCACGGTGGCGGCCACGACGGCGCGCCACGGGCTCGGCCTGACGTCAGGGTCGCTGCTCTCGGCCAGGACCCTTTCCACGCTTCAAAACTACGGCAGCAGCGCGGCGACGCGGATGCGCGCTCGGGGCGCGGCCAGCGGCGTGACGATGGCGTTTCGCCGGAGCTTGTCGGCGACCTCGACGACCAGCACGGGCCGAGAGGGATGGGTCGTCCGGTAGTCTCGAAGTCGGCCCGGTACGACGACGACATCGGGCTCGGGCTCCGATTGCTCGTCGAGAGCGATCGGCTTTTCCTCGCGAATGTGGTAAGCGCCGCCGAACGCCTTCTCGAGCGCGGCGCGCACGAGACCGACGACCGTGGCGTGGCGCTCGCCTTGCGGCTCTCGGGCGACGAGCATGCCGTCGAGCGGCTCGATCCGATCCTCAGGGCCGAGGATACCGGCCTCGACGAGCTGGTCGTATCGGGACCGTGGCATCCGCCAGAGAGGAAGAGGTGGCGCCTTCATGAGCTGTCGCCACGATACGGCAACCGCGACCAGTGCTCAACGCGCACGCTCAGCGGCCGGGGAGCGAGCAACGCGAGCCCCCGGTCCGTTGTAGCGTGAGACTGTGTGAAAACCGTTTCCGACGGAGACTGCGGTGCATCAGTACGGCAACTGTCTCTGTCCATCGAGTGCCGGTAGTGCCGCTCTGGACGTCGCCCGCCCGAGCCGGGGCGCTGGCGAAAGCAGGCGATGACGGCGTTCAGGGGAGCGCCGCGATCATCCGCGGGACGCCGACGAGGTTGATCACGCGTTTGAGATTGTACGCGAGCACGGTGAGGCTGAATTCGGTTCTGGTCTTCACGAGCCCACGCATCAGGAAGTAGCCCTGGTCCATCCACCGCTTCATCGTGCCGAACGGGTGCTCGACGATCGCCGTGCGGCGCGTCCGCAGCTCGGGATGCTCCTTCAGCCGTTGCTCCATGGCGTCCAGGACCCCCTCGTCCACCCAGCGTGTGATGCGCCGCGAGCCCTTGTTCCGTGTACACCGCGCCTTCAGCCCGCACCGCCCGCACGCGGAGGTACCGTAGTAGCGCATCCCGCGGCCTTGCTCGACCGTCGAGAAGCGGTACGTGAGCGTCTCGCCCGCCGGGCACCGGTAGGTGTCCGGCGCCGCCTGATAGGTGAAGTCGTCTTTCGTGAACAGCCCGTGCTTCGCGTTGGCGGATGTGATCGGCCGTGGCACGGTCGGCGTGATGCCCAGGTCCTGGCACGCGGTGATCTCCGGCCCATTGTAGTAGCCCCGGTCGGCGATCACCTGGAGGTGCGCCGAGCCCAGGACGTCGTTCGCCGCGTTCGCCATCGGGCTCAGGCAGTCGCGATCGGTCGCCGCGTTCGTGACGTCGTGGGCAACGATCAGCTTGTGCTTGGCGTCGACCGCGGTCTGGACGTTGTAGCAGACGTCCACCCCGCCGCGGACCTTCCTACTTCGGCTCTCCGGATCGGTGAGCGAGATCTGGGTCTCCCCGCTCGCCTCCAGCTGCGCGAGGAGCGCCGCATACTCCCCCTGCCGCACGCGGAGGGCGTCGATCTTCTGCTGCAGCGCCGCGGCGCTCGGCGTCGGCGTGCTCGTCTCGGCCTGATCTTGCGTGTCCAGCCCGCTCAGATACTCGGCGACGCGGACCTCGATCCCGCGCAGCAGCCGCTCAAGCCCCGCGCGCGTGAAGTTACGCGACCGGCTGTTCACCGCCCTGAATTTGCTGCCGTCAATCGCCTCCAACTCGCCGGCGAACAGATCGAGGCGCTTGCAGAGCAGCGTGAACTCCCGGCAGACGGCCTTGAGCGCCTGCGGGTTGTCGCGCCGGAAGTCGGCGATCGTCTTGAAATCCGGGGTCAGCTTGCGCAGCAACCACAGGAGCTCGATGTTGCGGTGCGTCTCCGGCTCGAGCTTGCGGCTCGAGCGGAGGCGGTAGAGATAGCCATAGATGTAGAGGCGGAGGAGATCCCCGGGATCGTAAGCGGGCCGGCCGGTCGCGGCCGCCATCGCCCGCGGAAAGCCGAGCGCGGCGAGATCGAGCGAGGCCACGAAGGCGTCGATGAACCGGACCGGATTCTCCGCCGTCACATACTCGTCGAGCACCTCAGGCAAGAGCACCTGCTGCTCGCGGGCGACCCCTTCGATATAGCTCATCGCCACACCTCACGCCACACAGCATCTGGGACGCGAGTATTTTACAAACGGGATATCGATCTCATGACAGAGTTTTCACACAGTCTCGCGTGTTGTTGGGCGGCGCGACATCATTCAATAACCTGATCCGCCCGCAGGAGCACCGATGGCGGGATCGTGATCCCGAGCGTCTTGGCTGTCTTGAGATTGATGACGAGCTGGTATTTGGAAGCCTGCTCCACCGGCAGGTCGGCTGGTTTGGCACCCTTGAGGATCTTGTCGATATAGGTAGCGGCGCGCTGGGTCAGGTCAACGAGATCCGGCGCGTAACTCATGAGACCGCCCGCCTCCACATTCTCCCTGGTCCCGAACATCCCCGCCAAACGGTGCTTCAGCGAGAGGTCAGCGAGAAGCGCGCGCTGAGAGCGAGTGAGCGGCGATGCCACAGCGAGAAAGCCGTTCACACGTTCTCGCGCCATCATCGCGAACGCCCCGTTGAGATCCTCGGGTGTTCGCACCGGCACCGTAAGGACCTGAACCCCAAGCTGTTGGGCGGCAGCCTCGACGGCGTGCGAGGCAGGACGGTGCGAGGGCGCTGTCAAAGTCAACAGCACGCCGATCCGCGTCATGTGCGGCAGGGCCTGTTTCATTATCTCGAATTCCTTGACAACGAGTTCGGTGAGGAGCATCGAGAGCCCCGTGATGTTGCCGCCGGGCCGCGCAAGGCTGGCCACGTGGCCGAGACTGACCGGGTCGGCGTGAGTGGCGAACACTATGGGGATCGTCTTGGTTGCCCGTCGGGCGGCCTCCACCTCAGTCGAAGAAGTCGCGAAGATGACGTCGACTTTCAGGCGGACCAGATCGGCTGCGACTTCGGGCAGCCGTTCGGCCGTTTCAGCCGATCGAAATGCAATGGCAATGTTCTTGCCCTCGACGTAGCCGAGGTCCCGCAGGCCCATCCGCAGTGCTTCTACCCGATTCGCCCAGGAAGCAGGGGAACCGGACATCAGATACCCGATCTGGTCGACCTTTGCTGGTTGCTGCGCGCGCGCCTCGGTTGTGAGCGGTGCGATGAGCAGCAGAAGGGCGAGGAACATGCAGGCTCGAACATGTGACACCCTTGCAATTCGTGGTCTCACAACCATTTCTCTCCGGGGGCGCCGATAATCCGCCCAACGACAGCGGTCAGCTCGACTGCCTTGACAACCGGAGGCCTGATAAGTGTTCGGCGGCCCATGGCATCAGACCCAGTTCTCAGTCGCGAGCCCCGGGACGCGTGTGAAGTGTCGGGTATTGTTGGTGACGAACGTCAGCCGAAGGGACAACGCATGTGCCGCCATGAGGGTGTCGAACGTGCCGATCGGCTCGCCCCGCCGAGCCAATGCCGCTGCGACCACGGCAAATCGACCGGCAGCGGACTGATCGAAGGACATAACCTCGATGGCCTCCACGAACGTGCTGATCAGACGGTGAAGTTTTCGCGATCGGCGTGCTTCAGCGCCGTAGCGGAGCTCGGCGAGGGTGATCGAGCTGATGCAGAGCTCAGAGGGGCGGTGTTCCAGCAGACGTGCCGCTACCCGGCCGCGGCCACGGAGGGCGAAGCTCACCGTGTCCGTGTCGAGCATGTACTCTGGCATCAAGCAAACGGATCACGCAGGTCCCGGACGCGCTGCTGCTTTGGGCGGGGGATCTTCCCAGGCCAGGCACCCAGGCAAGCGCGGAACTTGTCCGGCCACTCATCCGCCGCCTCGAGGATGACGCGACGGCCTTCACGGCGGACCAAGACCTCACCCTGGGCAGCGAACCGGCACTCCTTGGGAAGTCGGACCGCCTGACTGCCACCGTTCTGGAACAGCTTCGCGCGAGCACGCTTCATAGCGTAAGTCTAGACTTGTGTCTATACAGGGGTCAAGGTCCGAGCGCAGGGGCTCTTGTCCGCCGAACTACTATGCGTGGCCGGCGTCGCCGACGGCACCCCGTAGCGCCCGCGGCGCCAGAAGAGCACTCCCCAGATCGGGTGCTCGGCGAGGTACTTCTGCGCAGACTCCATGTAGAGGTAGCGGACCGGCGTGATGTAGAGCGTGAGGAGCTGCGACACCAGGAGGCCGCCGACGACCGCGAGGCCGAGCGGGCGGCGCGCGGCGGCGCCCGCGCCGGTGCCGAGCGCGATCGGCAGCGTCCCGAGCAACGTCTCCGCTCGGCTTGTATCGATCTGCAGACGTTGACGCGTCCGTGGCCCGCCGATACGATGCGCGCGATGCCGGACTACGAGACCAGGACCCGACGCTTCACCCGGGCGGAGTACGAGAGGCTCATCGACCTGGGCGTGTTCCAGCCGGGCGAGGACATCGAGCTCCGCCCGGGCTGTAGACCTCGACTGTTACCTGCTGGAGCCGGTCGGCGATCCGGGCCAGGTGCGGTGGCAGGGCCTCAAGCGCGGGAAGGACGCTCACCGACGGTTACCTGGAGCTCACGAGGCTCGCCGCCGCGCAGGATGCTCGTCGTGACGATCTTGCCGACGCGCTCGGGTTGGAGCACGGCGAGGAGATCTCCCGGCTCGGCGATCGCATGCCCGGCGATCGAGACGATGACGTCGCCGATGACCAGTCCCGCCGCGGCGGCGGGGCTGTCGGACGTGACGTTCACGACGATGACCGCCGTCCGCTGGGCCAGGCTGAGCCGCTCGCGCAGATGATCGGGAAGCACGACGGGTTGTGTGCCGACGCCGAGATACGCCCGCGGAATCTTTCCGCCACGTACCACGTGCTCTGCCAATCGGGTGACCGTAGCGGCGCGGACCGCACATTGAAGATGCCTGGATACGCCGGACGTCGTGATGCCGATGACCCGGCCGAGCACATCGACGAGCGGCCCCCCCGAGAAGCCCGGATAGAGCGTGAGATCGACTGCCACTATCTCGCCGGCCGCGGGTTGCCGGCCGCCGCGAATGTCCAATGCGCTGACGATGCCGGCGCTGGCCCGGGGGCCCGCGCCGAGAGCCAGGACAAGATGGCCGATGCGGAGGTCACCATCGTCGCCGATGTCGGCGACGGGCACGCCATCGACCTCGGCGCGGAGCACGGCGATGTCGAGACCGGGATCGCGCCCGGCGACCTGGGCCGATAGCGTCCGACCATCCGGAGTGGTGAGGGTCACCTCACGGTCCGGCTCGACCGTGTGGCTCGCGGTGACGATGAGCCCCGCGCGCCACTGCACTCCCGTTGACGGCAAACGCGGGCGGCCGTGCACCGCGAACACCGATCCCGCAGCCCGCTCGACTGCGCCCGCCAGGGCGTTGGAGAGATCCATCACTGTCGTCATTGTTCTCCTCTTTTCCTGAATGCGACGCCTTTCTGGCGTCGGACCCAGGATAGACAGGATCTCTCCCGGTGAACATCCGCCACACGGGCAGGTAACACTTTCGCCGCGACCCGTCTCCCGTTTCCGTCGAAGGCCGCCCTGGCGTATCGTTGCGGTCGTGCTCGTCCACCTGATCGACGGGACGTATGAGCTGTTCCGCTACTTCCTCTCGCCCGCGGCGGCCTTCGACCGGAGCGCGCCCGAGGAGCTGAGGGCGGTGCGCGGCGGCGTCGCATCCATACTAGGGATGCTCGAAGGCGGCGTCACGCATCTGGGCGTGGCCACGGACCACGTCATCGAATCGTTTCGCAACGCGCTCTGGCCGACCTACAAGACGGGCGAGGGCCTGGACCCGTTGCTCTACGCCCAGTTCCAGCCTCTGGAGGAGGCGTTGCGCGCGCTCGGCGTGGTCGTCTGGCCCATGGTCGAGTTCGAGGCCGACGACGCGTTGGCCGCGGCCGCGGTCATGGCCGCCGCCGATGCGCGCGCCGATCAGGTCGTCGTGTGCACGCCGGACAAGGATCTGGCGCAGTGCGTGCGGGGCGACCGCATCGTCCAGCTCGATCGGCGCACGCGCGAGCTTCGAAACGAGTCGGCGGTGCGGCAGAAGTTCGGCGTCCCGCCCACATCGATTCCCGACTGGCTGGCGCTCGTGGGCGACAGCGCGGACGGCTACCCCGGTCTGCGCGGCTGGGGCGCGAGGTCCGCGGCGACCGTGCTCGCCCGCTATCAGCACCTCGAGCACATTCCGAGGCTGGCCACGGAGTGGGACGTGTCCGTGCGCGGATCGCTGCGGCTGGCCACGACGCTGGCGGAGCAACGCGAGCGTGCGCTGCTGTTCCGGGAGCTGGCCACGCTACGTACGGATGCGCCCATCGGCGCCGACGTCGACGCCCTGCGCTGGGCCGGACCGCGTCCAGACTTCGAGGCCTGGGCGGAGCGACTCGGCACGCCGGAGCTGCGCGAGCGCGCCTCGATGCTGGCGGCGGCGCGCGCGGCCGCCGTGCCCCGGGCTAGGGCTTGATCCCTAGCAGCTTCGCCGCGGTCTCACCGAGCATTGCCTTGCGCTGGGCGGCGGTGAAGCCCGGCGCCTTGAGGATGTGGTCCACCGACTTGGCCTGCCACGGAAT
>JAHFDK010000311.1 GCA_023249095.1 Candidatus Rokuibacteriota bacterium | reverse complement strand
GCTGTCGGTCCGGCGCTCGCCGAGCGGGTGGCGCGCGCGCGCGCCGCGCGGGATCGCGACGCCGCCGGGCGGGCCCTCGACGCGCTCGAGGCGGCGGCGCGCGGCCGCGAGAATCTCCTGCCGCTTCTCGTCACCGCGGTCGAGGTCGGGGTCACGCTCGGCGAGACCTGCGACCGGCTGCGCGGCGTCTTCGGCGTCCACCAGCCCTCGGTCGCGTTTTGAGCAAGCGAGTCCGGGCGGTCGGCGGCCTCGTCGTCCTCGGCGTGCTCGCATGCGTCTCGAGCGCCGTCGCCGGGATGGCGGACCGTATCGGAGCGACCTTCGGGCTCATGTCGGAGCAGTTCATCCAGGCGTTCAATCCGCTCGAGGGGCTGGTGGTCGGCGTCGACGGGGGCTCGCTGTATCTGGATCTCGGCGAGCGCGGCGGCGCGCAGGGGGGCCAGGAGTTCACGATCTTCCGCAAGGGCGAAGAATTCCGGCATCCACTCACCCGGAAGGTGCTCGGGCGGTACGAGGAGGTTCTCGGGTACGCCCAGATCCGAAGCGTGCAGCCGCGGTTCTCCGAGGCCGCATACGTCCCCATCGAGGGGAAGCCGATTCCGCAGCCGGACGACGGTGTGCGGATCACTCGGGGACGGATCAAGGCCGCGATCACGCCCGTACTCGATCTGACGCAGTCCACGACGCGGCCGGACCTGCGCCGGGTTCCGTACCTCCTGGCGATCGCGCTCGAGCGCTCGAAGCGCTTCCAGGTGGTCGACCCGCTCACCGTTGCCGACGTCTTCGCCAGCGGCGGCGCCCAGGTCCAGGAGATCCTCGCTCTCCCGGAGCGCGCGGTCCGCATCTCGAAGCGGTTCGACGTGGCGGGGTGGGTCGTGCCCGTCCTGATCGAGCGGCGCGGCGTCGTCTACCTCGACGCGACGTGGATCTCCGCGGTGACGGGCACGGCGCTGTTCTCGCGCCGCGAGCCCCTCCTGCCGCCCGCCGCCGTGGAGGAGCAGCGATTCCCGTGGGAGCCGGGCAGCGAAGACTGATGTCTTGCTGGCGCGATCCTGTTATGGTATGGGCGCCACCATGACTGTGCGGTCCCTCGCGTTGGTTGTCGTCGCGCTCACGGCCTTCGGCTGTACGACGGCGAAACAAGTGTTGGGCATTCCGACTTCCGGCGATCCGTCGGTCACGATCAAGTCGGCGGAGACCCGGTGGCTCCTGATCAAGAATCCAAGATTCGGCGACGTGCCGAGCGAGCCCGAGTACGTCTGGGTCGAAGAGGACAAGATCCCGGTGACCTTCACGACCCTCGTGCGGGGCCAAGGCGCGATCATCGCGGCGCCGGAGATCGTCGCCAAGTACGGCGCGCCGCCGGGCGGCGGGAAGATCAGCCCGCGGCAGGGCATGCCGACGCAGACGGTGACGGCCCCCGAGACGCCGGCGCCGCGGTCGCCGTCCGCGGTGCCGCGCCCGACGAACGGGACGGCGCCGGCGGGCCCGAAGAAAGGGCTGGTCGTCTACGTGGACACGACGCGCATCGTCATCGACCTGACCGCCGCCGACGGGATCCGGCCCGGGACCGTCGTCAGTCTGCGTCGCGACGCGATCCCCATCGTGCATCCCGTGACGGGCGAGGTGCTCGGCGAGCTCGACGAAGAGGTCGCGACGGCGCGCGTGATCGAGATGCGCGAGAAGTTCTCGGTCGCGGACGTCCAGACCGTGGCCGCCGGTGCGCGGATCCAGATCAAGGATCGCGTCGTTCCCAAGTAGCTTCCCGCGTGCCCACGCCCACCCTCGAACGGGTCCTGAAGGAGCGCGTCGCAGGTCTGGTCGGCGCCGACCTGGAGCTTGTCGAGGCGGAGATCCGTCGAGAGCTGGGCTCGCCCGTCGCCTTGATCCAGGAGATGGGCGGCTACATTGCGGGCGCCGGGGGCAAGCGCCTCCGCCCGATCCTTCTGCTGCTGAGCGCGCGCCTGGCCGGCTACCGCGGCCCGCGAAGCGGGCGCCTCGCGTGCGTCGTCGAGCTGCTCCACACGGCGACGCTCATTCACGACGACGTCGTCGACCAGGCGCCGCTGCGCCGCGGACGGCCGTCGGCGAACGCGCAGTGGGGCGACGACGCCTCCGTCCTCGTCGGTGACCACCTGTACGCGAAGTCGTTCGCGATGCTCGTGCGGGACAACGATCGCGCCGTGATGGAGACCCTGGCGCGCTCGACGGTCTCGATGACCGAGGCGGAAGTCTTCCAGCTCGAGCTCAAGCGCAGCGGCATCACGACGGAGGCGGACTACATCCGGGTCATCACGCAGAAGACCGCCTCGTTCATCTCCGCGTGCTGTCGCATCGGCGGACTGCTTGGCGGGCTCCCCGCCGCCCACCTCGACGCCCTCACGGGGTACGGCCTCGACATCGGTGTCGCGTTCCAAATCTCGGATGACTCGCTCGACTTCGTCGCGAATCAGGACCGCCTTGGCAAGGCGATCGGCACCGACCTCCGGGAGGGGAAGCGGACGCTGCCGCTCATCGCCATGCTCGAGCGAGTGACGCCGGTCGAGGCGGCGCGGATCACGCGTCTGCTCAAGCGCCCCGCCCTCGACGCGGACGAGGTCGACGAGATCCGGCGGTGCGTCGTGGACCACGCGGGCGTCGAGTACGCGCTTGCGCGGGCGCAGGAGTACGCGGGGGCGGCGAAGGCCGACCTCGCGGCGTTCGCGCCGTCGGAGGAGCGGGACACGCTGGCGCTGATCGCGGACTTCGTCGTCGATCGCGATCGTTGACGTGGCGGTCATCACACTGACCACCGACTTCGGCACGCGCGACACCTACGTGGCCGAGATGAAGGCCGCGATTCTCTCCATCACTCGCGACGTCCATGTCGTCGACATCACGCACGAGGTCGCGCCCCACGACATCCTCGAGGGTGCCTTGGCGCTCGAGGCTGCCGCACCCCGGTTCCCGACCGCCACGATTCACGTGGCGGTGGTCGATCCCGGCGTCGGCACGGCGCGTCGCGGTCTCGCGGTAGCGTCGGGCGATCAGGTGTTCATCGGGCCCGACAACGGGTTGTTCACGCCGTTCCTGGGCGGGGCACCCTGGCGCGCCTTCGAGCTGCGGGCGGAGCAGTTCCGCGCGGCCGGCGTGAGTCGCACGTTCCACGGGCGCGACGTCTTCGCGCCGGCGGCCGCCCACGTCGCTCGCGGCCTCGAGCCCGGGAGGCTCGGGCCCGTCGTGACCGATCCGGTGCTTCTCGTGTGGCCCCGGGCCCGTGTGACCGAGGGCCGGGTCGGCGGCGCCGTCGTCCACGTCGATCGCTTCGGCAACCTCGTCACCTCGATCGACGGCGACACGATCGCGTCGCTCGGGTCGGGCGTCACCGTTCGCGTGGGCGGCAGGATCTTGCCGCTCGTGCAGACCTACGGTGAGCTGGCGCGGGGGAGCGCCGGCGCCCTCGTGGGCTCACGCAACCGTCTGGAGATCGCGGTGAATGCGGGGAGCGCCGCGACCATGCTGGGCGCGCGGCGCGGCTCGCCGGTTGTCGTTAGTCGGGTTTCGTCGCCGGCGGCGAGGCCGGCGCGGAGGCGGTCTTAGCGTCCGTGCTCTTCCCGGCGGGCTTGTCGGCCGGCTTGTCCGCCGGCTTTTCGGACGACTTTTCAGATTCCAGGGCCTTCTTGCGAGATTCAGAAGGGTAGTCGGTCACGTACCATCCTTTACCCTTGAGGATGAAAGGGGCCGCAGAGAGGAGGCGGCGCACTTGTCCGCCGCACACGTCGCATGCCGCCAGCGGCGGCTCGGAAATCCGCTGGCGGATTTCGAAGACCCGTCCACACTTGAGGCACTCGTATTCGTAGGTTGGCATTCTCATTGAGGCTACATGGGGAGGATTGATCGTGTCAAGAAGACACGGGTTTTGGTTGGCTCTGCTCGCCCTCGGCCTGTCGGCGTCGGGATGCGCTAGTAAGGAGGCGTCCCAACGAGCCGAGGTACAGAAGCTTCAGGCGCGCGCGGCATACGACCGCGCCCTCAGCTACCTCAACGACAAACAGCCGGCGCCGGCGGTGACGGCGCTCCAGGAGGCGATCAACGTCAATCCATCGTCTCCGGTCTACCGCGACACCCTTGGGATGGTCCTGCTCGAGCTGGGGCGCCCCGACATGGCGCTCGAGCACTTCAAGAAGGCGGTCGAGCTCGACCCGATGTTCGCCGACGGCTACTTCCACATGGGCACGGCCCAGGCAGAGGCGCGCCGATGGGAAGAGGCGGTCGCGAGCTACAAGAAGGCGCTCGAGCTACCGACCCTCAACAACCCCGAGTCCGCGAACCAGAACCTCGGGCTTGCGCTCTATCACCTGAAGCGATACCGCGAAGCTGAACAGACCCTGCGGTTTGCCATCAGCCTCGACCCCAAGATGCAGGCCGCCTACTACAACCTCGGCCTCATCTTCGTTGCCGAAAACCGGAAAGATGAGGCGAAGGCGGCCTTTCGCCAGGCCCGCCAGCTCGGCCCGGACTCACCGGTGGGGCAGGCGGCGCTGGACCGCCTCAAGGCCTTGGGGGAGGGGGGCTAAATAGCAGTTTTTTCTTGACCTTCCGGAAACGCCAGCGTAAGAGTCTTCCTTGTTGTGCGTCTGCCGTTGTTCGGAGTGAGGTGGGCACCAAGGCTGGATCGCGTCTCACCAAATTGCTCTGAGGAGAGGGAATGCGAAGATTCCTCGCTTCAGTAGTCTTCGCTGTAATCATTCTCGCATCACTGGCTCCACCTGCGTCGGCCCAGGCACCCACGCCGAAGGTGACGATTAGCGGGCTCTTCGACCAGGTCACCTCGATGGGCAAGAACTTCTACGACGGTAACCTCGCCCGGAACAGCGACCATGAGTGGTACGCCCGGACCCGGTTTCGTCCGGACTTCGAGTTCGCGGTCGGCCGAGTCAAGGCCGTGCTCGGTCTCGAGATCGACTTGCAGTATGGCCAGGCCGGGGCCAACGACGGCGGGTTCCCGGGCAACAATACCGGCTTCCCGGGCGGCCCACCCAGCCAAGGCGTACCCACCGGCGGGGCCAAGGTCAACGCCAACGGCAACCTGGACCTCAACACCGACGTCGGCGGCATGATCGAGATCAAGTGGATCTACACGGAGTTTCCCCTGACGGGCAAAGACAGCTTGCTGCCGTTCATCCCGGTCGAGACCATGGCTCGGGCCGGGGGTCAGCCCTTCGCCAACCTCGCCACCTACAAGCTCGCGACCTACGCGGCCAGCGACTTCGCTGGCGTGTCGGCGGTGACGACGCTTGCCCCGAACATAAAAAGCAATCTCACGTGGGTCATCGTCGAGGATCAACTCGCCGGTGCCAACCGGGGCAACCCCTCGCTCAAGACTGGTCGTGGCGAGGACTATGCGCTGATCTTCAGCCCCGAGTACACGCCGTTCAAGGGGCTCGACCTGAAGCCCCTGTACTCCTGGTTCCACGCAGACGGCGTCACCCACATCGCGGCTCGGCGCAACCTGGTCAACAGGGGTACGGCCGGCGGGCTCCTCGGCCCCGGGACGTCGATGGGCGCACCAATAGGCCCCAGCGCCGCTGGTGACCCGACGTATCACGAGGATCGCCATACGATCGGCTTCGATGCGCGCTGGCGTGTGGGCCCCTTCGGCCTCGATCCCACAATCTTCTACCAGTGGGGTCGGATGGACAGCCAGGCGGGTAGTTCGGCGACCGGCGCGGCCATCAAAAAAGTCACGGCGGACATGAGCGCGTTTTTCTTCGACATCATCGGTAGCTACCAGCTCGGTCCGCTGCTTCTCGAGCTGCGCGGCGACTACAGCACCGGCAACAAAGCTCGCGACAACCTGGCCAAGGGGATCCGGTACTTTCAACCGCTCACCACCGACGGGATCTACTACGCCGGCTGGGCGCAGATCATGGCCCTGGGCGTGGACTATTTCAACGGCGTGTCCATGGGCGGCCTGGGTTACAACATCGGCTACGACCGGTACGGCCGCGCTCAGCTCGGCGTTCGGGCGACCTACACCTTCGCTCCCCCGTTCTCGGTCTACGGGGTCGTCAGCCCGACATGGACGGCGGAGAAGGTCGACACCGACACGAACTCCGGGTTGGTGCCGGGGGCCGTCGGCCTCACCGTCGGTCGGACGACAGTGAGCAACAACAGCTGGGTGTCGGGCGATTCCAACTATCTGGGGACCGAGGCGAATCTGGGGCTCACGTGGCGGTTTTCCCCGAACGCGGCCTTCGATCTGGTCGGAGCTTGGCTGTTCGCAGGTGATGCGCAGAACACGGCCGAGTGCGTTGGGGGTGCGCCGGGGACCTGCGCCGGCGGCACGGTCGTGAAGAAAGACGCCAAGGACGCCTACACGCTGGCCGCGCGTGTGAGGCTGGCCTTCTAGATGAGGCGCAACAATGTCGGCTGTGCGTAGTCCGTCTGCAGCTGTTGGTGATGTCGGTCTTGAGGTGTTGTCAATGGCTCAACTGCTGTTCACCACCACTTGAGGAGGGCGGTAATGCGTAGATTCATCGTTACGGCAGTACTCGCCTTCGTCATCCTCGCGATGCTGGCTCCGCCTGGGTTCGCTCAGGCGCCGGCGCCGAAGGTGACGATCACCGGGCTCTTCGACCAGATCACGTCGATGGGCCGAAACACCTACGACGGCAATCTCACCCGTAACAGCGACCGGGAGTGGTACGCCCGCACCCGGTTCCGTCCGGACTTCGAGTTCGCGGTCGGGCGGGTCAAGGCCGTGTTCGGTCTTGAGATCGACCTGCAGTATGGGCAGGGCGGGCCCAACGACGGTGGCTTCCCTGGCAACACGAGCGGGTCCACGTGCGGCGCGGCCGCC
>JAHFDK010000310.1 GCA_023249095.1 Candidatus Rokuibacteriota bacterium | reverse complement strand
GCCCTCTGCGACGATGGTCCCGGCCGCGGCCTCGTGGAGGATGAACCCCTCACTCGGATCGAACTCGTTCAGCCAGGGACGCCGGTGCAGCACGCGCATGGTGTCGGCGTAT
Organism: Candidatus Rokuibacteriota bacterium; assembly: GCA_023249095.1. Classification (GTDB taxonomy): domain Bacteria; phylum Methylomirabilota; class Methylomirabilia; order Rokubacteriales; family CSP1-6; genus AR31. The sequence continues at coordinate 6,747 of JAHFDK010000310.1, read as the reverse complement.
CCAGCGTCCCAGCGGCTGCGGATGGTCGCTTCGCTGAAGTCGATGTCCTTGGAATGGTCCTCGCCTTCCAGGGGCGGGGCGAGCAGGCGCACGACATGGAGTCGTGTCGTGCATCCCCAAGCCGCGAGTGCGCGGACCTCGGGCGACTGGCGCCGCTCCGGCGGCACGAGGCCGGCAAGCTCCGTGATCACGTGGCGGAGCTTGTGGATCTGCTTCTGCCGGGCGATGTGCGTGTCGGCGCGGCTGGCGTAGCGGATGTCCTTGTCGCGGCCCATCACCTGCGAGATAGTGTCGGGTTCGACGCCGGTCGGGTTCCAGATGTGGACCGCGAAGACGAGGCCGCTGCGCCGCGGGTTGTCGTCGAACACCGCCTCGACGGGCGTGTTCGAGACGATCCCACCATCCCAGTAGAGTTCGCCGTCGATCCGGACCGCCGGGAAGGCGGGCGGCAGCGCGCCCGACGCGAGAATATGGTCAGTGTGCAGCCGCTCGCTCCGGCTGTCGAAGTACCGCATCCGACCATCGGACACCGTGGTGGCACCGACGGTGATCCGCGGCGCGCCCGTGTTCAACTGGTCCACGTCAATGAGGTCGGCTAGCGTGCGTGCGAGCGGGAGCGTCGAATAGTAGGAGGCGTTCTCGCAGCCCACCGCCGCATGCGGCCCGAGCATCGCCAACGGGTTCGGCGCGAAGAAGCCGGGCAGTCCGCCCATCATCGTGGCGGCCGTCGACGCGAAGGCACCTAGACCGGGCATCATCCCCATAGTCTCGGCGAGAAGGCCGTAGCGGACGCGGTACCAGAACTCGCGCATCTGGAGCAGCCGGTCCTCGGGCCGGTTCCCAGCGATCAGCGCGGCGTTGATCGCGCCGATCGACGTTCCGATCACCCAGTCGGGCGTCAGGCCACTCTCGTCCATCGCCTGGAACACGCCTGCCTGATAGGCGCCCAGCGCGCCGCCGCCCTGCAGGACGAGGACGACCTGGCCGTTCGCGGGATCGTGTGCGTGTGCCCCGTGGGCCGCAGTGCCGTTCGTCGCCGTCGATGAGGCCGCGCTTGCCATGACCGTTCTCCTGAAGAAGCTCGGGGGGTCATAGCGCTGCGTCCGGCTCAGCGATCATGCCGGCTCCCTATGGTTTCGATGGCCGCGCCGTACGCGCTTCGCGGTCGACGGTCAGACGGAATATGTCGGGGCGCGAATAGTGGCCCTCCACGTCGAAGGTCGTGAGCTCCTCTGGCACGCGTCGCATGTCCAGATCGGCCCGCAGGACCTCGTCCTGATCGCCCGCCCGCGCGAGGACCGCGCCGTCCGGTCCGATGATCGCGCTGCCGCCACGCTGGAGCGGACCCTCTGGGATGGTTCGCAGCAACGCCTCCGCGTCGGCGTCGCCGCCTGCCAGGGCCAGACCGTCGAGCAGGTCGTCGCGTGACTGGATGGTCGCCGCCGCCAGGACGAAGCACCGTCCTTCGAACGCGTAGTGGCGCGAGGCGAGTAGGTGGGTGTCGTCGAGCGTCGGCCAGGCGGCGACGTGCACGGTCTCCATCGCCCTGTGCATCGCCGCGCGGGCGAGCGGCATCCAGTGCTCCCAGCAGATCAGGCTGCCGAGCCGACCCCAGGAGGCCTCGTGGACCTCGAGCGTGGATCCGTCGCCCTGCGCCCAGATCAGGCGCTCGGCGAAGGTCGGCACGAGCTTGCGGTGGAGCAGGGGGGGCATGTGCGGCCGGATGAGATACTGGGTGTTGAACAGGCTGTTGCCGAGCCGCTCGTGCGCGCCGAAGCTGACGAGGGTGCCGCTCGTGTCGACCAGTGCCTGAAGTGGTTCGAGGCGGGAATCGTCCGCGCGCAGGGCTTGGCCGAGCAGGATGCGATGCAGCGCCTTGGCGCCGCGCGCCTGCCAGAGAGCCGCGCCCGGAGCTCCGTCGAACCAGAGCGGATACCCGCCGATGAAGCTCTCGCCGAACGCCGCCAGCGCGAGGCTGGCTCCGGCCATGGGCTCGACCCGTTTGACGAGATCACGAAGGCCATCTCCAATTGCGAGCGGGATCGGCGCCGCCTGCACGATCGCCACGGAGATGCTCGGCTCGGGGAAGGTCAATTCAATTCCTTATTGCGCGCGGGGCGCTCAGAGTTGCCACGATGGCCTCGCGGCAATCGGTCGCATTCGCCTTACGGTCCTTCGGCCCGGCCGTCATCGTTGGTAGAACGGTCAGAAGGCAGTCTATCGGAGGGCCGTCGGCGATCGCGAGGAGGTGCGGCCAGAACGCCTTGTCTCCATCCCAGGCGAACGCCGCCAGCTCGCCCGGTTCCCAGTCCCGCCCGCGCGGTCGATAGGCGATCGCCACGGGTTGCACGCGCCGCCCCTCCGCCGCGGCGAACAGTGCCGGCCTGAACTGCAACACCTGCGCACCGTTGCCGGTGGTACCTTCCGGGAATAGCGCGACCGGCCCTTTCGCGAGTGCCGTCGCGAGCGCCTCGACCTGACGATCGATCGTTCGCGGGGCGCCACGCTCGATGAAGATCGTGGCGTTCAGGCGGGCCAGCATGCCGAGCAGCGGCCAGCCGCGCACCTCTGACTTCGCGACGAACGCCATCGGCCGAGACGCGCCGAGCGCCAGGATGTCGGTGAAACTTATGTGGTTGGCGACGACGAGCGCATCGTCTGCGATCAAGCCCTCGAGCCGCACCCTGATCCGCAGACCCGCCAGCAAGGAGCGGAAGAACAGGACGCCGATCCACGATGCGCTTCTGGGCGACAGGCGATGCGTGACGAGCCGGATCGGCAGAAGCACCGCCAGACTGATGGTGAGCACCGCGAACAGCCGGGCGCGGCGGCCAACGCGCAGGGCGGATCTGGCAGGCCGGGGAAAGAGCACAGTATCCGAGACCGCGTGCACGCCCTTAGATACTGAAGGCGGGGCTGCCACCCAGGCGCCGCAGGTGAGCTGGCGAGAAGCCGGCCGCCAGAAATGCGGCGAGATCCTCCGCGCGCGCACCGCCGCGCCGGTAGGTCGCGTTTACGAAGAGGCGCAGCGCCTCCAGCCTCGGGTCGGCCAGCTGGCGGATGCGATCATCCGGATTGAGCAGCATGCGCAAGCGGGCGAGGGCTGTAGGGATCCAGCCGATCGGCGGAGACCCCCGCCCGCGCTCGCCGCACGCGAGCGCGATGACGGTCGTCTCCAGGGAGCTGAACGGCGCGGCGATGGTCATGGTCGGGGTCCTCGGCTCGTGTATCGTTGAGCCGTTTCTACGAAGCGCGCTGCTCTTGCTCCACTGCCGATGGCCTATGCTTTCGATGCGGCCAGCGCATGGGCCGAACCCTGCGGCCCTGTGCGGCATCGCAACTTTGTCCTAGCGGTGCGCACGTAGGAACGGCACGATTACCCGTACTCTGGGGTGAGACTCGATCTATGGAGATGCATCAGGTCCGCTACTTCCTGGCCGTCGCCCGCGTGCTGAACTTCACGCGTGCGGCCGAGGAGTGCAACGTGACCCAGCCTTCGCTGACCCGCGCGGTGCAGAAGCTGGAGGACGAACTCGGCGGGCTGCTCTTTCGTCGCGAGCGCGCGCTGACGCACTTGACCGATCTCGGCCGGCAGATGCTGCCGCTGCTGGAGCGAACGTACGAGGCGGCGCAGGCGGCCAAGGCGTTGGCGAAAGGCATCGGCAAGTCGCAGGTCGCGCCGCTTCATCTAGGCATCGCGTCGGCTATCGACTCCGAGGGCCTGCACGCTGTTCTGTCCGAGGTCGCAACGGGGCTGTCCGGTTTCCATCTGTCCACGACCGAGGGCAGCTCCGCCGAGTTGCTCGAGCTGGCGCTCAAGGGCGATCTCGATCTCATCGTGATCGAGGTGCCTGCCGATGCTCATGATCGGCTCGATCCCTGGCCGCTGTTCGAGCAGCACTATCGCCTGGTCTCGCGCGGCGACCATCCCCTCTTCGGACGTGACGACGCTTCGATGCGCGAGCTGGCCGAAGAGGCGTGGATCGACTGTGGTCCCGATTCATCCGCGCGGCTGCGTGCCGTCGGTGAGGCGGCCGGCATCGAGATCGCCTTCCGGCACAAGGTCGCAGGGCCGGGTCAGGCGGCCCGGCTGCTGCTCTCGGGCTTAGGGAGCGCGCTGATGCCCACCCCTGCTGCGCTCGACGAGCGTCTATGCGCGCTGGCGCTGGTTGATGAGGGACTCGTCGCCCCGGTGATCCTGGCGGGCATCGCGGGTCGCCAGCGCTCGACGGCCGCGGATGCCTTCATCCGAGCGGCGCGCGCGCGGAGCTGGCCCGACCAGTAGCGCGCCGCGCGCGGTCATTTGAGCGCGGCAACGACGGCGAGCACGTCGTCAGGCTCCGCGCGGAGCCGGAAGTCAGGATCGGCGAACGCAAAGCGCACCGTACGGTCGCGATCGATGACGAAGGTGGCGGGGACGGGAAGGACCCACGCGTTGCTGCCGTAGATGTCGGCGAGATCCAGTCCGCAGTCGCGATGACGCTTCTGGAGGTCGGCGTCATATCGGAATGCGAGACCGACCGAGAGCGCCAGTCCGTGATCGACGTCGCACAGTATGGACGCGTCGGGTCCGACCAAGTCGTGGAGTCGGGCGGCGCGACCGCCGACTTCGCCGGTGATCGTGACCAGGCGCCCGCCCACGGCGGCCAGCGCGTCGACGCGTTCCCCCCATGCGCTGAGCTCGCTGCGGCAGTACGGACACCAGCCACCGCGATTGAAGCTGAGCACGATGGGTCCATCGGTCAGGATGTCCGCCAATGACAAGTAGCGACCTCGTTCATCGGGTAGTGCGAAGTCGGGGAACGTGTCCCCGGCGGTGGGCGCGGTCGCCGCGATCGCGCCGATGCGCAGCTTGGCGACGAACGCGTCATAGACGGGCGTCCATTCCGGCGTGGTTTCGCGGCAGTCGTCGAGCAGGTCGGACAGGGGGCTGAGGCTGTTCATGGTTCTGGAAATGGGCCCTTGCGGTCGCGATTGGAAGCGCGTTGGTCCTATGGAGTCCATGCACGAGCCGCATGCAGCCTGGCCGATCGCCATAGCCGCTGCGCATCGAAAGGATGGGCATCTGGCATTTCCGGTGCGGCGCCGGCCAGCGCAATATCCTCGTATGGTCAGCCGCATCGGCATGGGGCCGGGAGCAACGACGTGGACGCGAGCGCAATCTTAGAGAATGGCCTCATGGCCATCGCGAACCAGCCGGTGCTGCTGGTGCTGGCCATCGTCGCCGCAACCTTCCTCCTCGAGGACGTCGCGACGGTCACCGTCGCGCTGCTGGCGTCGCACATGGTGATCGACGGCACGGTAGCCGTGGCCGCACTCGTGGCGGGGACGATCCTAGGTGACCTCGCCGTCTACTATGTCGCTCGCCGTGCCGCGCACGTTCCGATCGTCGCGCACTTCCTGAACGGCGCCGCGCTGAAGCCGGTGCTCTCCTGGCTCGAGCGCAACGCGCTCGGCATGGTGGTGATCGCGCGCTTCACCCCTGGGCTGCGGCTACCGGTCTTCGCCGCCGCAGGGTCGCTCCGCGTCCCCGCCGGCGGCTTCTCGGCAGTGATCGCATTGTCGACGCTGGTCTGGACGCCCGGGCTGTACTGGGCCGCGACCAGCTTGGACATGGCCGGTCTCGGGCGGCTCGGCATGTTCGGCTGGATCCTCCCTGCCGCGCTCATCGGCGGCATTGTGCTCGCGCCGCGCATCGTCTCCGCCGCCGTCGCTCGCCGTCCCGCCGCCCTGGCCGCTGCATGACCGCCGACCGGGCCAACTTCCACCTGCACCGCGATCTCGGCATCGAGCACATCAGCGCGACCTACGAGCAGCACCGCTTCCCGCCGCACGTGCACCAGGAGTATCTGATCGGCCTCACTGTGGCTGGCGTCGAGCACATCGTGCAGGACGGCAGGCAATGGCAAAGCCGGCCGGGACAGGTGCGCACGATCAATCCAGGCGTTGTCCACGAGGGCGGCTGCGCCGACGGCGGCCACTGGTCCTACGAGGCGCTGTACATCCCCGAGCCGCTGATCCTCGAGGCGGTGCTGTCGGCGGGCCGGGTGTCCACGGCGCCAAGGCTTTCGGATGCCGTGGTCGACGATCCCAGGCTCGCTGCCGCGCTCAAGCGCCTTTTCGAGAGTTTGCGCTCCGAGGTGGAACCGCTGCGGCGCGAGGAGGAGCTCACGCTGTTCCTGAGCCAGCTCGCCAGCCACCGTATCATGCGTGTCGATGCCCCTCTCGTCGGCCGCGAGCCGCGGGCCGTGGCGCGTGCGCGCGACTACCTCGCCGCCAACGCGCTCCGGCGGGTGCCGCTGGAGATCCTCGCGACCGTCTCTGGCTTGAGCAAGTTCCACCTCCTGCGTGTTTTCAAGAGCCAGACCGGGCTAACCCCGTGGCGGTACCAGACGCAGCTCCGCATCGACCTCGCGCGCCGCTTGCTCGCGGCTGGCGAGCCCGCGGGCCAGGTCGCCGTCGCCTGCGGGTTCGTGGACCAGAGCCACATGACGCGCCGCTTCCGCCAACTCGTCGGCGTCACGCCGGCTGCCTATGCGTCCGACACGCGGCCAGGCACGGTTCGTGGACGCGACATGGCTCAGGGCTCGCGCCCCCGATCGACGGGAGGGGCCGCACGATGACCATCGTAAGTACTCCACGCGGCTTGCCGGTGACCACCGGTTCGTCCGCGCTGGCGCTCGCGCTTCACCATTTCGAGGAGCAGGTGCTCGACTACGGTCAGGATGCCGCTGCCCTGTTCGACGC
>JAHFDK010000309.1 GCA_023249095.1 Candidatus Rokuibacteriota bacterium | reverse complement strand
CGGTACAGCCGATCGTGAGGAGCTTGTCGTCCCGCGTCTCGTAGATGGCGTAGTAGGGATACGAACCGCCCAGGAACCCCTCGCCCCGGCGGGGCGCCAGGCCGTCGCTGAAAAAGAATCGCATGTTGGGCGTGGCCGCGAGGAGCGAGACGGTCGTGTCGAGGTACGACACGTCCACGTGCTGGCCGCGTCCGGTCCGCTCGCGCGCGAAGAGCGCCAGCATGATGCCGAGGGCGCCGTGCAGGCTCGCCCCGGCGTAGTCGGCGACGAGGTTGAGGGGGATCACCGGCTTCCGGTCCGGTTCGCCGATCAGGTTGAGGACGCCCGCCAGCGACAGGTAGTTCATATCGTGCGCCGGATAGTTCCGGTACGGGCCGTCCTGACCGAAGCCCGAGAGCGAGCAGTAGACGAGTCGCGGGTTGAGCCTGCTCAGGGTGTCGTAGTCGGCGCCGAGGCGCTTCATCACGCCCGGGCGGAAGCCCTCCACGAGGACGTCGGCCGTGGCGGCGAGCTTGCGAAAGACCGCCTGCCCCTCCGGCGATTTCATGTTCAGCGTCATGGAGCGCTTGTTGCGGTTGACGAAGGTGTGGATCGTCCGGCGGACCCACTCGTCGCTCACCGCGCGGCCGGGCTCGGGTGTCTCGATCTTGAGGACCTCGGCTCCCATGTCGGCCAGCATCATCGCGGGAAGCTCCGCCGGCGCCACTCGCGCCAGCTCGAGAATCCTGATCCCGTCGAGCGCGCGCATTAGTCCAGATTCCCTTCGAGGCGCGAGGTCAGCGCGCGGATGTCGGGAATGTCCTCGAGATGCCCGAGCTGCTCCGCAACGCCTTCGGCCTCGTCCGCGGACAGGACGTCCTTCGCGCAGGCCAGGAACTTCTCGCGGAGCTCCGCGTCCGATAGGGGCGTGTCGGGGTGTCCCCGAGCACCCCGTGCCTCGCGCGAGAGCGTGCGCCCGTCGCGGAGCTGGACCGTCACGCGGCTCCAGGCATGCTGCTCGACTCCCTCCGGCAGGCCGGGGTCGACGACCATCGCGATCCGTCCCATCAGCTCGCGCATCTCGGGGTTGGCGACCTCTCCATCCATGAACGAGCCGAAGTCTACCCGGCCTTCCACGAGGGCGGCGGCGGCGCAGAACTGCATCGAGAACTTCCGCTCGAGCGCCGTCGTCGGCCGCGGGTGCGCGAGCACGTCGGGCACGACGCGGTTCACGCCGACCTGGACGGCGGCGATGTCGCGCGGGCGCAGTCGGTGCTCTGCGCGCAGGTCGATGAGCGCGTCGATCGCCGAATGCGTGAGGGCGCACGAGGGGTAGGGCTTGACCGCGATCCCCGACCCCAGCAGCTGCCAGGCGTGGCCGAGGCCCTCGAGCGCCTGGTCGAGTCCGTGGGAGGCGCCGAACGCCGCCACGTAGCCCTGTCGACCCTCGAGCGCGGTCTCCGACGCGGTCAGCCCCTCGCGCGCGAGCTGGGCAGCCAGGATCCCGTTCCGCGCGGCGTGGCCGGCGTGATAGGGCTTGGTCATCGAGCCGAAGTTTTCTTTGAGCCCGGAGGCGTGCGAGGCGGCGATGGCGAGCGCGTTGCGCGTCTGGACGACGTCGAGCCCCATGATACGCGCGGCCGCCGCCGTGCAGCCGAGGGTCCCGATCGAGGAGGTGGCGTGCCACCCGCGCGTGTAGTGGTCCGGGTTCAGAGCCAATCCGAGCGCGACGTCCACCTCGAAGCCGACGACGTAGCCGAGGACGAGGGCGCGGCCGTCGGCCATCTCGGCTTCCGCGGCGGCGAGCGCCGTCGACAGGAGCGGAACGCTCGGGTGCCCCAGCAGGGCGAAGTTCGTATCGTCGAAGTCGTGCGCATGCCCGGCGGCGCCGTTGGCCAGGGCGGCCCAGCCCGGCGACGTCTTGAGCGTCGTGCCGACGACGGTCGCGAGGGTGATGGCACCCTCGGCGCGGACGACCCGGCGCACGATGCGCGCGACGGGCTCGGTTGCCCCGGCCAGCATGACGCCCAGGGTGTCGAGCGCCGCTCGGCGGACACGGCCGACGGCTTCTGACGGGCAGTCCTCGAGCGATGTTTTGACGACGAACTCGGCGAGGCGGGCGGCGGCGCTCATGGAGGGCACGATATCATGAGTGCCGGGATGAGGTCCCCGTGAAGGTCCGCTTCCTTGGCTCCGGCGACGCCTTTGGCAGCGGCGGGCGGTTCCAGACCTGCATCCATCTGGAGTCGGGCGCGACCCAGCTCATCGTCGACTGCGGCGCCTCGTCGTTGATCGCGATGCGTCGCTTCGGCGTCGACCCCCTGGCGATCGACACGGTGATTCTCTCCCACCTGCACGGGGATCACTTCGGTGGCGTCCCGTTCCTGATCCTTGACGGCCAGTTCAAGCGGCGCACGCGCCCGCTCGTCGTGGTGGGACCACCGGGCGTCGAGGCGCGTGTGCGAGAGGCGATGGAGGTGCTCTTTCCGGGCTCGTCGCGGGTCGAGCGGAGATTTGACACCCGCTTCGTCGAGCTGATCGATCGTGTCACGCTCGAGACCGGCGCGGTGGCGATCACGCCGTTCGGTGTGGTCCACCCGAGCGGCGCGCCGCGCTTCGCGCTCCGGATTGCGCGCGACGGGAAAACCGTCACGTACTCAGGGGACACCGAGTGGACAGACAACCTGATCGACGCCGCGGGCGGAGCCGACCTGTTCATCGCCGAGGCGCTCTTCTTCGACAAGGCGGTCAAGTACCATCTGGACCTCGCAACCCTGCTGAGCCACCGTGCACAGCTCGACTGTCGCCGGCTCGTCGTGACTCATATGAGCGAGGACATGCTCCGGCGGCTCGACGGCCTCGAGGTCGAGGCGGCCGAGGACGGACAGCTGATGATCGTGTGCCCTACTTGGCGTCGTGGAAGATGACGCCAGGTGATTCCCCGCATATTTGGCCGAAATTAGGTGGACAAAGACGGAAGATGTCATCGCTTACCGGGCGCAAAGAACGGGTTAGGCCCCGCAGCATGGTCGGTCGTGTCGACAACCCCGGCGATCTCAGGGAGACGCGCCCGAAGCAGACGCTCAACACCTTGCCGGATCGTGACCTCCGCAAGGCTGCATCCCTGGCAGCCGCCCTCGAGGCGGATGTGCACGCGGCCTTCGGCGACATCAACCAGGGTCACCCGCCCGCGGTGGGCCGCGACGGCGGGATTCACCTCGGAGTCGAGGATCCGGCGTACGCGCTCGGTCAGATGGGCGGGACTGCCCGACGTCGGAGTGAGCCCGGGCCCGGGCCACATGACTCGCACTTCGGTCACTCCGGGCACCTCCGCACGCAGAAGCGCCTCGATATGTGAGGCTGCGGGCAGGACGGCGCCTGGCGATCCACTCGCTTCGAGGGTGACCAGACCCCCCTCAACGGCGACGACGCGTACCGAGCCTCCCCGAGCGATGATAGACGGCGTCACGCTACGGTCGATCACAGCGACGACGGCGGCCAGGTCTGAACCTGCCAGCGACGTCGGCAAAGATTCGGGCAGGGGCCCGCTGCCCGCACCGGCCTTCGACACCTTCTCCAGCGCTGTATCGAGATCTGCGATCAAGTCCTCGGGCGCTTCGAGGCCGATCGACATGCGCAACAGATCATCCGGCACTGGTGACGAGGGTCCTTCCGTACTGCGGCGGTGTTCGATGAGACTCTCGACGCCGCCGAGTGACACGGCCCTTTTGAACACGCGGACCGCACCGGCCACGACCATGGCGTTGGCCTCGCCCCCGGCGACCCGGATCGACAGCATCCCACTGAACCCGCCGGTCATCTGGCGCGCCGCAACCTCGTGGCCTGGATGAGACGGCAGTCCAGGGTAGAGCACCGCGGTCAGTGCTTGATGCCCCTGGAAGTGACGAGCGATGGCGAGAGCGCTCTGGGACGAACGTTGTACGCGGACGAACAGTGTCCGCATCCCGCGCTGCAGCAGCCAGGCCTCGAACGGGCCGAGCACAGCGCCGGCGCTCCGGCGCCACGAGCGGATCCGCTCCCAGAAAGGATCAGCGCGCGCCGTGACAACCGCACCGGCGAGGACATCACTGTGGCCATTCAGGTATTTCGTGGCCGAGTGGACCACGAGATCAGCGCCGAACTCGATGGGACGTGTCAAGACAGGGGTCGCCGCGGTGCTGTCGACCGCAACGCGCACATCCACGGCGTGGGCAATTTCTGCCACGGCAGCGAGGTCCGTGACATCCCACATTGGATTGGCCGGCGTCTCTACCCACAGGAGGCGCGTACGACCGGGGCGGATGGCAGCAGTCACCTGGGCGAGGTTCGTGGTGTCGACGAACTCGACGTCGAGCCCCCACGAGACTCCGAACTCCGCTAGCCACTTGCGAATGCCCCAGTAGAGAATCCGCGAGACGAGGACGTGGTCCCCGGGAAGGAGAGACTGAAAGACGGCCGTTGCCGCCGCGCTGCCGGAGGCGAAGAGCATGCACGCGACGCCGCCCTCCAGGGCCGCGAGCAGGCGCTCGGCGTGGTCGTAGGTCGGATTGTCGGCGCGCGTGTAGGCCAAGCCGGACCTGTAGGTGCCGTCGGGACTACGCTCGTATATCGTCGATGGGTGGATAGCGGGTGAGAGAGCGCCCGATGCTTGATCGATCTCACCCAGGGCTTGGGCGGCGAGCGTTTCGCGTGAGAGTCCGTCTGTCATGGGAACCTCAGTGGTGAGCCAGAGCCGGGTGTGGCCTAGTCTGGCCCATCAACCGCGCGACAACGAGACCAGAGACGAACGTGAGCGCCGCGACGAGGTGGATGGCTGCCGCGATACCGACGAGGTCCGCGACAGCGCCGGAGAGCAGTGCCCCGATGGCGTATCCGAGATCGCGCCAGAATCGGTAGACGCCGAGGCTGGTCGCGCGCCACGCGGGGTGCGCATGGTCCGTGATCGCGGCGAGGAGCGTCGGGTAGACCATCGCCGTGCCGAGCCCCTGCAACGCGGCGCCGACCAGCCACGCGACATAGCTCGGTACCAGGACCGTCAACCAGATACCGCCGGACTGCACGATCATGCCCCACGCGATCAGCTCTTTCCGGCCGAAGCGGTCGGACAGCGGCCCGGTCACCACCTGCAGGACACCCCACACGATGGGATAGACCGCCTTGATGATGCCGATACTGCCGACGCCGAGGCCATACGCGGCGAAGAAGAGCGGATAGAGCCCCCACGACATACCGTCGTTCAGGTTGTTCACGAGTCCGGCCTGGCAGGCGGCGAAGAGGCTGACGTTACCGAGACTCGTGACATAGAAGACGTTCTGCAGCGACGGACGGACGCTGCTCGAGGTCTGAGGTGACGCGGCCGCCTCGAGGTGCGCATAGGGGCGCGTCTCTCTGACAAAGAGAGAGGAAATCGCGATGCCCACGACCGCGATGACGATCCCGAGGTAGAAGGGCTGCGGGCGCAACGCGCTGTGAGCGGCGATGTAACCGGTGCCCCACGACATTACCCCGACGGCGAAGTACCCCGCGAACTCGTTCAGCCCCAGGGCGAGGCCGCGTCGCTTCGGTCCGACGAGGTCGATCTTCATGATGACGGTCATCGACCACGCCATGGCCTGGTTGGCGCCGAGCAGGACGTTGGCGAGATCGATCCACCACCATGCCGGCGCGTAGATGATCAGGAATGGCACGGGCAGGGCGAAGAGCCAGCCGACCACGAGGATCGGCTTCCGTCCGATGCGGTCAGACGCACGGGCGGCAATCAAATTGATGATTGCCTTCGTCACGCCGAAGCTCACGATGAACGACGTGATGGCGGTCTTCGAGCTGAGCCCGAATTCCTGCTCGCCGAGGAGCGGCAGCACCGTGCGCTCCAGCCCGACCATGGCGCCGACGAAGGCGTTGAGGACGACGAGGAGCGCGAACTGCGGGAGGTTCTCCCGCAGTCCGAGCCGCATCGCGCTCATTCCCCGCAGAGGTTGCGCCGCCGGTTCTCGGCGAAGGCCTCCGGCTGCGGCGGAAGGTCCGCCAGGACGAACTGCACGAACTCTGACTTCGAGGTGAGGCGGAGCGCCGGATTGAAACGACGCTCGAAGCCGATCGTCGACCCAGGCTTCCCACTGAGCCCTTTGCCGCACGCCGCGCCGCCGAAGTGTGCGGGGAAGACCTCCACATGATCGGGCAATTTCAGAAGTTTGCTGTAGAGACTCTCGTGGAGCTGCTCGGCGAACGTCGTTTCAGAGCCGGCGCCGATGAGGTCCGGGCGGCCGACGCCACCCGAGAAGAGGGTGTCTCCGGTCAGGACGAACCAGGGCTCCGGCGCCCGGGTCTTGTCGGTGACCAGGATCGAGACGCTGTCGGGCGTATGCCCCGGCGTGTGGAGGATCGAGAGACGCACGTTCCCCAGATCGTGGTCCTCACCATCCGCGATCTCGACATGAGGGAACATGACTGGCGCGGACTGATGGAAGAGCACAGGGGCTCCCGTCACATCCGCAAGACGACGGGCCCCGGAAAGGTGATCGGCCTGGACATGCGTCTCGAAGATGTGGGTGATCCGCATGGACTTCTGCGCGGCCGCTTCGAGGTAGGGCTCGATCGCGAGCTGTGGATCCACCACAGCGCAGGCGCCTGCGCCTCCTCAGCCGAAGAGGTAGCTGGCGCAGCCCGTCTTCGGGGACAGAAAGTGGCGAAAGATCATCGGGGTCCTCCTTTCGGTGTCGGGAGTTGTATTACGCCCGTCAGTGCTATAGGGTCCAATACGTAGTTTGGATTCCGACTATAGGGGAAACCCGAAATGACGCTCCGGCAGCTCGAGGTCTTTCTCGCCGTGGCCCGGGACAAGAGCTTCAGCCGGGCGGCGAAGAGGATCCATTCGTCACAGCCGACGCTCTCCGAGCACATCGGTGAGC
>JAHFDK010000067.1:20943-24696 GCA_023249095.1 Candidatus Rokuibacteriota bacterium | reverse complement strand
GCTCTTCCCGCGGCTCCGCGCGGCTTCCTCGAGTGGGACCAGGAGCCGCGTCAGCTCGGCGGTGTCCAGAGGCTTGACGAGATGGTGGTCGAAGCCCGCTTCCCTCGAGCGGGCTCTGTCCATCTCGGTGCTCCAGCCCGTGACGGCGATCACGTACGTGCTCGCCCCCCAGGGCTCGCGTCGGAGCCGGCGGGCCACCTCCCGGCCGTCCGCTTTCGGCATCCCGATGTCGAGCAGCACCACGTCGGGCCGGAACTCCTCCGCTACCCGCAGCGCCTCGAGACCGTCGTAGGCCGTGCGGGTCTCGCTGCCGTAGTTGTGAAGCAGGATCGCCAGCCCGTCCGCCGCGTCCCGGTTGTCGTCCACGATGAGAATGCGAAGCGAGGAAGCCGCGGACAGGACGGCCCCCCCGCGCGTCCCGGTCCCGGTGAGCTGAGCTTCGTCCGAGATCGGCAGGCGGATGACGAACGCGCTGCCCGCGCCGGGACCCTCGCTGTGCGCGGTGACCGTCCCACCGTGGAGCTCCACCAGCCGCTTGACCAGCGTGAGACCGATGCCGAGCCCGCCCTGGGCCCGCGCTCGAGTTTGCTCGCCCTGGGTGAACATCGCGAAGACGCAGGACAGCATCTCGGCGGGAATGCCGATTCCGTCGTCCCGCACCGTCACGACGGCCTGGTCGCCTCGCCGCTCCGCGTCCAGCCGGATGTGTCCGCCTTGCGGGGTGTACTTGGCGGCGTTGTTCAACAGATTTGCGACCGCCTGGGCCAGCCGGGTCGGATCGGCGTTGAGGTGAATCGGTTCGGCTGGCACGGTGAGCGCGAAGTGCTGGCCGCCGGTCTCCAGGAGCGCGGCACTAGTCTCGACCGCGGCTCGCAAGACCGCCGCCAGCTCTACCCGTTCCTTGCGGAGCTCCAATCGATTGCTGGAGACGAGGGCAATGTCCACCAGGTCGTCGATGAGCCGTGCCATCTGGTGAACTTGCCGATCGATCACGCTCAAGGCCCATTGCGATTCGGGTCCGCGCGTCCCCTTGAGTTGCAGGATCTGGACGGCGCTGCGAATCGGCGCCAGCGGATTACGCAGCTCGTGAGCCAGGATCGCCAGGAACTCGTTCTTCGAGCGATCAGCCATCTTCAGAACGTCCTCGGCTTGCTTGCGCTCCGTGATGTCCATGAGCACGTTGACCGCGCCGAGGACCTTGCCGGACTCGTCGTGTATCGGGTTGGCGTGAGCCAATGCCGTGCGACGTCGGCCGTCCGGGCGCTCAATGACGATCTCGTGGCCGTTGTATTCCCGGTCCGTCTTCAATGCCAGCGCCATCCAGCACTGGTCGTGCGGTATCGCGGATCCGTCGGCCGCGAAGAGCCGGAACGAGCCGCAGAAGCGGTCCGACGGATCGTTCAGTTTGGGAGCACGGCCCCAGAGCTCGAGCGCGTGCTGATTGAAATAGGTAATGAGCCCGTCGCGGTCGCAGATGTAGGCCCCGGCGGGCAGGACTTCCAGCAGATGGTGAAGGTCCCTGTGGCTCGTAGCCTCAACCATAGTGGTCTACCGAGCCTCGATACAAGGGGCATGCCAGGGCCAAGAGCCTGAAAAATCGAGGGTACTGACCCGCGGTGGGCGCTCCCGCGTAAGATTTTCATTACGACCGTGTAACAACGGCTGCAAAACGGACCGCTGAGCTACCGTCGAGCGCGCATCACGCGGCCGAGGCGCTCAGCGCAAGCGGGCTCACCACGCGGTGGTTTCACCAGGTTTTAGGATCCACACGGCTCGAGCGTCGAGGCTGCGGCGGCCGATCTCCTCGGCGATGCGCTTGGGCGGCTCGTCGTACGGCTCGCGGGCGAGGGCGAAAGTCCCCCAGTGGATCGCGACGAACTTACCGGCGCGGAGGTCGAGCCACGCCTGGATCGCTTCTTCGGGCGAGATGTGGACCGGGTGGGCGAGGGCGCGGGGCGTATAGGAGCCGATGGGTAGCGCCGCCAGGTCGAAGGGCCCGAGCGCGTCGCCGATATCTTTGAAGTGCCGGTAGTAGCCGGTGTCCCCGGCGAAGTAAAAGCGCTTGGAGCCGAGCACCGCCCAGGACGCCCAGAGGCGGTGTCCCTGATCGGCAATCGTCCGGCCGGAGCCATGCTGGGCCGGCGTGCACACGATCTTCAGGCCCCCGACGATCACGGACTCGCCCCAGTTCAGCTCGACGGCGTTCGTGATCCCACGATCCGCGAGCCAGGCCTTGATGCCCAGGGGCACGACGAACCGTGGATTGAACGTCCGCGCGAGACGCCGGACAGTCGGCTCGTCGAGATGATCGTAGTGGTCGTGCGAGATCAGCACGAAATCGATCCGTGGCAGCGCGTCAAAGGGAAGACCAGGCGGTGTGTACCGCCCCACGCCGACCAGGCCACCGAATGGTCCGGTGCGGTCGGCCCAGGTGGGATCGGTCAGGAAGTTGACGCCGTCGAGCTGGACCAGGACGGTGGAGTGGCCGATCCACGTCACCGTCGCGCGGCTGGAGTCGGCGCGCAGCAGTGTCGGGTCGTATGGGGCCAGCGGGAGAGGCGCGACACGGTGCTCTCCCACGAGCCAGGTTCCGCCCAGGATCACCGAGTGACCGCGCGTCCACAGCGACGCCCGGCGGTACGCGGGATCGAGATTGCGGAAGGCGCTCCCGACGCGCTGCGCCGGTTGTAGACCCGCGACGATGGTCGCGGCGGGAACGGTCGATGCCGGAACAGACGAGAGCGATGCTTCGCTAGCGCTGGCAACCAGAGCCAGGACGAGCAGGAGAACCGCGCGCTGTCCCGTACGAACGATCACTGCGTTCTCAGTCTACCATCCGTCGCCGGCAGGCTCGCGGCTCCCGCGGTGGGGGAGGGTCGCGCGACCACGCGGCACGCTCGCGCTACCCCGGTGCGGCTGGGCTCCATCCGGGCGCGCTCCGTCCGACGTCGCTTGGAGGGAACGGGTCGGCGCGACCCCTCCCCCACCGCGGGAGCCGCGAGCCTGCCGGCGACGGCGAGTCGTCGTACGTCTGTAGCGTCCGACGTTACATTTGCTCGCGGAGGGGGATGGCGAGCAGCTCGAGGAAGCGGCTCGCGAGGCTGCGGCGACGCCACTGCTCGTACGTCACCTGTCGGGAGTTGGCGAGGTCCTGCTCGAAGACCGCTCCGAGCCGCCGAGCGATGTCGGTGTCGTACAGCACGACGTTGAGCTCCTCGTTCAGGGCGAACGAACGATGGTCCAGGTTGGTGCTCCCCACGGTCGACCAGATGCCGTCGATGACCATCGTCTTCGCGTGCAGGAGCGCCGGCCGGTACTCGTAGATCTGGATGCCCTTCTTGAGCAAGCGGCCGAACTCCGACCGGCTCGCCTGCCGAACCAGGTTGTGGTCGATCGCGCCGGGGACGAGGAGGACGACCCGTACGCCCCGCTGCGCCGACCCGATCAGCGTGGTGATCATTTTCTCGTCGGGGACGAAGTAGGGATTCGTGATGTGGATGGAGTGCTTGGCGGAGGCCATCGCCAGCAGGAACATCGTGTACATCGCGTTGCTGCCGCCGGCAGGCGAGCTGCGCACCACCTGCGCGTCGACCGAGCCCCGGGACTCGCGGCGGCGCCGGGGGAAGTATTCGGGGCCGCCGAGCGCCTCACCCGTCGTCTCCAGCCAGTTCTCCGCGAAGGCGCCTTGCAGCTGCTCGACGACCGGCCCTTCGATGAGGATATCGGTGTCGCGCCAGCGCCCTTCCTGGCGAC
>JAHFDK010000067.1:0-20843 GCA_023249095.1 Candidatus Rokuibacteriota bacterium | reverse complement strand
GGGCCGCCGAGCGCCTCACCCGTCGTCTCCAGCCAGTTCTCCGCGAAGGCGCCTTGCAGCTGCTCGACGACCGGCCCTTCGATGAGGATATCGGTGTCGCGCCAGCGCCCTTCCTGGCGACCGTTCCCGCTCCACTTCCCGCTGATGCCGGATCCACCGGTCACCCCGACCAGCCCGTCCACCACGAGGATCCGGCGGTGATTCCTGAAATTAACGCGGTCGAGGGCGAACGGGCTCAGCGGCCGATATGTCTCGACGCGGCAGCCGGCTTCAGTCATCGCGTCGCGATGCTCAGGCGGCATGGCGAGCGTGCCCACCGCGTCGAGCAACACGCTGACCTTCACACCCGCACGGCAGCGCTCCGCGAGCGCGCTTGCGATGTCGCTCGCCGGCGTGCCGTCCTCGAAGACGTACTGGGCGTAGGTGATCGTCCGCTTGGCCTTACGGAGGGCCGCCAGCTTGGCCGGAAAGATCTCCTCGCCGTTCAGGAGGATGCCCACCCGGTTGCCGCCGACCACGCTGGTCCCGGTGTAAGCGCCGAGAGTCGCCGCGAACGAGGGCTGCGTCACGTCGAGCGCGGGAAGCTCGAGGTGGGGCGAGACACGCGCGCACGCGGCCACGAAGACGAGCATCAGGGCGAGTCCGAGCCGTGCCGGCCGACGGCGAACGCCCGTGGAGAACTCAAGCATGTGGGTCTCCTCGTTGATTTCGACCTCTGAGTCTCGACGACGGAGTGAGCAAGCCGAATACCAGTGTCATGCAGGTGTGAATTCGCGGTCCGAGCCCGACTCGTCAGGTAGGATCTACTCGGCGACCGAGTAAGTTCTACCACCTCCCCAGCGGGCAGCGATGGCTTCGTCCGCCGTGCCGGCAAGGAAGTGCTCGGAAGACCGTACGTTGCGGGGCTGGCAAGGTCATTGCTGTTCATCGGGCGATCGGACGAAGTTGGGGCCGGCGTGGAGCCGAGTCTCCTACAAACGACCGACAGACCGGAGGAGGACAGTAATGATGCGTGACCACTTCAAGGCAGGGGCCGCGCTCTTGGCCGCCGTACTCCTGGCAGTGCCGCTGAGCGCCGGCGCCCAGAGCAAGATGGACAAGGCTCAGGAAAAGATCAAGGAGACCGCGCAGGATGTGAAGGGCGTGGGCAGCGATAGCTGGATCACCGCCAAGACCAAGATCGCGCTCTTCGCGGACGAGCGGGTCAAGGGCCGCGAGGTGAGCGTCGAGACGATGCAGGGCGAAGTCTTCTTGCGCGGCAAGGTCGACAGCGAAGAGGCGAAGGCCGCCGCCATGGACGTCGCCAAGGGGATCGAGGGCGTCAAGAACGTGAAGAACGATCTTCAGGTCGTGCCCCCGTCGACTCGGAAGGCCGTCACGGCGGACGACAAGGCGATTACCAAGGCTGTCGAGTCCCGCTTCTCCAAGGACGCGCAGCTCAAGAAGATCGACGTGCGCACCGACGCCGGTGTGGTCGTGCTGAGCGGCGAGGTGCAGAACATCTCGGTGAGCGCCAGGGCGTCGGAGATGGCCCATCGGGTTGACGGCGTCAAGTCGGTGAAGAACGAGCTGCGGGTGGCCCAGGCGAAGGCCAACTAACCTTCGCGTCGGTCACGCACGAACGAGAGCGAGCGGCTCCCGGAGTTCGCGGAGCCGCTCGCTCTCCCTGCGTGCGCGACCTACCGCCGAGTCGACTCGCGCGACTCGGCCTCGTAGCCTTCGAAGCGCTTCTTGATCTCCCGCTCGGCCCGCTCGGTCTGCCAGCCGTAGCGCTCCTGCAACGCGCCGGCGAGCTTGTCCATCGTACCGTCGATGCGATCGAGATCGTCGTCGGTGAGCTTGCCCCACCAATCCTTGACCTGACCACGCATCTGCTTCCACTTACCGGCGAGAACGTCCTGATTCATTGCGGTCCTCCTCTCTGTAATTGAATTGCGTGCCGCCGGTCATACGAGCAGGCGGCAAGACACATGCCGCTACACACATGCCGCTACGATGTGACCGCGCCGCGAGGGCGCTCGACGTAAGACTTACTTGGTAATGTTGTCCCGGCCAACGATCGCGCGACGCGGAGTGCGCCGCTGTTGCTGCGCTCGCGCCCTTGGCATCGTTGCTGCACGAATCGTCAACGCGAATACGCGGTTCACCACACACGACTGCGGGGGAAACGAAATGTCGACGATCTTGATCGTCATCCTCGTGTTGATCCTTATCGGGGCCTTGCCGACATGGCCCTACAGCGCCGGCTGGGGCTTCTATCCGAGCGGAGGTCTCGGCCTGATCCTGCTCATCGTCGTCGTCCTGGCGCTGACCGGGCGCCTGTAGAAGGGAGGCTCTCGTGTCCAAGCCCAAGTCGTTCCTGAGCGACGTCAAAGAGCTCCGCCGGCGGGCCCGGGAACATATCGACCACGGAGCCGTGACGGAGGGATATCGCGCGGACCGGGAGACCGTGCTGCGCATCTTGAACAATGCGCTGGCGACCGAGATCGTCTGTGTCCTGCGCTACAAGCGGCACTACTATATGGCCTCCGGAATCCACGCCGGAGCCGTGGCCCAGGAGTTTCTCGAGCACGCCACGGACGAGCAAGGTCACGTGGACAAGATCGCCGAGCGCATCACGCAGCTCGGCGGCAAGCCGGACCTCGATCCGGCCAACCTGACGACCCGCAGCCATTCCGAGTACGTGGAAAGCGAAGGGTTGCTCGAGATGATCCGTGAGGACCTGGTGGCGGAGCGGATCGTCATCGATTCGTACTCCGAGATGATCCGCTATCTCGGCGGCGACGATCCCACGACGCGCCGGATGATCGAAGAGATCCTGGCCGACGAAGAGGATCACGCGGACGACTTGCGGACGCTCCTCGAGACGCTCGGCTAGGATGAGCCGGAGAAGGCCGAGCGTAGGAGCTGAGACCGTCGTCGCCCGCCGGGGATGAACGGACGCGGCTGAATCCTGCTAGAGTTTGCGCCTGTGGGAGTCGTGCTCCGCGTCGTCCTTGCGTGCGCGTTCACCGTCCTGGTGCCGGGCGCGGCCTGCGCCGCCGCGCCCGCGCTGACCGGTCCGGCCGCCGAGGCGTGGACGATCCTCACCAATTTTCACGAGGACCCCGCCCGGCTCGATCGCGCCCGTGACCTTCTCCAGAGCGAGGCCGCGCGGACGCCGACGCTGGAGACGCTGGTCCTCCTGTCCTGGGCCCACCTCGCGTGGGCCGACCACCGCGCCACGACCACGGAGGCGAAGCTCGCCAGCTACGAGCGGGGTCGCGACGTCGCCCAGCGCGCCATCGAGCTGGCGTCGCGAAGCCCGGACGCGCACCTCTGGTATGCCGCGAACCTCGGCCGCTGGGCGATCGCGAGGGGGAAGCTTCACGCCGCCTTCCTCATTTCCACGCTGAAAGAGGAGATCCACACGATCCTCGAGCTCGATCCCAATCACGTCCCCGGTTTGGCGCTGGCCGGCTCGTTCTACCTCGAGACGACCGGAATGTTCGGCGGCGACGTCCCTCGCGCCGAAGGCTACCTCAGAAGGGCGCTCGCACTCGACGCGCACTTTACGCGTGCCCGCGTCGAGCTCGCCCGCTGTCTCGTCCAGCAGGGCCGCTACGGAGAGGCGCGCGAGGAGCTGCAACGGGTCGTTGACGAGCAGCGGTCCAGCTACCGCGCCGACTGGGTCGTGAGACACCGCCCCACCGCTCAGCGGCTGTTGGGAGAGATTCGGGCCAAGTCCTAGACCGGCGACCCGAATGGCCACCGACGACCGCACCGACGTGCTCGTGATCGGCGCCGGCGCGGCCGGCGCCGCCGTCGCCTGGAGGCTCGCGCGCGCCGGCATCCGGTAGCGCTCGACCACGTCCTCGCGGCGTCCGGCGGTCTCGAGTCGCTGCTCTCGCGTGGGCTCCAGGTGGTGGAGGAGGCTGCGCGGGCGAACGGCGTCAGTGGCTTCGCTCAGCTGAGCCCGGACGATCGCGAGAGCGTGCTCCGCCAGGTCGAGCGGTCAAACGCCGATCTCTTTGAGGCGCTCGTGCGTCACACGTACGATGGGTATTATGGCCACCCCGTGGTGGTCACACGACTCGGGATCGATCCCGGAGAGCGAGCGGATCCGGGCATCGGGCCCGCTCGCTCTCGTCGGGTGCGGCACTACATGGGGATCCTCGCCGACGAGATCATGTCCCGCTTCGTGTAAGCGCCGGCAACGGCGGCTGACTCGAGGCCGCGGGTGAGCCAGGCGGCGCCCGCGGCGACGACGACACCCGCCACGACATCGACCGCGTAGTGCTGCTTGGTCGTCAGCGTCGAGACGATGATGAGCGCCGCCCAGCCCAGGCAGGCTCTGGCCAGGCGCGGACGCTCGGGCCAGAAGCTGGAGGCGCCCAGCAAGGCCAGCGAGACGTGGAGGGACGGCAAGCAGTTGGTCGCGGGATCAGTCCCGTAGAGCACCCTGAAGGCCAGCGTGGTCGCCGCGTCGGCGTCGACGGTCTCCCGTGCGATCCGCGTGGGCCAGAGCACGAAGACGCTGACTGAGGCCACGGTAGCTGCCAGCATGCCGCGCAGGTTGCGCGCCCACGTGACGGTGCCGCAAGCTTGCCAGTAGACGAACCCGAGGAACGGGAATTGCGAGAGGTAGACCCATACCGTCCACGGCAGGCGGGGGATGGCATCGTCGAACGCCGATGGAGACAACATGATCGGGACAGCCAGCTGGAGGGTGGCTGCGCCGAGGTAGAGCGCGCTGAAAACCGTGTATGCCAGCGCGAGGACGACGAAGGGGGACCTCACGCCGCCCCGCCGGCCTGGTAGGCGTCCAGCTCGGCCCGCACCCGCCGCACGTCGCCCGGGTAGCGGCCGGCGATCAGACGCAGGAACATCCGGTTGAGACAGCGGGTGGCGCGCAGCGAGAAGACCGCGTCGCGACGGTCGATATGGCTTCGCTCGAAGAAGCGATGTCCGAGGAGTCCGGTGAGTTGGGACAGCGGCAGCAGGGCAAGCCACCACGGCTGCCCACTCATCCAGGCCCAGAGGCAGAGCCCGTAGAAGATCACCACGCCCGCCGCGTGGAAGGCCACGTTGGCCGGGTGCTGGTGCTTGAGCACAAAGACATCCCAGTAATCCGTGAACGGATGGTCGGTGATCGCCGCGCTGATGGGCTCGACGGCGGCGTGCCGCCGTTCTGGCGCGGGGACCGTCAGGCGCAGCACCTCGCCCAGTCGCTCGCGGCCGAGCGTGCCGGCGGCGTGCCCGTCACGCCACGCCTCGCGGCCGGACACGTAGACCGCCTCGACCGCTTCGTCCGAGCCGCGCTTGACCATGCGGAGGGCGCCGTCCAGCACGGGGTCCTCCAGCTCCACCTGAGCGGCGATCTCGGTGCGCAGCGCATCGGGCCGGAGCAGCACGAGGTCGGCGCGCGCGCCTGCCCGCAGCACGCCCGCGTCCAAGCGAAACCACCGCGCGGGCTCGCCGGTGACCCGGGCCACCGCCTGGGCTGGAGTGAGGAATCCCGCGCTCGAAGCTTGCCGCAGGAGCGAGAGGGCGCCGTCGTAGTAGCCGAGGTGGCGCGCGTGCGCACCGGCGTCGGTGAAGCCCGGCAGCACGTGGGGCAGGGCCATCAGCGCCTGACGCGGGCCCGGGCGGTCGTTGGCGCCGGTGGCTACCCAACGCAGCCCTACGTCGTGTTCGGTGAGGAGGTCCATGAAGGTGTCGAGCGGATCGCGTCCACGGTCTTCCGCCACTTCGGCGAAGCTGCGGCCGGCGAGCACGGGGTCCGGCGCGCGCACGATGCGCATGTGGCGAAGGTCGCGATGGAATGTGCGGCCCGCGCGCCGGCGCCAGTCCCGGGCGAAGGCGGCACGAAAGCCGTGGTCGGCCCAGAGGGCGCGACGCTCTGCGGCCGACTCCGCGTCGTTGAGCCTGACGCCGGTCGGGAACTCTTCGAAGAGCGGAGTGAGCGGTCCGTCGGAGTAGATCGTGAACGGCTCGGTGAGGGTCTGGAAGCGCACGTTGGCGCCGAGCCGATCGTTGAGGACATGGAGCAGCGGCCGGAACGAGCGCCAGAGGCGCCGGTCGACGGCGGTGTCGAGCGCGGCCAGCACCGTCATGCGGAGCGGCGCCCGGCGGGACCCGAGGGCGAGGCGCAGCAGGTGGAGCAGCGTGCGGCGGTCCTGGGGGTTCGGCGTCACCTGGAAGACCGCATCGCGCTCGCGGCAGAGGTTGGCCAGCATTCGGTACTCGCGGAGATCCGCGTGCTGGGATGGGATGGTGCGTCCCTTGTACGCGCCGCTCATCATGTGCCACGGCACCATGTCCACGGAAATGCCGATGCAGCCTGCGCTGAGCGCCTCGGCGGCGCGCGCACGCATCCGGCATAGTTCGTCGTCGGTCGCGTGCGCTTCGAGGCTCCGTCGGAGGCCCATGACGTGGGCCCGCAGCGCGCTGTGGCCCAGCATGGGCGCGACGCATGGGCCGAGGGGCAGTCGTGCGAGATGGGCGAGGTACTCGGCGGGCGTGGCCCAGCCCACGGCCTGCCGCAGCCACTTGTGCACGAGGACATGGGGCAGACTCTCGACCCGCAGGAAGATGTCGGCCAACGTCTCGGGTTCGCCCACCGTGAGGGAGAGACTGCAATTGCCTATCACCACCGCGGTGACGCCGTGCCGGACGGACTCGGCGAGACCAGGCGCGATCTCGATCTCGAGGTCGTAATGGGTGTGGATGTCGATGAAGCCTGGGAGCACCCACCGCCCGCGCGCATCAATAGTTTCCGACGCGGGTGCCTCGATGCCTTGCGCCACCGCGAGCACGCGGCCGTCGCGAACCGCCACGTCGGCGCGAGCGGGCGGCGCGCCGAGGCCGTCGAAGACCAGGCCGCCGCGGATCAGTAGATCGACCACCGCTCCGTCTAGCCGCGCCGGCGCCGGCCGACCAGGAGCCCGGCGAGCGCGCCCACGACGAGGCCGCCGCCGCCCACCCAGCCGCCGAGCTTCCACAGCCCCTGTTTGGCCGCCGCGACGACTGGGTTGTCGAGGAGGTCGGTGCCCACGTGGGCACTCGCGAGCTTCCAGTGGCCGTCCACCCTGTGGACCACGGCGGTCCAGCGCACCTTCATCACGCGCACGTCGCCATCGGTGAATTCCCAGGTGTCCTCCGAGGTGCCCGAGCTGAGTCCCACGTCCGGAGCGAGGAAGCGCGTCAGCTCGTCGGCGGTGGGCTTGATCGTCACCTTGCGCACGAGCGCGCGATCCCCCTTGAAGAGCCCCTCCCAGTGGGCGCGGAAGGTGTCCAGGCTGGTGAAGCGCTTCTGGTCCACTGTCGTCACCGAGAAGTCGCGGTCGAGGACGGACGCCAGCGCCTGGAAGTCGCGGGCGCTGATTGCCTGGGCGATGGTGCGCAGCAGGACCCGCAGCTCCTCGTGGTCTTGCTGACGGGCGTCCTGGGCCCAGACGCCGCTCGCGCCCAGGAGCAGGATCGCGGCGAGGCCCAATGTCCGGACGATCCGAGTATAGTTTCGCCACAGGCTCATCGTAGATCCCCTCCTGCGCGCGATCCGTCGTCGGCGACGGTCGCGCACTGCGCGGGTGAGAGCGGCAAGAACAGCCCTAGTCGCTCGAGACGTGCAACGAGTGCTGGCGCCCGCCCGAGGAAGCCTCGGAGCACGGCAAGCTGCTCGCCCGTGCGACGCTCGGTGTCGAGCTCGGCGAAAACCTGCGTGCGCTCGCGCCGCCCGAGTGGTCCCAGAGTCTCGTCGAGGCGAGCCACGACCCGCTGCGGGCCGACCCGGATCATGGCCAGGAGCGGCACCACTGCGGCCTCTGCCGCACGGCGATCCGCGGGCGAGAGGCCGTCGCGGCCGAGCACGGCAAGACCGCCGCCATGGTGCAAGGCCTCGTCCTTGACGATGCCCGCGAGCGTCGCGCGCAGCGCAGGATCGACCGCGCCTCGGGAGAGGCGACAGTAGTGGACGATACCCCATCCCTCCAGCACGACTTGCACGAGGAAGGCGAGCGTTGTGCGGCGGCCGGTATCGATCGCGCGGGCGAGGAGGGTCAGGAAGGGGTCCTCTGGCGCGGTTCCCGCCGCGTCGGGGCGCTCGCCCAGGTGTGCTGCGACGGCGGCCATGTGGCGCGCCTCGTCGGCGCCCAACAGCGCATAGACTGTCCGCTCGTCCGACGTCAGCGACAGTAGCGTCATCTTCGCCGCGAAGCCGATGCCGAGCTTCTCGACGAAGAATGCCTCGGTGAGAACGTCGGCGGCGCAGCCGGCGAGCACGCGCCGCCTGCGGGCCGGCGTGGCGGCGAGATAGACGGTGACCTTGTCGAGGCCGAAGTGACTCGCCGGCCACGGCGCGGCGGCGACCGACGGTGTGGGAGCGTGCCCGTCGCGCGCGAGGGCAGTCGCGACGATGGGACGTAGCCGGTGGGCCATCGGAAGAGGCGGCGCTTCGAGTTGGCCGTTCACCCGCAGGTGCCGCATCACGAGGTGACCTCGGCCGGGGCGCGGCGCTCCGTGTGGGGGCGCAGGGCGCGCGCGCAGGCCACTGCCCACAGGGCGTCGGCCAGCCGCTCGGGGAGGCATCGACGCATCAAGTGCGCG
Source organism: Candidatus Rokuibacteriota bacterium (assembly GCA_023249095.1). Lineage (GTDB taxonomy): Bacteria > Methylomirabilota > Methylomirabilia > Rokubacteriales > CSP1-6 > AR31. Next base: position 12,257 of record JAHFDK010000067.1, on the reverse strand, counting down.
AGCCGTGTGTCACGCCCGACGCGAACACGCGCGGGCATGCGGCGACGCTCGGCGAGGGCAACCACGGCTGAGGCGACGCGCACCGCCGGCGGCCCCGGCGACGCCGCGACCGCCCGGGTGAGCTCCGCGAGGGCTGCCGACTGCGCAGCATAGGGCGAGCGCGCCGACGCGCTGCGCTCGCCCCACGCGGCGCGGCCGGCAAAGCCGGTGCGATGGCGGCCCGGCTCGACGACGGCGACCTGGACGCCGTGCGGCCGGAGCTCCTCGCGGATGGCGGCGCCAAAACCCTCGAGCGCGAACTTGCTCGCGCAGTATGCCGAGGACAGCGGGAAGCCGGCGCGTCCGAAGAGAGAGGAGATCAGGATTATCCGCCCCCCTGCGGCTCGGAGCAGGGGCAGGGCGTCGCGCACGAGCAGGGCCGCGCCCAGGAAGTTGATCTCCATCTGAGCACGGAGCTCTTGCGGCGTCACGTCCTCGAGGGCGCCCCAGAGCGCCTGGCCGGCATTGCTCACGACGCAGTCGAGCCTGCCCCAGCGCGCGCGCGCGGCGGCGACGGCGGCCCGGCGCTGGTCGTCGCGCGTCACGTCGAGCGAGACCACGAGGAGCCGTCCGGGATGCCGTTCGCCCTCGGCGACGAGCGCCGGGCCGCGCTCGGCGGCCCCTCGCAACGTCGCGAGCACGTGCCACCCGTTCTCGAGAAACGCCGGGACCGTAGCGCGGCCGAACCCGGAGGAGCAGCCGGTTACGAGAACGACGCGGACGTCGCGCGCCATCGCGGTCACCGTGCCCCGTCGGCCCAGCCCAGCGTCGGTTGCCCGCCCAGGTGGCGCATGAAGGCGAGCACGGCGCGGTCGGCGGCGATGGGCGTCTGTAGATCGAAGCGGATGGTGTCGAAGACGATGGTGTCGCCACGGGCGAAGTAGCGGCCCACCAGCGCCGTCGCGGCGAGGAGGAGGCGGTCGACCAGCGCTCCCGCCACGCCCGGCCGCCGCCGTGTAAGCGCGATGGCCTGGCCCTCCGTCCGCCCGTCGGCCGTCGGCCGGAGAGCGAACATCAGGTGCATGTGCAGGCGATCGGGCCCGAGCGTGACGGTGCCGACGCTGCCGTGGGAGTAGGTCATGGCGTAGGTGAGCGGCCCCGCGTAGAGAAGCGCGAGGCGCCGCCCGAGCCAGGAGTCCCGACGGACCGGCGCCACGTTGCGGACTTCGAGGCACGCCGACGACAGCGCACGCGGCTCCATGCAGAGCGTCACCGGCAGGCGGTGGACGGAGTTGAAGTGCTGCTCGTCGATCGCGTTCACCAGCACCACGTGCGGATGGCAGCCCTTGGTGAACGGGCGCCCAAGACGAGCCTGGACGGGCACGCCGGCCAGCTCGGGCGGCGCCGGGACGGGCGCCGTCGGCCGCTCGCCCGCCCAGACCCAGATCAGCCCGTAGCGCTCCGCCACCGGCCAGGCGCGCACGCGGGCGGTCGTGAGCGGACAGCCCCCAAGGCTCGGCACTTCCACGCAGTGACCCGCGCCGTCGTAGCGCCAGCGGTGGAAGAAGCATCGCAGCGTGTCACCCTCGACGCGGCCGGTCGCGAGGTGCGCGCCCATGTGGGCGCAGTGCGCGTCGAGTGCGCGCGCCGTGCCGTCCTGGCCGCGGTACAACACTAGCTCCCGCCCGGCCAGCGAGACGGCTCGCACCCGGCCACGCGGCAACTCACGCGAGCGCAACGCCCAGTACCAGCCCTCGACCAGGCGCCGGGCGTCGTTGAAGCCGCCGCCCTCCTCTTCCTGCTGCTGCGGCCGATCGGCGACGGCTTCGATGCGCAAGGTCATGCGAGTAGCTGTCGGCCGAGCGTGGGGTCGCGCACCAGGCACGTGGGCTTGATCGCGCCGCGCCGCATGCCACGAGCCTCGAGAGCGTCGAGGAGGCGGTCGGCCGCGCCCGGAAGCACCGCCAGGGCGGGCGCGGCGAGCTGGCCGAGTCGGCGCGCCTCGCGGTAGCGGTGGGCCTCCTGGAGGAGCATGTCGAGGCGGTCGGGCAATTCTTCCCGTGCCGCTGGCGCGCGGTCCAGCAGCAGCACGTAGCGTCCGCGCCCGTCGGGCTCGCGGAGCGGAATCAGGGCGCGAAAGCCATCGTCGCCGAGAGGCAGCGCCTCGAGCGCGCTCCTGACGAAGCGCTCGGCGAGCTTCTCGCCGACGAGATCGGAGACCTCACCCTCGCGGCCGACGAAGAGCAGAGACGGCGTGGCGCCAACGGGCTGGCCGACCCGCACGCGGTCGCCGAGACGGTAGCGGGTGAAGCCGCCCGGGGGGGTCGCGATAACGGAGTACTCCGCACCCGGCTCCACCTCGTCGATACGGTGAATGGCTCCCGCATCGTCGGCCAACTCGAGGAACACCTCGTTGACCAGCGGCACGCAGACGCCCTGGCCAGCCAGCGGCAGTGTGATGGGCGCTTCGGTGGCCAGGAGCCCTTTGGGCTGAAGCATCACCCAGGGGAGTCGTCGGTGGAGGTCCGCCGCGGCGAGAGCGGCGGGGCCATCGGCCCAGCACGATACGAGCCGGAGGTCGGGGAGGACCCGACGCCAGTCGATGGGGTCGCACGCGAGCGCCACAACGATGTCGGCCGCAGGTTTCGGGAGCGGGAATACGCGGCGGCCGGCGCGAACGGCGCCAGCGCGCCAGTCGGCGAGCAGCGCGTCGCGGTGCTCCGCGATCCAGTCGAGCAGCACGGCGAGGAACGACGGGCTCCAAACCGAAATCACCTCGGGGCGCCCAGCCACCAGGTGGGCGGCGAGGACGCGCTTGAGGGCCTCGGGGTTGCGCACCCGCGCGAGGGCAGCCGGCAGCACGAGGAAGCGCCGGAGCAGCCAGTGCCAGGTGCCGTCGAGATAGTCGAGGTCGGAGGCGAGGCCCACCGGCACACCCCGCGGCGTCGTCTCGCGCGTATCGAGCCGTGGCGAGACGCTGATCCACGCGCGCCCGGTGGCGAGCTGCGGTCCGTGGGCGAGGAGGTCGGCGAGCCAGAGGCGAAACATGCGGTCGAATGCCCGGCGCAGCGCCGCCGTGTACGGCACGTACTTGGCAGGACCGCTGCTCCCCGAGGTCTTCTCGTAGACGCGCACGGGCCCGGGAACGAGAATCGACCCCTCCTCGCGCATCTGCCGCTCGACCCACGGGGCGAGGTCGTCGTATTCGACCACGGGGAACTTATCGCGGAAGGCCGCGTAGCCGTCGCCTGGGCGGATACCGTGGGCGCGGCCGTAGTGAGTCGAGGCCAGGCCGTCCACGATCGGCCGCAGCGCGGCGTCCTGAGCGGCCCGCGGCTCGCGGAGGGCCCGGGCGAAGCCACCGCGCCCGGGCGCGAGGGCGAGCGTCAGAGCCTGGGTCGCGCCTCGCACCAGGAGATGTCGCATTACGAGGCCAACCGTGCCGGGCGCCTAGCGTGCAGCGCCGCCGGCTCGAGACGGGAATGCGGGTAGAGATCGCTCAGCAATGGCACGTGGACGCCATCCGAGATGCGGACCCCGGGCCCGATGCGGGTGCCCGCGCCCACGAAGACGTCGCGACCGATCACGATGCGCCTCACGTGGAGAACGAGGCCGGCTCGCGTGGGCCGCACGACGTGAGCGTAGATCTCGACCTTGTGGCCCACGACCACGCGATCGCCGACCTCGAGCAGGCTCCGATCGGCGATCTCCACTCGTGGTGTCCAGTACACGGCGCGGCCGACGCGACTGCCCCAGAGCCGGAGCCACAGGCTGAAGCAACCGGGCACGAGTTGGAGCAGGCTTTCGAGCTGGGGCAGCGCGATGAAGAGCGCCTGGCACTGATGGCTTGCCCACCATGGCGAGTAGACCGGCGCGTCCAGGCGCGAGCGCCCCTCGCGGATCGGCCGCCAGCGGTGGAGCGCTCGGAACGTCACGAGCGGCAGCGCGTAGACGGCGGCGCCCACCACGAGGACGCCGACGAGGGACGGCGCCGCGACAAAGAACCCGGCGCTTGCCACGATGGCGCCCGCATGAATCGCCGGGAAGCAGACGAGGAGCCGCCCAAGAGGCGTCATGGCGCCCCCACCGCGGCTCCGAGGGCTCCGGGCCGCGGCCAGAGGAGCATGCGCACCGCGCTCTCGCGGCGCGGAAGTCCGAGGCGAGGCGGTGAGAGGAGCGGACTCCAGTACGTGCCATGGAGGCGATCCCACCAGCAGAGGTTCGCGCCGAAGTTGCACCCGGGTCGGGTCGCGCTGTGATGCCAGCCATGCTCGTGAGGCGTGATGAGGACCGTGGCGAGAATCCTTCCGACCCGCGTCGCGCGCACCGGCGCCCACGGCGAATGGCGCCAGACGTCGAGCAGGCAGGTGAGCCCGGCGGCGAGAACGAACCCCCGGGGGTCGGCGAGGAGGAAGAGAGCGAGCCCGTTCACCCAGAGGTAGAGGATGAGCGCGGGCGTCCAGAGCGTATTCCGCCCCGTGACGAGCACGTCGAGACCGGGGGCGGTGTGGTGCACGGCATGCCAGCGCCAGAGCGAGCCGGCGTGGAGGAGGCGATGGTTCCAGTAGTAGGCGTAGTCCACTAGGACGAGGTTGATGAGGAATCCCTCGAGGAGACCGAGGGGCACGCTACCCCGCCAGCCCGGAGCCAGTGCGCCCAGCGCCCACGCTACGAGGACGAGCTGGAGCGCGGGGACTCCGATCCCCTGCACGGCGAGCCCAGAGAGATCCAGCATCCACTCCCCCGCACTGCGCCGGTCGCGCGCGCGCCAGCCGCCAGCTAGATCCACAGCTCGACCTCGCGCGTCTCGGCCGGCACGCGGCGCGGATCGCGCCCGCGCTCGAGGTCACGGCGGATGGCGGTGATCCAGGTGTAGACGAGGTCGGCGGACGTGTGCGTGAAGTCGGCGCCTCCGCGCCGCAGGACCTCCGTCTGCCCGCCGAGCACAGCCCGGTCCTGCGCGATGATGCGCCGGGCCAGCCAGCGAACGGGCCAGTGCAGGAGTCGGGTCCACACCCCGTAGTCGTAGGTGAGGTCCGTGTAGACGAAGGTGTCGTCAGCCGCGACGGGTACGGACTGCGAGGTGATCACGAATCGCCGCCGCGGCCCGAACACGTACTCGACGCAAGTGACATTGGGCATGTGGAAACTGTCGCGGTGGCCGATCTCGCGCCCCCGGAAGTTCAGGAAGCTCGCGGTCAAGCCGAGGTTGGCACGCTCGCCGTGATAGTCGGCGGTCACCGTGCCGGCCCGGCGCGTCACCACGACACGCAGCCGCTCGTCGCGACGGGAGCGGAAGAGGACCGGGTGTACCCATGCGGTGTGGGGCACGTTGACGAAGTTCTCGGCGCACTCGGTAACTCCGGCGCGGAACCGGTGGACGAGCCGGACATGTTCCCATCCCGGCTCGCCGAGATGGGGAATGGGAAAGGGGGTGAACTCCTCGGTTCCCGCCCGGCCGGGGCGGACGTAGACGTAGCCGTCGCGCTCGATCACCGGGAAGGCGCGGGCCACGCAGCCGGCGGGCGCGCCGCCGTATCCCGCGGAGGGGACCTCGACCACTTCGCCGGTGCCGGCATAGAGCCAGCCGTGATAGCCGCAGCGGACGCGGCCAGCCTCCACAACGCCTCGCGAGAGGGGCGCGGCCCGATGGCAGCAGCGATCCTCGAGCGCGGCGGGGCGACCGTTGGCGTCGCGGAAGAGAGCGAGAGGCTCGCCGAGCACCGTGCGCGCGAGCACGCGCGCCGGCCGCAATGCCGAAGACTCTGCGGCCACGTACCAGAAGCTCCGCAGATCGAGCCCGAGGGTACCGGTGGCGGAGGGCGCGCCGTCCGCGACGGCTTCCAGGGAGGTGCCCGCCATCACGTCGCCGGCGACCCCGCCGAGGTTACGCGCACGTCGGCCGTCAGCACGAGCTGGCAGGCGAGCCGAGCGCGCGGCTCGCCGGAGGCGATGATCTCGAGCAGTTCGACTTCCGCCTCGCCGGGCCGGTCAAGAGCCCCGTCGCCCGTCGCCTCGACTCGGATCAGACACGTTCCGCACATGCCTGCACGGCAGCCGAAGAGCACCGGCGAGTTCTCGATGGTCAGGTGCTCGAGGAGCCGACTGCCGTGCGGCAGGCGAAGGGGCGCGAACGCCGCCGAGTCGAATCGCACCTCCACCATCATCACGCGGGCGAGAAGCGGGCCAACGCCGCCCGCGTGCGGGCGAGATAGCCATCGAGCGTGCTCTGAGCCATGAGGCGCATCTCCCGGTTGTCGGGGCTCACGTAGTCGAGGGGGGCCACATAGGCCCGGTAGGACTCGACAGCCTCACGATGGATCCGGTGCGCCTCGTGCAGACCGGCCGACTCCTCAGTGAAGCAGCGGCGCAGCATTTCCCGGGCGTCGCGGTCGTCCATGTCGAAGGCGGGCGAGCGCAGCAGCCGGTAGATGGTCGAGAAGAGCGCGGGGTCGTGCCAGAAGATGCCCTTGATGGCGACGGAGAAGTGAAAGTGGTCGCGCTGGCAGCCCCGGAGCGCACGGTTGGCCACCCAGCGCTCGAAGGGCGTGGGCGGGTGTAACGAGCGCAGCACGTCGCGGGAGATGATACACGAGCTGGTGAAGTGAAAGGACTCGTCGATGAAGTGCAGCCGGCTGATCTGCGAGGGGATGGGCGTGGCCGCGGGATCGGCGGCCCGACTCGCCGGCGCGGCGAGCGCATGCTGGACCATCTTGCCGTTGAGCGTGCGCAGCCCCCGCACCGTGAAGTACTGGCAGCCGATGAAGGCGTTGCCCGAGGACAGGAGCGAGAAGGCCCGGAGCTGGAGCCCCTTCCAGAAGCTGCGAATGCGGTCGGTCTCCGCAAAGAGCATCGTCTCGGCGTACATGCTGCGCATCGGGTAGGTGAAGAGCCGCTCGCCGAACAGCTCGGCCTCGACGGCCTCGCCGATGGTCTTGAAGGCCTGGATGTGTCCGCGCTCCTGCGCGGTCTCGAGGTCGAGGGTGTCGCAGATCGGGCGGAAATCTTCCAGGGAAGCGAGCCCGGCCGCCGACGTCTGGTTGAGCAGAATGGTGGCGATCTCCGCCGAGATGATCTGAGCGTAGTACGCGACCCAGTAGAGGTGATTCAGGAGGCGCCGCTGCGCCGCCGTGGCGCCGTCCCACAGCGCGGTGCCGTAGAGCAGGGAGTAGCTCTCAGGATTCCACCACTCGTCGCGGCAGGCCGCGTACTCGAAGCGCGCGGCCACCGCATCGATCTCGCCCGTGTGGTCCTGCGCCTTGTTGCGGCGGTGGTTCAGGGCGATGGTTTGGCATGTGCGCGGGTCGTCCAGGAGGGAGCGCTCCTGCCGCTGGCTCAGCGTCGAGTTCATTCGTGGCCTCCCGGCCCCGGCTGCATCGAGGCCTTGCAGGCGTTCAGGAGACGGCCGCTCGCGGAGCGGGCGCCGGGCGTCCAGAGTCCTGGGACTCGCTCGCCGCCTGTCGCTCTGCCTCGACGAGGGCCCGCCCCGCGATCGATCGCATATTGCTGGGGGAGATCTCGGCGAGACATACCAGCTCGGTGCCTAGGGCGTACGTCGGATTCCGCTCGAGGAAAAACCGCACACGAGGATCGCTCTGGCGGGCAGGGGGCACCGAGGCCAGGGCCGGGGTGAGGTTGCCCATGCGCTCCGGGAACTCGAGCGTACCCGTGGTGCGCCGGTAGCAGGCACCGAACTTTTGCGTCGCCAGGGTGTCGATCACCTCTTGCTCGAAGGACGGCGTGGCCTCAGTCGGGCTCGGGTAGTACCGGGCGAAGAAGAGCGGCAGGTAGAGATAGGTTCGGTACCCTTTCGAGATGAGGAGCCAGTAGAGCGGTGTCCCGGGATTGGCGGCTCGTACGGCGCCCGCGAAGCGGCACCAGCCCCGGATCAGCTCCTGGTCGCCCCAGAACGCGGGGTCGATGATCGTATCGCCGGAGAAGAGCGCCTGGAGCCGCCGGCCCCGCACGACGGTGGAGATGACCTTCAGGGTAGAGAAGCCGCGCACTTCGCTGGTGACGCCGTCGCGCAGAAGGACGACACAGTCCTTCTCGGCGAGGTCCGCTTGAAAGCGGGGGAATGAGACGTGCTCGTAGTGGCGCACGAAGAGATCGAACAGGCGACGGGGCTCTCCCGGCGACAAGGTCGAGACCGGAACGATCTCGCTGCTGAGATGGATGCTGTTCAGCCCCTCCCCCTACGGGTTGAGTCCCTGCGTGTCCTGATACACCGGGGGCGGGAACGTTACCAAACTTTTTCGCCGCGGACCGTCCCACCGGGCCCGTTCGCTCTGTGGCGTGACCGCCATCGCTCCCCCGGCGGGGATTCTTGGTAGAGTCCAGATCCATGGGAGTCTCGTTTCGTTGTGTCCTCGTTGCGATCGCGTGTGGGTGCTCGCTCGCGTTCGCGGCCCCGGCCGGCGCCGCTACCCCGCCGACGGGCGGCCCCGTCCTGGAGGCCTGGAAGATCCTCACCACCTTTCACGAAGACCAGGCGCGGCTCGATCGCGCCCGTGATCTCCTCGAGAGCGAGGTTGCACGAACGCCGACGCTGGATGCGCTGCTGCTGCTGTCCTGGGCTCACCTCGCGTGGGCGGATTACCGAGCGAGCACGACGGACGCGAAACTGGCCAGCTACGAGCGTGGTCGTGACATCGCCAAGCGCGCCATCGAGCTGGCGCCACGAAGCCCGGAAGCGCACCTCTGGTATGCGGCGAATCTCGGCCGCTGGGCGGTCACCAAGGGAAAGCTTCGCGCTGCGTTCCTACTCTCCACCCTGCGGGGGGAGATCGAGACGATCCTCGAGCTCGATCCCAATCATGTCCCGGGCCTGGCGCTGGCCGGCTCGTTCTACCTTGAGACGCCCGGGATGTTTGGCGGCGACGTCCCCCGAGCGGAGGGTTACCTCAGGAAAGCGCTCACGCTGGATCCGCACTTCACCCGCGCCCGGATCGAGCTGGCCCGCGGTCTCATCGAGCAACGCCGCTACGACGAGGCGCGCGGGGAGCTGAAGCGGGTCCTCGACGAGCGACAGCCCAGCTACCCGGCCGACTGGGTCATGCGGCACCGGCCAACTGCCGAGCGACTGTTGGGCGAGATTCGCGCCAAATGACGGCAACGTTCGCCGCGCCCACGGGCGATCGGATCGACGTGGTCGTGATCGGCTCCGGCGCCGCCGGCGCCGCCGTCGCCTGGAGGCTCGCGCGTGCTGGCATCGGCGTGGTGTGCCTGGAGCAAGGTGACTGGGTCGACCCGCGCGCCTATCCGCACTGGCGGGCCGACTGGGAGCTCCACCGGAATACCGACTGGAGCGCCGAGCCCAACGTGCGGCGGCTACCCCAGGACTATCCAGTCAACGACGCAGCTTCTCCGATCGCGCCGCTGATGTACAACGCCGTGGGCGGGAGCACGATCCACTGGAGTGCGCACTTCCCGCGCTTCCGCCCGTCGGACTTTCGCGTACGCACCCTCGACGGCGTGGCCGACGATTGGCCGATCGACTACGCCACCCTCGAGCCCTTCTTCGACCTGAACGACCGCATGATGGGCGTGGCCGGGATTACGGGCGATCCCGCCTATCCCCCGAAGTCACCCCGCCAGACGCCGCCGATCCCGCTCGACACGCTCGGGGTGACCATGGCCCGGGGATTCGACCGCCTGGGCTGGCACTGGTGGCCGTCGGACAGCGCCATCCTCACGCGCGACTACGACGGCCGCCGCGCGTGCGTCAACTGCGGTCCTTGCGACCTGGGCTGCCCGATCGGAGCCAAGGCGAGCACCGACGTCACCTATTGGCCGAAGGCGCTCGCGTCAGGCGCGCGCCTCGTCACGCGCGCCCGCGTGCGCGAGATCACGCTCGGTCCGGACGGACTCGCCGACGGCGCGGTCTACTACGACCGCGAGGGGCGCGTGCACGAGCAGAAGGCGCGTGCGGTGGTGCTGGCCGCCAACGGGATCGGCACGCCACGACTCCTGCTGAACTCGCGTTCGGCGCGGTTCCCCGATGGGCTCGCGAATCGCAGCGGGCTGGTCGGCCGGAACCTCATGTTCCATCCCTATGCGATGGTGCGCGGCGTCTTCGATCGGCCGCTGGGCGGCCACCGAGGTCCGATCGGCTGCAGCATCATCGGCCAGGAGTTCTACGAGACCGACCTCTCGCGCGGCTTCGTGCGCGGCTACTCGTTTCAGGTGGCCCGCGGGCTCTCGCCGATCGCCTCGGCCTCCGGCGGATCGGTCGGTGACCGCGTGCCCTGGGGCCGCGAGCACCGGCGGGCGTACGACGAGCGCTTCGACCGTACGATCACGGTTGCCATCATCGGCGAGGACCTGCCCGAGCCAGGGAACCGCGTGGACCTCGATCCGGCGCTCGCCGACAGCCACGGAATCCCCGCGCCTCGCGTGTCGTACACCCTGAGCGAGAACAGCCGGCGCATGCTCGATCACGGCATCGCGCGCGCACGCGAGGCACTGGAAGCGGCCGGCGCTCGCGAGGTCGTCTTCAACCCTCTCCTGCGAGCCGGAGGCTGGCATCTCATGGGAACGGCGCGCATGGGGCGCGATCCCGCCACCTCGGTCATCGACGCCGAGGGGCGGTGCCACGACGTGCCCAATCTCTACATCGTGGACGGGAGCACCATCGTGACCTGCGCCGGCGTGAACCCCACCTCGACGATTCAGGCCGTGGCGCTCTACATCGCCGACGGGATCATCCGGAGGCGCGCGTGACCCAGGGGGCGCTCGCCGAGAGGCGCGACCTCCTGATCCTTGTCCTCGACACGCTGGTCCCGGCAAGCGCCGAATTCCCGGGGGCAGGTGCGGTAGCGCTCGACCACGTCCTCGCGATGGCCGCGGCGTCCGCCGATCTCGAGTCGCTGCTCTCTCGTGGGCTCCAGGTGGTGGAGGAGGCTGCGCGGGCTAACGGCGTCGGTGGCTTCGCTCAGCTGAGCCCGGACGATCGCGAGAGCGTGCTCCGCCAGGTCGAGCGGTCGCACTCCGATCTCTTTGAGGCGCTCGTGCGTCACACGTACGATGGGTACTACGGCCACCCCGTGGTCGTCACACGACTCGGGCTCGATCCCGGGCCGCTCCACCCGCGCGGTCACCGGATCGAAGCAGCAGACCTTCCCGATCTTGCGCGCGTCACCGCGCGTGGGCCGATCTACCGCCAGGCATCGGGCCGTCAGACGCCGCTGTCAGCCGCGCCGGCGTCGCCGACTGTCGACATTGACGGTCCGGGAGAGCGTAACTAGACTCCCTCGAGGGGGAACGTGTCATGCCCAGACCAGAGCTCCAGGTCAGACGGTGGAAGCGCGTCGAGTACGAGCGGCTCGTCGACAAGGGTGTCTTCGAGCCGGGCGAGCGCGTCGAGCTGATCGACGGCATGCTGGTGGTGGCCGAGCCCCAGAGCTCGCCGCACTACACCGCGATCAGGCTCGTGGAGCGGGCGCTCACGCGCGCCTTCGGTGAGGGCTGGGACGTTCGCACCCAGGCGCCGATTGCGCTCGACGACACCTCGGAGCCCGAGCCCGACGTGGCGGTCGTGCGTGGCGATCTCCGCGACTACGCGGAGGCCCATCCCGCCGATCCGGTCCTGGTGGTCGAAGTCGCCCTCACGAGCCTTGCCTCCGACCGCGCACACAAGTCGAGCCTCTATGCCCGTGCCGGCCGTCCGGAGTATTGGATCGTCAACCTGGTCGACCGCGTGCTCGAGGTGTACCGGGAGCCCGCGGCATCACCTTCGGCCCTGTACCGGTGGGACTACGGCACGATGGAGGCGCTGGGCCCCAGCGACAGCGTGTCTCCGCTCACCGCCCCCGCCGCTCGGATCGCCGTCGCCGATCTGCTGCCGTGACACGCGACAACGGACAGGGCGGGCCCGTATCATGAGGACGAGAGGGTGAACCAATGAGCAGACCGACCGGACGCATCCACGAGCTGGAGCATCACACCGCGGACCGGGCGACGACGCGGCCCGTGGTCTCGGGCACCCAGGGCGTCGTCGCGGCGGGCCATCCGCTGGTGTCGATGGCCGGCATGCGCATGCTGCTCGCGGGCGGCAACGCGTTCGACGCCGTCGTGGCCGCGGGATTCGCCGCCGCCGTGGTCGAGCCGACTGCGTCCTATACGCTGTGCGGCGAGTGCGTGGCGCTCATCTACGACGCTCGAAAGCGGGAAACCTTCGCGGTGAGCGGCCAGGGGACGGCGCCGGCCCTGGCGACCCTCGAGTTCTTTCGCGGGCGCCGACTCGACCGCATCCCGACCGGGCCGGGACCGGAGGCTCA
>JAHFDK010000308.1 GCA_023249095.1 Candidatus Rokuibacteriota bacterium | reverse complement strand
GCAGGAGCTTGGACGCCGCCTCCCCAGCTCGTGCGAATGCAGCCGGAACTACATCTGTCCCGGGTTCGAATCCCGGCGGCTCCACGACAAGGGGCGGTAGCTCAGCGGATAAAGCGATGTTTTCGGCGAACCTTGTCGCACGAGCACACTGGCGGGTGGTGCGCGCCGCGGGCCGTCGCGGGCTAGGGCCCCGCCGGCCGAGGCGCGTTATAGAAGGAGGCTATCATGAGTGAGGAGCGGACGTACGAGGTCATCGAGGTCGAGGGCGGAGTACCAATCAAGGCGTGGGTCCGGGGCGTCAGCCTCGAGGACGCCGCGGCGCGGCAGCTCCGCAACGTGGCGCGCCTGCCCTGTGTCCATGGCTGGGTCGCGGCGATGCCGGACGTCCACTGGGGAGTCGGGGCGACTGTTGGCAGCGTCATCCCTACGGTCGGCGCGATCATTCCCGCCGCCGTCGGAGTGGACATCGGCTGCGGGATGGCGGCCGTCCGGACCACGCTGACCGCGAACGACCTTCCCGAGAGTCTTCGGGAGGTGCGTGCGGCCATCGAGCGGGCGGTGCCGCACGGGCGCACCCCACGCGGGCGCGACAAGGGCTCGTGGGAGCATCCGCCGGCGCCGGCCCTCCAGGCATGGGAAGGGCTCAAGCCTCGCTTCGACGCGGTCACGGCCAAGCACGGAAAAATCAAGAACTCGAACCACGTGACCCACCTGGGCACACTCGGAACAGGCAACCACTTCATCGAGGTATGCCTGGACGAGTCCGACAGCGTGTGGCTCATGCTCCATAGCGGCTCGCGCGGGGTCGGGAACAAGATCGGTAGGTACTTCATCGAGCTGGCGAAGCAGGACATGCGGCAGCACCTCACGAACCTTCCCGACGAGGACCTGGCGTACCTCGAGGAGGGCGCGACGCACTTCGACGACTACGTGCAGGCGGTGGGTTGGGCCCAGGACTTCGCGATGGCGAATCGCCGGCTCATGATGGACGCGCTCATCCGGGCCGTCCGGGCGGTGCCGGGGATCCCGCCCTTCGAGGCCGGCGTGACGGCGGTGAACTGTCACCACAACTACGTGACGCGGGAGCGTCACGGCGGACGTGAGGTGTTCATCACACGCAAGGGGGCCGTGCGGGCGGGCGCCGGCGACCTCGGCATCATCCCGGGGAGCATGGGCACGAGCTCCTACATCGTGCGCGGCCGTGGGAGCGCCGAGAGCTACGAGAGCTGCAGCCATGGCGCGGGCCGCGCCATGTCGCGCAACGAGGCGAAGCGACGCTTCACGCTCGCGGATCACGAGGCGGCCACGGCGGGCATCGAGTGCCGGAAGGACGCAGACGTCATCGACGAGACGCCGGGCGCCTACAAGCCGATCGACGCGGTGATGGAGGCGCAGCGGGACCTGGTCGAGATCGTGCACACGCTGCGGCAGGTCGTGTGCGTGAAGGGGTGAGGTCGTGCTGACTTTCGGCGATCTCCTCAAAGACTCCCGACGCGCTTGAGCCTCGGCAAGAGCTTGGACGCCGCCTCGTCGACCTGAGCGAGCTGATCGCCGCCAGCGAAGCGTATAGCCAAATGGCGCGCGCCGGCGTCGATCCAGCGCTGGAGCCACTCCACGCAGCCTTCGATCGGTCCCGCATAGGTCGCCTGGCGGGCCAGGATCGTCCGCGCCGGCGCCGCATAGTACGTCTCGAGGAAGCTATTCAACCGCTGCTCGGCAGCGGCCCGGTTCGCGTCGAGCGCGAGCGTGACGTATGCCGCGCCCGTCACGGCGTCGGGCGGGCGCCCCGCGGCACGGGCCGCCGCCTGCACGCCGGGGAAGTGCTGGGCGAAGAACTCGACGCTGGGACCGGTGGGGAACCACGCGTCGAAGCGCGCGGCCTCGCGCAGCGCCGTGGGTCCGCTGCCACCGATCCAGATGGGGGGGCCACCCGGCCGATGGGGCTTCGGCTCCATCGTGACGTCCTGCAGCGTGAAGTGCTTGCCGCTGAAGCTCACGTGGTCGCGCCGCCACAGCGCCTGACAGATCTCGATCGTCTCGAGGAATCGCCCGACCCGCCGCTCGAAGGGAACGCCCGCGGCCGCGAACTCTTTGCGGATCGACGGATTATCGGCGGCGAAGCCGACCCCGAGGATGACACGCCCCTCGGCGGCGCGGTCGAGCGTGCCGACGATGTGGGCCAGGACGACCGGATTGCGCAGCGCCGGCAGGAGCACGCCCGTCCCGAGATGCACGCGCCGCGTGCGGCCGGCCACCGCGGCCAGCAGCGTGAGCGGCTCGTGGCGCGGCCGGGCGATCAGCGAGTCGCCGATCCACACGGAGTCGAAGCCCGCGGCCTCCGCGCGCTCGGCCATGGTCAACAGCGGAGCCGTCTCCGGACGCCCGGACATGACGGCCTCGCGAGTGGGTATCAGCACACCGAATTCGACAGCCATCTCTATCTCGCGGCGGCGCCCGATGCGGGCGCGTACTTGTTTCCCAACGCCTCCTCCCACCTGAGATAGTTCTGCATGTCGGCGAAGTTGCGATCCGGTCCGGCCAGCACGACGTCGGTGGGCGGCGCCATCACGCCGGACAGTCCCTTCTCCACCGGCAGGCCCGCCTTCTGCCAGGCGGACATCCCCCCGTCGAGGACCGACACGTTTTGGTAACCGAGCTCTTTGAGCGTTGCGCCGGCGAGCGCCGCGCCGCGGCCGTCGAGACACGTCACCGCGACCGGCGTGCTCTTCGACGGCACGATGTCGCTGATCCAGAATTCCAGCCACCCCCGCGGAACCCAGCGAGCGCCGGGCACGTGGCCGCGAGCGAAGTCCTGGCTGGTGTCGACAAAAATCACCGTCGGGGGCGACGCCTGCAGCTCCTGAGGCGAGATCGACTTCACCTTGCCGCGCGCCTCCTGATAGCCGGCCAGAAGCTCTTCCGTCAGGCCCTTCTCCAGTGAGCCCCCGCTCGCCACCCAGGCGGTCGTGCCGCCATCGACGGCGAAGACCTCACGGAATCCCATTTGGCGATACCACGAGGCGATCAGCGTGGCGCGCGCCTTGCGATCGCAGGTGAAGATGATCCGACCGTTCTTCACCACAGCCACGTCGTCGGAGCGCTGCACGGCCTGACCACCGGGGAACCACCGGAAGCCCGGGATGTGGCCCGCGGCGTACTCCTCCACCGTGCGCACGTCGATGAAGTAGATCGACTCCTGATTGCGGCGGTCCATCGCGCTCTTCAAGCCCGGGATATCCAGATAGCGCACGCCGTCCTCCGCAGCTAGCTTGGCGGCGTAGGCTTCGGCCGCCGCGACGGCCTCGGCGGACGGCACGGGGAGCTGCACCCGATCGGCGCCGGTCTCGAGCTGGTGTCCGGCGAGCACCCAGCCGGAGGTGCCGTTCTTCAGCCCGTACACCTTGGGAATTCCCATGCGCTGCAGGACGCGGGTCCCGATAATGCTGCGCGTGCGCCCGGCGCAGTTCACGATGATGGTCGTGTCCTTGTCGAGGTTCCTGGCGATGTCGGTGATGCGCAACGCCAGCTCGCCTCCGGGTACGCTGCGACCGCCTGGGATGCAGAAGCGTCGAAACTCTTCGGGCGTGCGCGTGTCGAGAATGACGAGTTTTTCGCCCTTCTGGATACGCGCCGCGAGCTCCGTCGCTTCGATCTCGGGGACGTGATGGACGACTTCCACCTTCTCGCCGAAGTCCTTGCTGGGCACGTTCATGCCCCACTCGGTGGAGAGCCCGTCGGTCACCCAGCGGTTGATCCCACCATCGAGCACGGACACCTCGCGGTATCCCATGCGTTCCACGGTGGCGGCCGCGAGCCCGGCACGCCGCCCATCGTCGTCACACACCACGACGTGGGTGCCCTTGTAGGGCACGGCGTGCGGCACCTGGAATTCCAGCTGCCGACGGGCGATCAGGCTGGAGCCCGGAATGTGGCTGCTGTTGTACTCGCCCGCCTCCCTCACGTCGATCAGGGCAAAGGGTGCGCTGCCCTCGAGGAGACCCTTGAGTGTCTGGGGAGCGATCTTGTCGGCCATTGTCCTTACCTCCGCGCGATGAGGCGCCTGAATACCGCACCGTACTGGAAGCCGTAACCCTCCGCGTGCTCGGCGGCGTTCTTCTTCACGCGCTCGCCGATCGTGTGACCCGCCGGCACGTTGAAGCCGGGCACCTGGCTCTCGTGGCGGATCAACCCGGCGATCTGCCGGTCGATCGAGTCGGTGACGTCGACGATGACGTCGGGCTCGTCCATGCCCCAGTACCAGAGCTCGCGCACCTTGTGGGGCTCGAGTCCGTCCCGCGTGATCTGCTCGGGAAAGTGCAGATGGTCGCGGGCGTAGGGATAGACGGCGTCCGTCGTCGCGATCCCCGCCTTGCGGTGGTCGCGGTGCTGGAAGCCCTTCATCCGGTAGGGGTCGTGGACGAAGACCGTGTGCGGCCGGTACCGGCGGATGGCGGCCACGACGTCGCCGAGAAGCTCGCGGGTGTCTTCGAGCCCGCCATCGGGGTAGCCGAGCATGACGACGTGCCGCACACCCACGAAGTCCGCGGCGGCGCGCTGCTCCTCTGCGCGTTTCCTCGCGAGCGCGGCCGGCGTCAGCGACCGATCGGCGGTGCCGGCGGCGCCATTGGTGCACAGCACGTACGTGACCTCGCACCCCGCGGCCGCCCACTTGGCCACGACGCCGCCGGAGCCGATCTCGGCGTCGTCGGGGTGGGCGAAGATCACCATCGCCTTGTCCGGGATATTGGTCACGATCTCGAGCTTGGGGGCATTGGCGTCTCTTGGCATGAAGCGATTCTACAGGACGAGGTATCATACGGGCACTATGACCAACCAATCGTTCCCTCTGGCCCGGTTCAAAGTCCTCGACCTGACGCGCGCCCGGGCCGGCCCCACGTGTGTGCGGCAGCTGGTCGACTGGGGGGCGCAAGCCATCAAGATCGAAATGCCCGGCGGGCGCACCGGCGACGGTATGGGCGGTAACCGCCATGGCTTCGACTTCCAGAATCTGCACCGTAACAAGCGGAGCCTGACGCTCAACCTCAGAGACCCTGAGGGCGTGGCGATCTTCAAGAAGCTCGCGCAGGATGCGGATATCGTCGTGGAGAACTACCGCCCCGGCGTGAAGGAGCGGCTGGGTATCGACTACAAGACCCTGCGCGCGATCAACCCCCGCCTGATCTACGGCAGTATCTCCGGCTTCGGCCAGAGCGGACCGTATCGGGATCGCCCGGGCGTCGACCAGATCGCTCAGGGGATGGGCGGCTTGATGTCCATCACGGGTATTCCCGGGCAAGGACCGGTCCGGGTCGGCATCCCCATCGCCGACCTCTGCTCCGGGATCTTCCTGGCCCAGGGCATCCTGGTCGCCCTGATCGAGCGCGAGACCACCGGCGAGGGCAAGTGGGTGCACACCTCGCTCCTGGAAGCGATGCTCTCCATGCTCGACTTCCAGGCCTCACGCTGGCTAGTGGGCCACGAGGTGCCCCCGCAGGCGGGAAACAATCATCCCACCGGAATTCCCACCGGCGTCTTCGAGACGAAGGACGGGCACATCAACATCGCCGCCGCCGGCGACGACATCTACGGGCGTTTCTGTCGCGCCGTCGAGCGGCCGGACCTGCTCACGGACCCACGTTTCTCGACCTCCAGGGCCCGTTCGACGAATCGGGACACCATCATGGAGGTCCTCATGCCGGTGACCCGCCAGAAGCCGAGCGCCGAGTGGATCAAGATTCTGAACGATGCCGGCGTTCCTTGCGGTCCGATCTACAAGATCAACGAGTCGTTCGCCGATCCGCAGGTGCAGCACCTGGCGATGGCCCAGCCGGTCCATTCATCGGTGCTCGGCGACCTCACGATTCTTGGACACCCAGTCTCGCACGGCGAAAAGCGTCTTCCGCTGCGGAGCGCGGCGCCGGAGCTGGGCGAGGCCAACGAGGAAACCCTGACGTCGATCGGTTATACGAAGGAGCAGATCGCGGACCTGGCGAAGCGCAGCGTAATTTGATCGACGTCCTGACCTTTCGCGATCGGGCGGCCCGTATCTAGCGCTTGGAGTTAGTGGGACACGGCACTAGCGTGCCAAGGGGTGCAAGACGTCGATCGCCCACCGCACGTCCAGGCGCTCCCCCAGCCAACCCGGGCTGGCGGTTCGCGCGTGCAGGACAAGTCCCTCCGCATCGTGCCGCGCTCGCAGGACTTTCACTGGATCGCCGGGCACTGCAGGTGGAGGCGAGACCTCAGGCAGAAGCCGGCCGTCTGGTCGGCGGAAGCTAAGCTCGCCGTCGGGCCGTCGATCGAGCTGGTAGCCCTCCTCGTGAACGGCGCGGTGGTGCCCGCGACAGAGCAAGGCGAGATTCGAGAGCGTGGTGGGGCCCCCTTGTGCCCAGTGACGGATGTGATGTCCCTGCCCGAACCGGAGCCCGCAGCCCGGGAAGCGGCAGCCGCGGTCTCGGTGATGGAGCGCCCGCCGTAGCGCCGGAGGGATCGCGCGGGTCCGGGCAGCGACCTCCACGACACGCCCTTCGAGGCCGTGCCGCATTACCACGCGGCTGGCGTCGCACGCGAGGCGCCGAGCCGTTTCCGCGGAGACGTGTGCTCCGTCCTCGAGGACCGACTGGCCGGGCGCGTCAGGGTCCGCCAGCACGGGCGCGTCGACGTGGACCACCACCTGGTATCGCTCGCTCGGGGCGCCGGGATCGATTCCGTGGTGGAGAGCCGTCTCCGCGATGAGGGCCAGCGCGTCCGCCTGTTGCTGCGCCATGGTGGGCGTTTCCGCGGAAATGTCCGCCGAGCTGGGTTTCGCGTCCATGCCGCGCGCTTGCTGATACAGAGCCTCGCGAGCCGCGGTCAGCGCCTGCACGAGCACGGCGCCGACCTCTGGCGCCAGCCGCCCAGACAATCAC
>JAHFDK010000010.1:19184-69360 GCA_023249095.1 Candidatus Rokuibacteriota bacterium | reverse complement strand
TGGTCCATTCGGCGAATGGACACCGGCCCGAAAGGGCGGAAACGGTGGGGCGCCGCCGGACCTGTACACGACCGCGCTCGCCCTTCACTCTACTGAACGATCGCCGCGCTCGCCGGGCGAAGACCCAGGGGGCTCCGGGCTGGTCGGGATTCAGCAGGGCGACCGCGGACCGCTGGGTACCTAGCACAGCCGAGTGGAAGGGCTCGCGGCTGGTCGCGTGGCCCCGGCGCGCTTGCGCCGCCTCGCCTTACTCAATGTCGAAATGCAATCGCGTGTGCGCCTCGCGGAGCGCCTCTTCGACGGCGGCGGGCGTCTCGCCCCGGGCGAAGATGAAGCCGAGATATTGCCAGCCCTCGGGAAGCGGGACCACCGCCTGGCCCGGGTGCATCGTGATGGCGACTTCCTCGATTGCGTCGACCGCCGCGGCCTCCTCGATACCGCGCACCGCGGTGAGTCGGCCCGCACGGGGGATCGGAATCATCATGACGCCGGCGGACCGCCGTTCACGCTCGAGCGATTCCAGCGGGCGCCCGAGGGCATGGCAGAGGATCAGCTCCTCGAGGCTCAGGCCCGTCCCAAAGCGGAGCGTGCGCGCGCACAACCCCCCGATCGACCGCGCCGCGACCTCGAGGACGAAGGGGCCCCGCTCGTTGATGCGCAGCTCGGCGTGGATCGGCCCCTCCGTGAGCCCCAAGGCCGAGCAGGCGTCACGGGTCACTGCGGCGATGCGGTCCTGCCCGGTCTCGGGCAGCCGGGAGGGCGTGACGTAGAGCGTTTCTTCGAAGAACGGCCCGTCGAGCGGGTCCGGCTTGTCGAAGAGGGCCAGCACGTGGAGGGTTCCGCCCACCAGCAATCCCTCGAGTGCGACCTCGCGTCCGGGGATGAACTCCTCGACGAGCAGCGCCTGGCGCACCTCGTCCGCCGGGGCCGAGACGGCGTCCTCGAGAATCGCCGTAATGCGGCGGAAGGCGGTGACGAACTCCCGGGCGTCGTTCGCGCGAATCACGCCCCGGCTCGCCGAGAGCATGAGCGGCTTGAGGACGCACGGATACTCGACCCCCTCGGCGAGCGCCCCCGGGTCGCCGGCCAGCTTGACCAGCCGGAAGCGGGGCACCGGCACGCCGGCGCTGGCGAGGCACCGGCGCATCGTGTGCTTGTCGCGCGCGGCGCGCGCCGCGGACAGGGAGTTCGCCTTCAGGCCGAGCCGCTCGCTGATGGCGGCCGCGACGACCGTGGTGAGGTCGTCCACCGCGACGACGGCGTCGATCGGTCGCCTCCGCGCGAACCGGGCGACTGTCTCCGCGCTGGCGACGGGGTCCCTGAAATCGAGGGTGACGAGGGCCTCGGGCGCCAGCTCTTGCAGGGCGCTCGGTCGCTCGGACGCGCACACGAGCTCGACGCCGAGCTTTGACGCGGCGTCGACGAAGGCCTCAGTGCGGTACGTCGTGGTGGGCAGGAGGAGCAGCAACCGGCTTGTCGAAGTCGGCACCGGCGTCTCCGGCCCACGCCGCGGCGTGGGCGCTAGGCTTTGCCCGGCGTGTAGTAGGGGTTGGCGCCGGAGGCGTGGTCGGTCGTGTCCAGGACCTCGGCGATCTCCGGGATCTCCTCTTTGATCAGCCGCTCGATCCCCGACTTCAGCGTGACGTCCGCGGCGCCGCAGCCCTGGCAGCCGCCGCCCATCTGAAGGTAGACGCGGTTATCTTGCACGTCGATCAACTCGACGAACCCGCCGTGGCCGGCGACCGCGGGATTGATCATGGAGTCGATGAGTTCCTGGACGCGGGTCTTGAGTTCTGCGCTCATGACAGCACCTCTCAAATTGATAATGTACCTGAGTTTCCGCTCAGGGCCAACTGGCCCTCGGTGGGTTCCGCTCAGCAGAACCAGGGCTCGGTGAGGCGCGGCGGCCGCTTCCGGCCCGGAGCGGGCGGAGCGAACGGTCGCGGCCCCACGCCGGACGCACCGTCCGCCAGCCCGCGCACACGGTAAAAGGTGTCGGCGGCGTCCTGGTTCCGGTCGGCGGCGCCGGCAACCGCTGAAGATACCATGTGGTGCAGGGCCTCCATGCGCGAGTCGGGGTGCGTCCAGCGGAAATAGAACTGATCCTTCACCAGGTCGCCGAGGAACGGGCGCAGCGCGGGACTCTCGAGCAGAAGCGAGCCGGGAGGGACCAGAAGCCGGATCGAATACTGGACCGGATCGATGGCGTCGATGAGCTCGTGGGATTCGACGAAGTCCAGAAGCTCTCGGTAATCGTTGAGCGTGGTCCATGGCGTGAACGGCACCCAGGTGGGGCGCAGCGCCATCCCCGCGGCAGTGACGAGCCGGACGGTCGTCTCGATGTCGGTGCGCGTATGGCCCTTGTCCAGGTGCGCCAGGACCGTGTCGCTCAGCGACTCGGCGGCCGAGACGACGAACGCGCAGCCGAGCCGGGCGAGCTCGGGCAGCCGGTCGCGGTGGCGCAAGAGGTGCTCGATCTTCGCCGTGACGTCGAAGGTGAGACTCGGGAACTCGTCGTGGAGCGCCCGCGCGACGGCCAGGGCATGGCCGGGCCCGTTCAGGAAGTCGGGATCGCCGAACGTGACGTGAGTGGCGCCCGCATCCACCTGCTGTCGGATGTCGGTGAGCAGCACCTCGGTGGGGACGACGAAAAAGCGCCCGCCGTAGACGGGAGGAATAGGACAGTGCCGGCACATGTGCTTGCAGCCCCGGCTCGCCTCGACGTAGCCCACGATCTCGAGACCCCCGTCACGCTCCAGGTGTGCGTATTTCTTCAACGAGGGCAGCTTGGTCCGACTCGGCACCGGAAAGCTGAGCTTTTGTAGTACGGGAAGGGGAAAGTCGGAGGTTCGCGGCTTCGGAACGACACTCGCCGGCGAGCCCTCGCCGTCCCCTTGCCGGTGCTGCGAGCTCCCCAGCCTCTGAGCCAAGTCGACGAGCGTCGATTCGATCTCGCCGCTCATGACCGAATCCGCGACACCGGCGAGCAGGTGATCGGCGTTGAGCGTCGCGTAGAGGCCGTAGAAGGCGATGTGGCAGGCAGCGTTTACGGTTCGGACGCGCTCGGCGACGGCCACGCCGAGGCGGAGCGCCGTGTGCATCGGGACCGAGATCGCGACGAGCTTTGCCCGCCGGACGCGCTCGGCGTCGAATGGCTCGACGGAGACGTCCATCACCGCCGGTGCGTAGCCCTCGCGCTCGAGAAACGCCGCCGGCCAGGCGACGGCGAGGGGCTGGTGGCCGAGCTCGTAACACGCGACGAGCAGGATCGCCCCGGGCTCCTTCATGGCCAAGAGTGTACCTCTGCGATGGTATCTTGTAGGACGCTGCTTTATTCCCAAGGAGGACCCCCGCGATGACCGTGAAGATCACCATCCGACCGAATGGTCCGTACCTGGTCGAAGGCGAGTGCGAGCTCTATGACCCGACCGGGGCTCGAATCGACACGTCGGGACAGCCGAGGATCGCACTCTGCCGGTGCGGCTCATCCTCCAACAAGCCGATGTGCGACGGAACGCACAACAAGATCGGCTTTCAGGCCGCCGACGCGGCGAAGAAGTAGGCTACTCCGGCCGGGCGTCGGGCTCGACCTCGGTCAACAGGATCCAGTCGTCAGGCGGGTCGGGGTCGGGCCGCGTGCCGGGCCGCGAGGTGACGGCGCGGCCTCGGCTCGGTGAGAACCACTCCCACATACCGTTCGGCGCGCCGGTGTCCTGCGCCTCGCCCACCTCGGGCCCGACCGCGCCGGACTCCGAACGCTCGGTCTTGCGCTGTCGCTTCGCTTCCTGCTTCGCCTTTTGGATGTCGGCCCGGCGCCGCCGCTCGAAGCCGTAGTGACCCCCGCGGCTCACCGGACGCTCAGACGCGATCGCATGGCCGGAATTCTAACACGCGTCGCTCGTGACGAGTGGGGGGAGCCCGGCCGGCCGCGCCACTGGCCCTGCCGGAGCCCGTGGCGCTAGAAGCAGCGCAGCGAACCAGCCCTCCAGGCGCACAGGCGCCCGGGATCCCGAGTTGCACGAGCGCGTCGAGCTGATCGCGGTCACGCGCGAGTGCCTTCTCGTAATACGCGGACGCCTCCGCGTACCGGCCCTGTCGGGCCGCCATGACACCCTGGCTGTAACGGCGTGGCGCAGCCGGCGTTCAGCTGTGCCTTACGTCGTCACGCCGGTCGTCGTTTCGGCCCGAGTCCAGTCTCGCCAGAGCGTGAGCAGGAGCGCCATGGTGATCGGTCCGAGGAAGAGTCCGATTGGCCCGAACGCCAGCAGGCCACCGAGGACGCCGAAGAATCCCAGGAGGAACGGAACTCGCGCGGCGCCGTGGAGAAACCACGACCGGATCACGTTGTCGACCATGCTGACGACGAGGACTCCCCACCCCAGGAGCAGCAGACCGGCAACGACGCGTCCCTGGAGCATGAGCCAGGCGCTGGCCGGCACGTAGACGAGTGGTGTGCCGACCGGCGTGAGCGCCAGGAGCCCGGTCAGCGCCCCGAGCAATACCGGCGAGCCGAGCCCCGCCACCCACGTGCCGAGCGTGACGAGCAGCGCCTGGGCGAGCGCGGTCGCGAGAGTCCCGTACATCACCGCGCGGACGGTCTCCCCGAGCGTGCGGAGCACGACATCCCCACGCTCGCCCGCGAGGCGACGTGCCGCGCTCTGGATCTGCGCGACCAGACCGTCTCCGGTCCGGTAGAACACGAAGAGGGTCAGAAGGGTCAGGACCAAGTCGATCACGAGACGTCCCAGATCACCCAGAGTGCTTGCGACGACACCGACGATGAGGCCTGTGCGGGCGAGCATCCACTGCTCCATTGCGGACGGATTCGCCTGAAGGCTCTCGATCTGGGCGACGGCCCGCCGGCCGACCCAGGGGATCTCGCGCAATGCCGCCACTGCCGCCGAGGGGCCGCCGGCAATCCAGGCCTTGAAACTGGCGAAGGCGCTCTGAAGCTCTGCGGCGAGGGCCAGTGATACCAGCACGGCGGGAACGACGACGACGAGGACCATGAAGACGGTCATCAGGAGGGCGCTCAGGCCGGTGCGACCGCGGACGCCCCGCTCGATTCTGGTGTAGAGCGGCCAACTCGCAAAAGCGAGGATGGCTGCCCACGCGGCCGGGACGAGAAACGGCCGCAGCACCACGAGCGACGCCAACACGATCAACGTGGCCCCCGCGATCTTCACCCAGCGCCCATCGGGCGTTCCCGTCATCAGCGGGGAATGTAGACCGGCGCGATTTTCTGCGCTACTCGAACACCGGCTGAAGTGGACCAGGCTTGATCAGGCCCGGCCAAGACGCGGCGGTAAGAACCGCACCATCGGCGACTGGCTCGAACCGAGGTAGCAGAAAAAACATCAATAGCCATGGATATTTATGGATCGACAACGGCTTGGTATCGCCTTTGCCTTAGTACTCATGCAGGAGGTGAAAGGCCATGATCAGCACGATGGTTCGAACGCTCTCGCGAGTCCCGATGTCGCTTCGAGGCCTCGCCGTCTGCGTGGCGTGCGAGGAGTGCTTCGAGCTGGGCGACCCCACCTGCCCGTCCTGCGGCAGCGATGAGTACGTCCCGCTCCTTCATCAGCTCGAGGGCCGCATTCTCAACATGACGAGCAACAACTAGATGCTGGTTCGGCGGGAAGTGGTATCCGGAGGCGAGACCGGCCGAGGGCCGAGCCGACACTTCGGGACGCCCGCCAACCAGCTGGGGGCCTGACTCTCGTCCCCAGCCGCTCCAGCCAGCTCGACGAGATTCTCCAGCGTTCGTCCTTCCAGCAGCTGAAGTTCGCGACGTCCGGTGTCCCGCTGAATCACCTTGCTCGGCTCGCGCGATTCAGCGGCCCTGCCAGTCCGGTTTGCGCCGTTCGAGAAAGGCGCGCACCCCTTCGTGGAAGTCCCGGCTGAGATAGCACGAGAGAATGAGATCGTCGAGGGCGTGAGGCGTCAGCGCGGCCAGCATCCGGCGGGTGGCTTCCTTCGTCGCGGCGAGGGTCAACGGCGCCAACTCGGCGAGGTGCGGCGAGCTCGCGCACGCGTGACTCGAGCTCTGGCGCCGGGTGGATCCGCTCGATCAGCCCGACCGCCTTGGCCTCGGCGGCATCGAGCAGGCGAGCCGTGAGCACGAGCTCGCGGGCGCGGCCTGGACCGAGGGCGGCGACCAATAATGACAGGCTCAGGGGTGCCAGGAAGTTGCCGAGCGTGCGGGCCACCGGCACGCCGAAGCGCGCGTGCGGGGCGGCCAGCCGCAGGTCGCACGCGAGCGCAATGAAGAGACCGCCGCCGATCGCGTCGCCTTGCAGCATGGCGATCGTCGGCTTGCTCATGCCGGCCAGTCTCGCTAGCACTCGAGTGAGGCGGGTCTCGTAGCCGAGCGCGTCCTCGCGGGTCTTGAAGTCAAGAAACTGGCGAATGTCGATGCCGCTCGCGAAGGCCCGGTCACCGGCACCCTTCAGGACGAGGACGCGCACGCCCGGGTCGGCGTCGAGGTTCGCGCACGTGTCGTGGAGCGCCTCGTACATCTCGAACGTCATCGCGTTGCGGGCGTCCGGCCGGTTGAAGGTGAGGAGCACGGTCGGCCCCTCCCGCTCGATCAGGACATCGCCGGTCATCCGTGCCGTCGGGGCGCCACCTAGGAGCCTGTCGGCGAAATGCCGAACCCGATGATCAGACGCGTCGCTCGTCCCACTTCGGCTTTCCTGGGCGCCCTCACGTGTGTGGAGATCAGGGAAGGAACTGACGTTTCTGGACTGGCCATCCCACTTTTTTTCGCGACCATCATTTCTCCGACAGGCTCCTAGTCGCTCGCGAGCTTGCCGTTGACGCCCCAGTTCGCCTTCTCGACGTCCTGGAACACGATGTGGACCTGGTCCGGAGTCGTCTTGCCGATCTTCACCATGGCCTCGGTGATCGCGGCGGTGATCTCGCGCTTCTGCTGGTCGGTGCGCCCGGCGTACCACTGGATCGTGATGTTCGGCATGGCCCGTCTCCTTAGTGTTGGTCGAGTCAGTTGCGGCGGGATTATCGCAGCGCGCCGTCCGTCGGGCAAGGCGACGGCCTCCGCCCGGCCTGGCTGGGAACCACCGAGACGTTCGCCGGTCTAACTCCGGCGAACGAACCGAACACGCGGAGAGCCAACGGGCCAGGAGGCACGGGCATGACCAGGCGAGGCTTCATCCAGGTGCTGGGGGTGGGAGCGGGTGTCGCCGTCGCGACGTCCGCCCGGGCCGACCGGATCCGAGTTCTGCCCGAGGTGGGCACCGGGGAGCCGGCCGTCGCCAGCGACGAGGCCGGCCCCGAGCTCCGACGGTTTCTCGACAGGGTCCGCGTCGGCGAGCGGCGGGCGCACCGTGGACTCACGGTCTTTTGGCTCCACGCCCCGCGCGGAGGGGCGCCGTTCGCCATTCGCACGCTCGACGAGGCGCGCGCCCGCGGCGCGCTCTCCGTCGCTGAGCGCGACCAGGCCACGGTGTCGAGCCTCGTGATTGACAACCGCGGGCCCGTCCACGTGCTGCTGCTCGCCGGCGAGATCCTGCTGGGCGGCAAGCAGCACCGCATCGTGGTCGAGGACGTTCTGGTGCCGCCGCGGAGCGGACCGCTGACGCTGCCGGTGTACTGCGTCGAGCAGGGCCGATGGAACGGCGAGGCGAAGCACTTCACGACGCGAGGCGCCGTCGCAGCGCCGCAGCTTCGCTCGAGGATGCTCGAGCGGAGCGACCAGCGGGAGGTGTGGGCCGAAGTGGACCGCTACGCGGCACGGGCCGCCGCGCCGTCCTCGACCGGGAGCTACCAGGCGATCCACGACAAGGCCGACGTGCAGGCCCATCAGAAGGACGTCGAGGGCGCGCTGGACCAGCGCTCCGGCGCCGAGGGCGCTGCGGTTTTCGTCGCCGAGACGCTGGTCGGGCTCGATCTCTTCCAGGACCCGTCGTTGTTCGCGCGCGAGTGGCCGAAGCTGCTCCGCGCCAACGCGCTGGAGACCTACGGACGGAACCTCGGCGACAAGGCCGACGAGCGCCGGCTGCGCGCGATGCTCGACGACCTCTTGCGCGCCGCCGTGGGTGCCGCCGGCTCGGTCAGGCGCGGGATCGGCGTCGGGCGGCTCGCCGAGTTCCGGGTGGATCGCTGGCGGGGCTCGGCACTCGTCGCCGAGGGGCAGGTCGTGCACGTCGCGATTCTCTGACCAGCGAGCGCGCCGCTCCGCGCGGCGGGCGGGCCGGGATCCGCTTGTGGAAGAAGAGTCGCAGCATCCGCTCGTCGAATTCCCGGTCGAACGTGGCGGTCGGCGGATATCGGTGATAGAGCGAGTGCGCCTCGAGCACGTGCAGCCCGGACGCTCTGGTCAGTCGCGCCAGATCGCCGAAGCCCGGCAGGACGTGGAGAAAGTCGGCCCAGACCGACGCGGGATGACCGGGAAACATCTCGCTCAGCATGAGGTCGACGACCAGGAGCGAGCTCGGCTCGCCGAGCGCCACGAGGTGGTCGAAGCCGTGCGCGAGCTCGCTCTGGTCGCGCGCGTGAT
Source organism: Candidatus Rokuibacteriota bacterium (assembly GCA_023249095.1). Lineage (GTDB taxonomy): Bacteria > Methylomirabilota > Methylomirabilia > Rokubacteriales > CSP1-6 > AR31. Next base: position 60,839 of record JAHFDK010000010.1, on the reverse strand, counting down.
TGAGCACGGCGCCGACTGCCGCGACGATGGAGAACGGGCCCTGGGCGGCGAGCGCGGCGACGTCGCGCGCGTCGAAGATATCGGCGCGCCGCAGCCGCGTCCGGAGTCGTGGATGGCGCGCGGCGGCCGTGTCGAGGAGCTTGGCCTGGACGTCGGTCATCAGCACGTCGTAGCCGTGATCGAGGGCCGCCGCCGCCAGGTCGCCCATACCGCCGCCGATCTCCAGCCAGCGGGCGCCGATCTGGAGCTCACGCCGGTACCGGGCGACCGAATCCCAGAGGTCAAAGGACGCCGGGGTGAGGTGAGAGGTGATCTCGTCGGGGGAGATCCCGAGGTAGTAGTCCCGGATCTCCCGCCGGCGCCGGGCGTCCCGCATCAAACGGGACGGCGGTTCATCGCGCCACGGCGGCTTCCAGCCGTCCGGCCTCGGCCGCGAGCCCCATGTGCTCGAGCATCATCACGGCGGAGAGGATCGTCGCCGATGCCTTCGCCTCCGGGCGCGACGACCGTCTTTGCTGTCGCGGGGTCCATGAGCACGGCTTTCACCGAGGGTGGCCTGAGACAGATGCGACCGGGCTCCGTTCTCCGATCCGGTACACGCGGCGCACGTTCTCCCAGAGCATCTTTGTTTGAATCGCTGGGTCGATGCCGCGGAATTGCTCTTCGATCGCCTTCCTCGAGAACGGCCACGTGCCGTCCCGGTGCGGATAGTCCGAGCCCCACATGACGTTGTCGGGCGCGATCTCCGCCATCGCGCGCACGCCGTGGAAGTCCTTCTGGAACGTCGCGTACATCTGGCGCTTGAAGTAGGCACTCGGGGGAAGCTTGAGCCCGAGGTCATCGGCGAGCCGCTCCTCGTACGTGTCGTCGAGGCGCTCGAGCATGTAGGGGAGCCAGCCGATGCCGCTCTCGCCGAGCACCAGCGTCAGCTTGGGATGACGCTCGCAGACGCCGGAGAGAATCACCGAGGCGCAGATCTCGTCCATCTGGAGCGGCGCGACGACGGTCCACGAGCCGGTCGACGCCGGGTTCGAGACGACGCCCTTGACGTCGTATCCGACGGTCGTCGCACCGCCTTCGAAGACGTGAAAGGAAATGACGAGGCCGGCTTCTTCCGCGGCCGACCACAGGGGCTCCCACATCACATGCCACACGGGCATGGCGGAGCCCCACGGAACGAAGACGGCGCCACGCAAGCCGAGCTCCGCGCAGTGACGCACCTCGTCGGCGGCGGCCTGCGCGTCGTGGTTCGGCAAGCAGCCGAGCCCGAAGAAGCGGCCGGGCTGGGATCGGTTGAAGTCGGCGATGTAGTCGTTGTACGCGCGGTAGACCGCCGCCAGCGTCTCGTGGTCAGCGATGCCGCCGTGCGTGAAGAGCCCGCGGGAGATCCCGATGATGCCGTAGATCACCTCGGCTTCGACCCCGTCGCGCTCCTGATCTTCGCGGCGCTCGAGGGGATTCGACGGGCGCGTCTGCTTGCCCGAGGCGAATCCCGCTTCGGCCAGGATGCGGCCCCGCCGGCCGCCGGTCACGCCTGGGCCATAGACGCCCCACGGTCCGAGCACGGCGTTGCCCGAGACCCACACCTTGCGGCCGTCGCGCTCGACGACCTGAGGCGCGCGGTCGCGCCACGTCGACGGCATGCGCGAGATGAAGGTGTCGGGCGGCAGGTAGATGAGATCCATGTGGCTGTCGGCCGACATCACGCTGAGCGACATGTCCGGCTCCTTTGGCGGTCGACGAGATCGCGAGTGAGGGCGAGGGTAGTCCCACTCGCGCGTGAACGCAAGAATCCGGAATTGTGTTCTGGCACGGCCAGAGTGGCCAGAAGCTGACATTCTGGCTCGAGGGTGGCCAGCGATGTCTTCGTCACCGGTGGTCCAAATCCATTAGAACCTTTCGGTTATATTTTATCGGAAATCCGGAATCTCGTGGCACTTCGCTTGCTCCCTCAGCTCTGCGCCGCGCGCCCAGGGAACGCTCGAGGTGGCGCCGGCGGCGGAGGAGACTATGGGTCTCGCGAAGCGAGTCATCGGAGCACTGCTGATCACCGGCGCGGCGGCGCTTTCGCTGCCGCCCTCGACCTGCGCCCAGGAGCGGGTCGGCATCGTGACGAACCTCGAGGGCACGGCGACGGTCGCGCGCCTGGCGCTGCCACAGCCGCAGCCGCTCCGGTTCAAGGACGGCGTCTATCTCCACGACCGCATCACCACCGGCGAGCGCTCGATCGTTCGCGTCCTGCTCGGCGGCAAGGCCACGGTGACCGCGCGCGAGCGCTCGGTCCTGACCATCACCGAGGTGCCGGGGACCTCGACCATCGAGCTCGGCGCCGGCCGAATCTCCGTGGCGGTCTCCAAGGGCTTGATGAAGCCGGGCGAAGTCGTCGAGATCAGGACGCCCAATGCCGTGACCGCGATCCGCGGGACGGTCGTGGTCGCCGAGGTCGTCCCGGTCGCCAGCGACGTTCAGTCGACGATCACCGTCCTGCGCGGCCTGGTCGACGTCACGCGGCTCGACCCCGTGACGCGGCATCGTGTCGGACCCTCGGTGGACGTGGGCACGCGTCAGGCGGTGACGGCCATCGGCTCCAATGCCCTGTCGCGCCCGGCCCCGATCGGCCCGGACGAGGCGCAACGGCTCACCGCGGACTTCCAGATCATGCCGAGCACCGCACCATCTGCTGCCGCTACCGCAGCGGTGCAGCAGGCGACCCGGCAGGCGACGCTGGACGCGGAAGCGCTGCTATCCGCCCAACCGACTGTTACCGGCACCCTCAGTGGTGACCTGAGCATCAGCGGGGCGGGGAGCACGAGCGACGGCTCCAGCCTCACCGTCGGCGTCACCACACCGATCGTGACCTCCGGCGCGAGCGTGGGCGTGGGGAGTGGAACCAGTAGCGGGAGCTTGCTGAACGTGGGTACTAGCAGCGGCGGGAGCGGCGTTGGAGTGACCGTCGGGGTCAAGGCGCCGCTGCAGATTCTTCCGGCGGTCGGAATAAGCGTCGACCTGGGAACCCCTCTCCTGAGGAAGTAGCGGCTGCGTCGTCTGCTCCCGGCGCCGGAGCTCGGCGCCGGGAGCAGAACCTACGTCCTCGCGAAGGGTCTACACGGATCCCGGGTAGAACGCGTCGCGGCCGCGCTGGTACGTCGCCTGCCGCTGCGTCGGGTTGCGGCTTACTAGCGGGCGCATGAACATCGGGTGGGTCGCGCTCCGCACCTCGTGCTCGATGGTGAAGAGCACCCTCGAGGTCTCGGGGTCCACGATGTCCTTGAACCGGTACTGCACCGGGTTCGACTCCTCACTGATGAGACCGCGCTCCTTCAGCCACTTGTGCGGACCCGAGAAGTTCACGACATAGATCGCGATGTGGTGGCCGTCGTACATCGCCTCGGGCTCGGTGGTCTCACGGAAGACCAGATGCTGTTTGGCGCCGACCTGGACGCGCGCGGAGACATTGCCGTTGAACGACACGGTCGCGGGCGCCCCCATCGCGGCCTGGTAGAACTTCGCGATCCCCACCGCGGCGCCGGGCCGGACGACGAACTCGACGTATGGGATGCCGAGGGTCATGTCGCCGAACTCGGGGCCGGGCGCATGGAACCGCATGCGGTTCCCCCAGGGACAAGTCACGCTGATGTACTTGTCCTCGGCGGCGCAGGCGAACTTCGTGCCTGCGAGCTTCTCGCGGGCGCCTCCCAGCCGCATCTTCAGCCCTTCGAGGTCTGGAATGACGAACCCCACGATCCCCCGCAGCACTTCCGGTTTCCCGGTCGGCATGTGGAACTGCTGCTGCCCCGCATTGATCCACATGTTTTCGGTGCCGGTGTTCATGTACGGGTCGCGCGTAAGCCCGAGAGCCGTCACGTAGAAGTTCGTCGCGACCACCTGGTCCGGGATCTTCACGTTGACGTGCTCGAGCAGCAAGATGTTTCCGATGTCCTCGGCACTCCGGTCGAACACTCTGTCACCTGCCATTATTGGCCCCCAATCTTGGCCCCCCGTCACGGGACGCTCTGGCGTAGGATAAACCGAATTTGATTCGGAGGGTGGAATGGAATTTGGTCTGTTCACGGAGTTCCACAGCCCGCCGGGCGTGACCGAGGCGGCGGCGTTCGACGAGTCGCTGGCGCAGATGAAAGCGGCCGAGGACTTCGGCTTCGACGCCGTGTGGCTTGCCGAGATCCATTTCCAGAAGGATCGGTCGGTGCTGGCGGCTCCCCTCATCGTCGCCTCCGCCCCTGGCGGCGTGCACGCAGCGCGTCAAGATCGGGATCGCCGTCCAGGTCCTGCCGCTGAGTCACCCGCTCCGCGTCTCGCCTGAGCCGGCGTCGGCGCGCGTGGGAGGGTGCGGCAGGGGTCGAGAGGACCACGCCGCACGCGTGCGCTCCCCCGCGGCAACTGGGCTCCACCAGGGCGCTCGACTTCCGTCGTCGCTTGCCGGGAACGGGTCCTTTCGACTCCTGCCGCACCCTCCCACGCCCGCCGACGCCGGCTCCACTGGCCGCCCTCCTGGAGTGGATCCTCAGCTCGAGGTGCGGGACTCCAGGGCGCTCAGGACACGCGTTTGGGGGGGCGTGGGGGGGCCACCTCGGGGCCCCCCACGTCATTAATCCCAGAGGCGGGTGGAGAAGTAGCGCTCGCCGAGGTCGTTGAAGATCGTGACGAATCGGCCCCGTCGGACGCGTTGTGCGACGCGCTCGACACCGGCCATGTAGGCCCCGGACGACTGACCGACGAAGAAGCCCGCCGCCGCCAGCCGCACGCACATCCTGTACGCCTCGTCGACAGTGACCGGGACGCGCTCGTCGATCATTTTCTCGTCCAGGATCGCCGGCACGATGTCCTCGGCGCGCCCCAGTGGCTTCAGTCCCTCGACGCCGGGGAAAGCCTCCGGAATGACGCAGACGAGGCGGATCGCGGGGTCGTGCTCCTTGAGGCGCCGCCCAAGGCCGGTCAGAGTGCCGCCCGTGCCGACGCCAACGACAACGTGGGTCAGCCGGCCACCGGTCTGCTGCAGGATCTCGGTGGCCGTCGTCTCGTAGTGGGCCCGCCAGTTGTCCGGGTTGCTGTACTGGTCGCAGAAGAAGTAACGGCCCGGGTCGGCCTCCCAGCGGCGGCGCACTTCCCGGAGCGCCTCGTCGTAGCCCAGGAGCGCATCGGTGAAGACCAGGTGCGCCCCGTGCGCGAGCATGCGCTTCTTGCGCTCGGCGCTCGCGTTGTCGGGGATCACGATCTCGACCGGCGCGCCGATGATCCGCCCGATCATCGCGTAGGCGATGCCGGCGTTGCCCGACGAGCTGTCCAGCACGGTCTTGCCCGGCTTGAGCCGGTCGTCGTCCAGCGCCCCGAGGAGCATCCGCAGCACCGGCCGGTCCTTGAGCGACCCCCCGGGGTTCAGCGATTCCATCTTCGAGAACACCTCGACCTCGGGGAGCTCGCGACGAAGGATGTCTACCGGAACGAGCGGGGTGTTGCCCACGGCCCGCAGTGCGGGGTAGCGGTCGACGAGCGCCTGGATGCGAGGATCCCAAGGCATCGCGCGACTATCTCACAGACCGAGCACGAGTCACGGAGCGATTCTATCGTTCCTGGCAAGCGCGGGGTCGACCGGCTCCTCGTACACTGGAGATGCGCGGCAGCGCCCAACAGAAAGACACCGGGCTCGGGTCTCCGGCTCGTCGTGAGCCGTGATGATGATCGTTGGGGAACTAGGGTTCACGTTCGGCGGCCGGTCGTGAGATCATCCGACGAGCCTCCCATTGAGCGCGCGCGGCGCGACGGCTACGTATAGCGAAACGTCGACTGAGCGGAGGGCCAATCGTGCGTACAATGCTCGATCGTTCCGTGGTTGCCACGGTGATCGTCGGCCTCGTCCTCGCGGCCGGGTGTGCGAAGACTCCGGTCGCAACCGTCAGTTCGGCGACTGCGCCCGCTCCGGCGCCGACGGCTCCGCCCCCCGCACCGGCCCCGCCGCCTCCCTCCGTGGGAGCCGCCCCGACGCCTCCTCCCACGCCCTCGCCCGCTCCTCGTCCCGCGCCGCCGAAGGAATACCGAGCGCACGAGGCGCTCAAGCCGATCTATTTCGCCTTCGACGCCGCGACGATCCGCCCGGCCGATGCCAAGATCCTGGACGCGAATGCCGCCTGGCTCAACGCCAACCCCGGCTTACTCCCCCTCATCGAGGGCCACTGTGACGAGCGCGGAACGAGCGACTACAACCTCGCCCTCGGTGACCGGCGCGCGAAGGCTGCCATGAACCACCTGGTGGCGCAGGGCATCAAGAGTGACCGCATCACCGTCGTCTCGTACGGCGAAGAACGGCCGGGCTGCGCGGAGCACGACGAGGCGTGCTGGTCGAAGAACCGGCGGGCGCAGTTCTTGATCAAGGAGCGCTAGGGGACCCTGAGCGGCCGAGGATTATCGAGCGGCGCTCTCGGCGCTCACTCCTTCGTTCAAGACCACGACCTCGACCCTCCGATTCTGCTGGCGACCCGACGGGGTGTCGTTCACCACGAGCGGGTACTTCGGACCGTAGCCCTTGGTCGTGACCCTTTCGGTGGCGATGCCTCTCGCCACGAGAAGGTCCCGAACGGCATCGGCGCGCTGCTGCGAGAGCTTCAGGTTGAAGTCCTCGTTGCCCGTGTTGTCGGTATGCCCCTCGATCAGCACGTTGCGCTTTGGATTCTTCTTGAGGAACTCCGCCAGCTTGTCGACGCTCCGCTGCCCGCCAGGCGCCACCTCCGCCTTGCCGGTGGCGAAGAGCACGTCGCCCACCGTGAGGACGATGCCCCGATCGGTCTGCTGCGCCTTGAGGTCCGACAGCTCCTTGGAGAGGGCGGCCGTCTTGGCCTGCTCGGCCGCGCGGGCTTGCGCCTCGGCCTCCGCCTGGGCCCGTGCCTGTTCGGCCTGCGTACGGGCCTGTTCGGCCTGTGCACGGGCCTGCTCGGCCTCGCGAGCTTTCGCCTCCGCATCCCGGGCGCGGGCCTCGGCCGCCATCCGGGCCTGCTCCGCCTCCCGCCCCTTGGCCTCGGCCTCCTCCCGCGCCGCCTTGACTTCCCGATCGCGCTTCTGCAGGAGAATGTCGGAGGTCTCCTTGCCCAGCTGCTGCGTGTCCTGCTCCGTCTTCCTGATGGCGCCCGCGGTCGACGCGATCTGGGCCTTTTTCTCCGCCACGTAGCCCAGATGCAGCATCTCCCCCGCACCCTTGGCCTGCTCTGCTGCCTGGATGGCTTTCTGTGCTTCTGACAGCCGCAACTGGGCGTAAGACTGCACGTTCGGATCGGCCTGGGCCTGCCGGTATGCAGTCTGCGCGCGTTCGAGCTGGGCCTTCGCGGCCGGCCCCAGGTCCGTGGACGCGCAACCTGTGACGACGGCCAGCGGCAGGAGTCCCGCGACGACGCGTCTCACCTGGGCAAGAACCAGAGTCATGGGTTCGCCTCCGAGTGCAGGATTCCTACTGTGGGAGCCGCTCGAGCTCCTGGCGAAGCGTCTGAATGTTTTGCCGCATCTCGTCAGCCATCCTCTTGGCGCGTTCATTGACGGCGCGGGCGCGCGCATAGTCGGCGTCAACGGCCGCCTGCTCCGCCACGCGGATCGCCTGGTCGTAGTCCTCCTTGGCCATGGCCGCCCGCGCCGCCTTCAGCTTGTCCTCCGCCGTCCTGAGCTCGACGGGCGCGCTGATCGACGCGCCACTCTGCTGAGCCTCGTCGACCGCCCGCTCTGCTTGGCCGACCTTCGTGCTCGCGAGGGGACCGCTGCTGGCGCAGCCGGTCACCGTCAGCGCCGCGAGCACGATCCAGGCGAGCCCACCTCCGAGCCGTCGTCGCATGCACTGGTTCACGGCCGGCCTCCTGTGTTCATTGTTACATTAGCGCCGCCGGCGGCTGTCAGTCGGTGTTGCGGTCGACCGCGGCCGTGGGCTCGGCCGCGGTCGTGGGCTCGGCCGCCGGGCCGGAGAGCCGCACGGCGACATCCACCGCGCGCAGCATCGCGAGCATGTAGGCGTCCTCTCGCGAGCGGCCGAAGAGGTGATCGGCGCCGAGCGCGACCACGTTGACTCCGCTTGGCCACACCGTGTTCGCCAGGAGCACCACGCCGTCGTTGGGACCATCGGAGAGAAGGACCCGATAGCCCCCGTAGACCGTGGCGCCGACGCTTCCGGAGACGGGCACCGCGATGACGTTGACGACGGTGATCGCCCCCGGCAATCGTGCACCCTCGAGGCGTCGCCGGCTCGGCTCCGTGGCCATCGAGGCCAGCCCGGCCCAGTTCCAGCCATTGATCCAGAAGATCGTGCGGGCCATCCACGAGGCAGGAGGGCGCAAGGCGGCATCGGCGAGCGGTGTGCCACGCAGCGCCCCCGCGATATTGATCCAGGCAGCGACGCCGGTGGTCTCCTCCGGCGTCAGCAGCCGGGACAGGGCCAACGCAGCCTCGGCGCCCGACTTGCTCGCGGAAACCACGATCACGGGATCGTTGTCGCTTCGCGCCGCGCGGACAGCTGCCGCGATGGCCGCCGCGTTGTCCTCGACCGAATCGCTCTCGCCGGACGTGATCAGCCGGTTGGGTATCCCGAGTCGATCGAGGAGCCGGCGCTGGCGCGCGAAGTCGGACCCCGTCTCCGGGTGACTTCGGTAAAGCCACGACGGCGCGAAGAGCACCGTGTACGGGAAGGCGCGCGGCCGTCGTAGGGCGGCCGCGGAACGCTCCAGCCCTGCCTGGAGGAAGCGTTCGAAGGCCGCTTGCACCACGCGGCTCCCGACGTCGGCGCCGATTGCCCGCGCGAAGGCAAGCGCGGCAAAGTCCACCGATACCTCCCGCCCGAGCTCTCGCAGCCGTTCCTGATCGCGGAGTCGATCCGCTTCAGGATCCCGTTCCTCGACGACGTCGGTGAGGTGAGGACCCGGCTCCACGGAGGCGAGCCGCTGATCGCGAGAGCGACGCGCCAGGAGGTCGGCGAGTAGTTGCCCGGCCGCGTCCGAGTCCACCAGCGTCGCGAGCTCTGCGTCCGCCCGGTCAATGCGGAGCCGCTCGAGCTGGCCGGCGCAACCAAGCGCCAGCATTGCCGCCGCGAGCACGATCAGCCGGCCAGGCCTCAGCACACGGGACCTTTCAGTTCAGCGGGCCGGCGGAAAGCGCGACGCGCATACTCTCCTCGCCCCGCGATGGCGACACGTGTTGTGGAGCGTGTGGATCCGGTCGTCGTCGCCGCGGATGACGATGAGGGAGTCGGTGTCGACGTCGAAGACAAAATAATCGCCCGGGCGCTTGACCTGACACGTGTGGCCCGCGAAGAGCCAACCGCGGCGCCAGATGCGCTTGAGCTCGAGCCGGTAGATCCTGGGGTCGGTCTGGAACTCACGCTGGAGTGCGTGGCCGGGCGAATGCTCGACGAGCAACCGGTCGAGCAGCGCCTGAGCTTCGGCGAGCTGGGGAGGAGTGGTGGGGATCGCCGTCACTCGGTGCTCCTGAACCGAGTGTAGCAGCGCGTCGCGCCCGATGAAGTCGCTTTTCTACAAGCGCACGCAGAACCCCAGGCCCGCTTCGTACGGGTTCTCGGCCGGCGTCACATCGGGCGCGCTCGTTCGGAACGCCGGTGATGTCGATCCGGCGCGCTGACATATCAGGAAGGGCGGCGCTGGACACGTCGCTCGCCGCGACCGCCCAAGCCCACGAGCCAGCCGATTCGCCACCGTCACATGACCTAGCGACGGCGCCACGCCTGTGTGCGACGCTCGAGCCACCGCGCCAGCCCGGCGTGGAGTGTGCGCGCGCCGACGTTCGTGTAGAAGATCATCATCGCCATCGCGGCCGGCGAGGCGATCTCGCCGGTGTCATCCATGTTCAGGACGGAGATCGAGGCCAGCTCGGTCTTGGGGCCGTAGATGAAGACGACGCCCGAGACGGTCGTCATGGCGTTGACGAACATGTAGATCGCGATGTCGAGCGTCGAGGGGAGACACACCGGCACCGTCACCCGCCAGAACGTCCGGTAAAAGGGCTGCTTCAGCGAGGCGGACACCGTCTCGAACTCGGGGTCCATCTGCCGGAGCGCGGTCAGCGTGGTCAGATGACCCACGGTGTAGAAGTGGATGATGGTGTTGATGACCAGAATCGTCATCGTGCGGTAGAGCACGTTGAGCGGGTTCGCGGGAGCGTTGAAGAAGAAAATGTAGGCGAGACCGAGGACCAGCCCGGGCACCGCCATCGGCAGCATGGCGAGGAAGTGGAAGAGGCCGCGACCAAGGGCGACGCCGCGCGCCTTCTCGGTGAGATAGGCGCCCACGAAGACCACGACGGTCCCGATCAGGCCCGTCAAGAGCGCCAGGCGAATCGAGTTGTAGTAGGAGGTCCAGCCGCCGCCGCCTTTCTGGTCGAAATCGTAGTGCGCCCAGGTGAGGGTCAGGTTGTAGGGAAAGAACTTCACCAGGGCCGCGAACTGGGAGACCACGACGATGCTGAGGATGGCCACGCCGATCACGACGCAGTAGGCGAGCATCGCGAGGTCGAAGCGCCGCTGGGGCGATGGCTGGTACGGCACAGCCCGAGCGGACAGAAGCGCCACCTGTCGGCTACGGACGGCGCGATCGACCATGAAGGCGAAGATTGCCGGCACCAGCAGAATCACGCTGACGACCGCGCCCATCTGGAAGTTCTGCTGCCCGACCACCTGCTTGTAGACGTCGGTCGCCAGCACGTTGTACTGCCCGCCGATGACCTTCGGGGCGCCGAAGTCGGTGATGACCGTAGTGAAGACGACGAATGTCGCGCTGATCAGGCCGTAGCGCGCGCCCGGGAGCGTCACCGTCCAGAAGACGCGCGGCCGTGAGGCCCGGAGCGCCACCGCCGCCTCGTAGAGCCGCGCGTCGGCGAGAGCGAGCGCGGCGAGGATGATCAGCAAGGCGTGCGGGAACGTGGTGAACACCTCGGCCATCACGATGCCGATCGGTCCGTAGATGCTGCGCCCGAAGAGCGCCCCTTTGAGCAGGCCCTGGTTGCCGAAGAGATAGACGAGGGCGAGGCCGGGCAGGAGCGACGGGACGAGAATGGGCACGAGCGCCACGGTTTTGAAGAGCCCGCGGAGCGGCATGCGGGAGCGCGTGAGCGCGTAGGCGTAGAAGAACGCGGCCGGCACGGTGATGACGGTGCTGAGGATCGAGACCCAGAGGCTGTTGCCGATCGACTGGAAGAGGGCCGGCGTCGAGAAGTACCGGATGTAGTTCGCGAGACCGACGAAGTCGTCCTTGGGGCCCTGGAGGCTCTTGCCGAGCATGATCCCGAGCGGCAGCGCGAGGGCGATGACCAGATAGAGGCCGATGACCCCGAGGAAGACGCGCATGAGCCGGTCGTCACGGCTCGGCTCAGGCCGGACGAGGGCCGCCGCGTCGTCCAGGGGGCGCGCGGCCGCGGCGTCAGCGATGGATCGCGCTCCCGGGGTAGATCCGGATCCGCTCCCGCGGCAGGAGGAAGGACATGGTGCTCTTCTCCGCGATCCCGAGACGACGGACGAGATCGACTGGAAGATCGGCGCGAAGAAGCACGCCCTCCAGGGCGTCGCCGACGAGGTCGGCGCGGAAGAACGAGCCGAGAAACGCGAGCGCGTCCACCCGCGCCCGCAGCGCGTTCGGCTGGCTCCCCGGTCCGGGGACGTCCTGGACCAGGATGTCCTCCGGGCGGATGGCCAGCGTCACCTCGGTGCCGGGCGTGAGGCCGTCCGCCTCGCAGGCGAGCTCGACCCGGCCGAGCCGCACCACGCCGTCGCGCACGACGGTGCCGGCGACGAAGTTCATCACTCCGATGAAGTCGGCGACGAACGGCGACGCCGGCTCGCGGTAGATCTCGAGCGGTGTGCCGATCTGCTCGATCGCCCCGTGGTTCATCACCACGATGCGGTCGGCCATCGTGAGCGCCTCTTCCTGATCGTGCGTCACCATGATCGTCGTCACGCCCAGACGCCGCTGGAGCTGCTTGACCTCGTGGCGCAGGTACACGCGCACCTTCGCATCGAGCGCCGACAGGGGCTCGTCGAGCAGCAGGAGACCGGGCGAGGTCGCCAGCGCGCGCGCGAGCGCGACCCGCTGCTGCTGGCCTCCGGAGAGCTGGGCCGGATACTTGCTGCCGTGCTCGCCCAGACCGGTCAAGTCGAGCAGCTCGCGCACCCGTTTCGTCACCTCGGCGCGCTTCGCCCGCGTGTTCTCGAGCCCGTAGGCGATGTTCTTCGCGGCGGTCAGGTTGGGGAAGAGCGCGTAGGACTGGAACACAATGCCGAAGTCGCGCTTGGTCGGCGGCAGGATCGAGATGTCCCGGCCGCCCTGCTCGATGCGGCCGCTCGTCTGGATGTCGAGGCCTGCGATCGCGCGGAGCAGTGTCGTCTTGCCGCAGCCCGACGGACCCAGGAAGCAGACGAACTCACCCTCGGCAATCTCGAGCGAGATGTTGTCGAGCGCGGTGAACGCGCCGAACTTCTTGCGGAGGCGCTGGATGCGGAGGTAGGGCAGCGTCAGCGTCGTCAACCCCTCCTCGCTCGGCCGCCCCCCGTCAGCCGCCGCTATTTTTTCGGTTCCGACTTCGCGTTGTAGCGCTCCTGCCACTTGTCCAGGATCGCCTTGCGGTTCTTCGCCGCCCACTCGAAGTCGTTCTTGATCATGTGGTCCAGCATGTTCGCTGGCAGGTGCTCGACCGGCTGCGACATCTTGGTGATGGCGACGACCGCGTACCCTTCGCTGTAGAGCTTCATCGCTTTCTCGCTGACCGACCAGTCGATCAGCGTCTTGACCGCGTCGAGGTTCTTGGTGCCCTTCACGATGGCGGTCGTCTCCATGTCCCAGCCGGACTTCTCGGACGGGAGAATGATGTCGATCGGCGCGCCCTGCTTCTTGACCCTGGCGCTGCGGAACTCGAAGGAGATGCCGATTGGGTACTCGCCCGCCCCCGCCATCGTGCACGGCTTCGAGCCGGAGTGGGTGTAGACGCCCATGTTCTGGTGGAGCGCGTCCATGTACTTCCAGCCCTCCGCCTCTCCGAATCCCTGGAGCCACGCGGACACCTGGAGGAACCCGGTGCCGGAGGAGGCCGGGTTCGGCATGACGATCGTGCCTTTGTAGACCGGCTTGGTCAGGTCCTTCCACGACGTCGGCTTGGGGAGATGCTTCTTCTGCGCTTCCACCGTGTTGAAGCAGATGACCGCAACGTAGGCATCCATGCCGACCCACGTCGGCGGGTTCTCTCGATCGCGGAACACCGCGTCGAGCTTCTCCACCCCCTTGGGGGCATAGGGCATCAACATACCCTCGAGCTTGAGCACCATGAGGCTGGTCGCGGACAGGCCCCAGATGACGTCCGCCTGCGGATTGGCCTTCTCGGCGAGGAGCTTGGCCGTAACGACGCCGGTCGAATCGCGCACCCACTTGATCTCGATGTCGGGATGATCCTCGTTGAAGCGGGCGGCGTACTTCTTGAGGTCGTCAGCCTCGACGGCCGTGTACACGGTCAGCGTCGCCTTCGCGGCCCGGACCGTCGTCGCCGCGAACCCGATCGCCGCCGCGACGCTGACGACGCACAGCAGGACGGAGCCGAACCTGACGAGTGTCCGGTGCGCCATGAGAGCCTCCCTTTCGCGAGGTGCTGATTCTAGCGTAGACGCGCGGCTTTGTCAGGGCTCGCAACGGGATCGTCACACGAGCCGATCACGCAACCGCGAGCTGATCGCGTCGACCACCATCACCATGGCCACCGTGACGAGCAGCACCGTGGACGCGGCCGGGTAGTCGATCATGCGCAGATAGGTCTGCAGGTAGAATCCGATGCCGCCGGCGCCGACGAAGCCGAGGACGGTGGCCGCGCGGATGTTGGACTCGAGCCGATAGAGGACGTAGGAGAGGAAGAGCGGGAGAATCTGTGGCATCACACCGAAGCGCAGGATCTGCAGGCGCGTGGCGCCCGTGGCGGTGATGGCGTCGACGGGTCCGGGGTCGATGCCCTCGACGGCCTCGGAGTAGAGCTTGGCGAGCGAGGTCGTCGTGTAGGCCACGACGGCGAGGACGCCGGGGAAGGGGCCGAGCCCGACCGCCGCCACGAAGACCAGGGCGTAGACGAGCGTGTCGACGCTCCGGAAGAAGTTGAGCACGGCCCGCGCCGGATAGAAGACGGGGCCGGGCGCCACGTTGCGCGCGGAGAGGAAGCCAAGCGGCAGCGCCATGACGGCGGCCACCGCGGTGCCGAGCAGCGCGATCTCGACGGTTTTGAGGGCGCCCAGGAGTGCCGCCGGGAGCACGCGCAGGTCCGGGGGCATCATGCGCCTGATGAAGTCGAGGATCCACGGCACGCCGCGCGCCAGGCGCACCGGGTCGGCGCCGGTGTCCCAGACGAGCCACGCGAGGACGATCACCGCGACGAAGAGCGCGGCGCGCGTCATTGTAACGGGGTCCGTGAGGCCGGCTTCAACCGAGGGTGGCCTGAGATAGGCGCGAGCCGGCTCCGCACGCCTGAACCTCCCGAGATAGGCGCGAGCCGGCTCCGCACGCCTGAACCTCCTGAGATAGGCGCGAGCCGGCTCCGCACGCCTGAACCTCCCGAGATAGGCGCGAGCCGGCTCCGCACGCCTGAACCTCCTGAGATAGGCGCGAGCCGGCTCCGCACGCCCGCACCTCGCTTCATCGGCCGTCCCCGTCGCCGTAGATGGCTTGGACGACGGCCGGCGTGACCGCGGCAGGCGGCCCGTCGAAGGCGACGCGCCCCTGACGAAAGCCGACGATGCGGGTCGCGTAGGCCAGCGCCGTCTCGAGCTGGTGCTGGCTCACGACGAGCGTGAGCCCGTGCTCGCGATTGATCGTCTTGAGAATGTCCATGATGCTGCTGGTGAGCGCGGGATCGAGGCTCGCGGTGGGCTCGTCGGCCAGAATGACCGCGGGCCGCTGGGCGAGGGCGCGCGCAATGGCCACGCGCTGCTGCTCGCCGCCCGAGAGCGTGTCGGCGCGGCGGTCGGCGAGGTGGACCAGCCCCACCTGTGCGAGGCACGTGCGCGCGAGCTCGAGGTCGGTCTGCGGGAAGCGCCCGAGCACGCTCGCGACGGATGGAACGTAGCCGAGTCGTCCGGCCAGAACGTTCTCCAGCACCGAGGCACGGCGCACCAGGTTGAATTGCTGAAACACCATGCCGATCTGCCGGCGGACCGCGCGGAGCTCGGTGGCGCCAGCGCCGGTGATGGCGCGGCCGGCCACGCGGACCGTGCCGGCGGTGGGCTCGACGAGTCGGTTGAGCGAGCGGAGGAACGTGGTCTTGCCGGCGCCGCTCCGGCCGAGCACCACGACGAACTCACCCTGACGGACGACGAGGTCGATCCCGTGCAGCGCGACCGTCGCCGGCGGCAGGACGACGCGGAGCCCCGCGACCTCGATCATGTCAGGCGAAGCGGGCGGACTCAGCGGGGTCGGACGCCGAGCAGCTCTATCGCTGCGCGCACCGGATCGTACTCGCGGTCCTCCGCCGGCGCGAACCCGTCGATCTCGTAGAGACGCTTGAGCAGCTCGGCGTAGGCGGGCCCGCGGATTTGCAGGAGCGCCTCCCGCACCTTCGCGAACGTCGCCGGGTCGAGCGCCCCGCGCGCCGCGATCCCAGCCTCGGGAATCGCGGGGGTTTCCGCCACGAAGACGATGCGCTCGCGCTGCGCCGGGTCGCTGAGGTATTGCTCGCGGGCCATGTCGAACGAGGCGAGCGCGTCGACGTGCCCGTTGAGGAGGGCGCGCATCCCGGCATCGTGCGAGCCGGCGAAGACGACTTCGCGGAAGAACGTCTTGGGATCGCGGTTCTTCACGAGGCCGCGCTCGATCAGGAGCACCATCGGGTAGATATAGCCCGAGGAGCTGGCCGGATCGATGAAGGCCATCGTCTTGCCCCGCAGATCCTCCAGCTTCGCGAGGCCGGAGTCCTTGCGTACGTAGATGCGCGAGGTGAACGAGCTCTTGCCGTGCCAGAGGTTCTTGGCGACGATCACGGCCTTCGCCTCGCGGCTCGCCAGGACGTAGCCACCGGGGTGCACGAATGCAAGATCCGCGGTGCGGTTCCGGAGGGCCTCGATCACGGCGGCGTAGTCCGAGGCAACCGTCACCCGCACGGGGATGCCGGTCAGCCGGGCGAGCACCTTGCCGAACTCCTCGCCGGTGGCCAGCAGGTCCGTCGGCTTCTGCGACGGCGTGAGGACGAGGTGCAGTCCGTCAGCGGCGAGGGCCGCGCGCGGCGTGGCGACGATCAGCGAGAGGGTCCACAGCGCAAGAAGTCCGAGAGTGCGTGCGATCATCGGCGGTGAGTGTACCATCGCAGCACGGGCCATGAGCGTACCCCGGCTCTTCTGGTTCCTGCTGTTCGTCGCCGCAAGCGCGGGCGGCGTCTACCTGGCGGATCGGCTGGTGCTCGCCCCGGGACGAGCGCACCAGCGGGAGCTGGCGGAGCGCGACGCCCAGATCCGCGTCCTGTCGGAGCGGAACCAGGCCCTCGAGGCCGCCGTCCGGCTCCTCCGGCACACGGAGCGGCGCGCCCGACTCGTGGTGCTGGACCAGGCACGCGGCCCCGAGGGGCAGCTCCGGAGTCGCGTCCGATTCACCGAGCTCAACGCCCAGGGTGACATCGTCGGCGAGCCCCGGGAGCTCTCGCTCGACGGCGACGAGATCTACGTCGACGCGCTCGTCATCAAGTTCGAAGACACGTTCGTGACCGCCGGCGACGCGCTCAAGGGCAAGGCGCTGCTGCTCTTCCGGCGGATCTTCACCGACCGCGGCCGGCCCGCGGACGGAGAGGTGCTGGACCGGGAGGGACAGATACCGCAGAGCTACGCGGCGGAGCGGGCGCCGACGGCGTTCGAGCGGGAGCTCTGGGCGCGATTCTGGGAGCTGGCCAACGATTCCGAGGAGGCCCAGCGGCGTGGGGTCCGGGCGCTGCACGGCGAAGCGGTCTCGACCCGGCTCAGGAAAGACCGTGCCTACACCATCACGCTTCGTTCGACGGGCGAGCTGACGATCCAGCCGACCCAGTAGCCGCGTTGACACGCCATCGTCATCCCGAACGTTCCGCGCGTCGTGCGCGACACACGCGATCCGCGCATCTGCACGCGGCGGTGATCGGATGAGCGCACACACCGCGGAGGTCGTGATCTGCGGCGCGGGAATCGCCGGGATCGCGGCCGCCTACCATCTCGCGGTACGCCGCGGCGTGAGGGGGATCGTCCTGGTGGACGAGCGCGCGCCGCTTTCGCTGACGAGCGACAAGTCGACCGAGTGCTATCGGAACTGGTGGCCCGGGCCCGGGAACGACATGGTCGCGCTCATGAACCGAAGCATCGATCTGCTCGAGGAGCTGGCGCGCGAGAGTGGCAACCGGTTCCGGCTGAACCGCCGCGGCTACCTCTTCGCGACGGCCGACCCGGCCCAGGTGCCCCTGTTCGTCGAGCGGGCGCAGGAGGCCGCGACCCGGGGCATCGGCCCGGCCCGCATCCACGCCCGTGCGGCGAGCGACTATCGGCCCGCGCCCGCCGACGGCTTCGAGGATCAGCCGACGGGAGTGGACGTCATCACGGATCCGACCCTTGTCCGGCGGCACTTCTCGTACCTGGCCGACGACACGCTCGCGGTCCTGCACGCGCGTCGCTGCGGGTGGTTCAGCGGCCAGCAGCTCGGCGTGTACCAGCTCGAGCGCGCCCGCGACGCGGGCGTGCGGCTCCTCGAGGGACGCGTGGAGGAGATCGACACGACCGGTGGGCGGGTCCGCGCCGTGCGGGTGAGCGCCCGCGGCGGGGACGTGACCATCGCGACGCCGCGCTTCGTGAATGCCGCCGGTCCGTTCTTCGGGCGCGTCGGGCGCTTGCTCGGCATCGACCTGCCGGTCTTCTGCGAGCGTCACGCGAAGGTCGCCTTCAACGACGTCCTGGGCGCGGTGCCGCGCTGGGCGCCGATGACGATCTGGACCGATCCGGTCAGGCTGCCGTGGTCCGACGAGGAGCGGCGGGAGCTGGCCGCGTCCGCCGAGCACAAACGGCTCGTCGAGGAATTCCCGGCGGGAGTGCACGGCCGGCCCGAGGGCGCGGGCGAGAGCCCGGTCGTGCTGATGATCTGGACGTACGACATCGAGCCGGTGGAGCCCACGTTCCCCGTCGAGTTCGATCCGTTGTACGGCGAGCTCTGTCTGCGCGGCATGTCACGGATGATCCCGACGCTGGCGTCGTACCTGGCCCGCCTGCCCCGGGTCTTCGTCGACGGTGGCTATTACACGAAGACCCGCGAGAACCGGTTGCTCGCCGGTCCGTTACCGATCGAAGGCGCCTACGTGCTGGGCGCGCTCTCCGGCTACGGGCTCATGTCCTCGAACGGTGCCGCCGACCTCGTGGCCGACCATATCACCGGGCGGCCGCTCCCGGCCTATGCGCGGGCCTTTTTGCCGACGCGTTACGACGATCCGGCATACGGCGCCCTGCTCGAGCGGTGGGGAGACTCCGGGCAGCTGTGAGCGTGAGGCGAAGCGAGAGGAGATCATCATGGCGAAGATCGAGAAGTACTGCGCGGCCGGTGTCTACGACCCGCCGGGCTACAGTCAGGCCATCAAGGTGACGGGCGTCCAGACGATCCTCTTCCTCGCGGGACAGGTGCCCTACGAGATGGACGGGACCGTGAAGCATCGGGGCGACTTCCGGGGTCAGGCGCGCGCGGTGTTCGGATCGGTCAAGGCGCTCGTGGAAGCGGGGGGCGGCAGCCTCGCCAACGTCGTGAAGATCACAACCTACGTCACCGACGTCCGCTACCGCCTCGACTTCCGCGCCGTGCGCGATGAGGTCTTCGGCGCCAAGGGCCCCGCCTCGACGATGGTGCAGGTCAGCTCGCTCTCGCACCCGGACTACCTGATCGAGGTCGAGGCTCTCGCGGTCGTGTAGACGGCGAGCCGCTGGCCGGCGGCGGACTACCCGCGCGTGGTCACGGTCACGCCGCCCTTGATCACGCGCTTGATGCGGCGCTTGTCCTGAAGCACGGTGACGTCGCGGAGCGGATCGCCCTCGACGAGGATGAGATCCGCCCACTTGCCCTTCTCGATCGTGCCGATCTCCTGCTCGAGCCCGAGGCACTCGGCGGCGCGGCTCGTCGCCGCCTGGAGGGCCTGCATCGGCGTCATCCCCGCCGCGACCAGCAGTGCCAGCTCGAGCGCGTTGTTCGGGTGACCGTGGCCTCCGGCATCGGTCCCGGCGACGACCTTGACGCCGGCCGCGAGGGCGCGCTCGACGCTCTCGACGTGGTGCGCGCGCAGGGCGTGGGCGCGCTCGCGCACGTACGGGGCGGGCGACTCGCGATGATACTCGTAGACGGTCAGGGTCGGGACGAAGAAGATGCCGTGCTCGGCCATCATCGGGATCAGCTCGCGGTCTTCGTCCAGGTAGCAGCCGTGCTCGATGGAATCCACCCTCGCGTCGACCGCCACTCGCAGGCCCGGCCCGCCCAGCGCGTGGCACATGACCCGGCGCCCGAGAGAGTGGGCCTCGTCGACCAGCGCCTTCATCTCCTCGAGCGTGAACGCGGAGTCTTTCGGGCCGTGGCCGGCGCGCGAGCTGGCGCCGCCGGTCGTGGCGCACTTGATCACGTCAGCGCCGGCGCGGACCATGGTGCGAACCGTCGTCCGCACAGCCTCGACGCCGTCGGCGACGCTCGGCGGGAGACTCGGATTGCTCCCGGTCGGGGCCGTGTGACCCGACGGGCTCACGCGGTCGCCGAGCCCACCGGTCGGCGAGATGATCGCGAGCGACACGACCAAGCGCGGCCCCACGATCAGCCCGTCTTGAATCGCGAGCCGGAAGCCCGCATCGAGCCCGCCGGCGTCCCGTATCGCCGTGTACCCCGATTCGAGGATCTGGCGCGCCACACCGGCCGTGCGGAGATGCCGCGTGCTCTGCGGCTCGTCGAGGCCCCAGCGCTTCGCCAGCTCGTAGCCGTGGAACGCGAGATGGTCGTGGCAGTCGATGAGGCCCGGGAGCACGGTGAGGCCGGAGGCGTCGATCACCTCGGCGCCGGCCGGCCAGCTCCCACTCGGTCCGGCCGTCGTCACCGCCTCGATCCGCCCAACGTCGATGTGCACGACCGCGTCGCGAACCGGTGGAGCCCCCGTGCCGTCGATCAGCGTGCCCGCCCGGATGATCTTCATCGCGTTCGCGCCCTTGGCCCTCGCAGTATAGCGCGTCATCGCCCGGCTCTCCTTGACACCCGCGGGGTCGGGCGCGTATCACACCCGCGTACGTCCGATGCTCAATCGGAAGGGGAGGACAACATGCGTGCAACTTCGCAGCTCCGCCAGCTCTTGAAATCGGGCAAGACACTGTTCGTGCCCGGCTGCTACAACGCGCTCAGCGCCCGGATTCTCGCCGACGTCGGCTTCCCGGCCATTTACATGACCGGCTACGGGACATCGCTCGCGCTCCTCGGGATGCCCGACGCCGGGCTCGCGACGATGACCGAGATGCACCTGAACGCCCGCTACATTGCGAACGCCGTGGCCGTGCCGGTCATCGCCGACGCCGACAACGGCTACGGCAACGCCATCAACGTGATGCGCACTGTCCGCGAGTACATCGGCACGGGCGTGGCCGGGATCCACATCGAGGATCAGGCGATCCCCAAGCGCTGCGGCCACGTGGCGGGGCGCCGGGTGATCCCGATCGAGGAGGCGGTCGGCAAGTACCGGGCCGCCGACGCCGTGCGGCGCGAGCTCGACCCGGATTTTGTCCTCATTGCCCGCACCGACGCCCGCGGCGCCAGCGGTGGCTCGCTCGACGAGGCGATCCGACGCGCCAACGCCTATCTCGACGCGGGCGCCGATCTCGCGTTCGTGGAGGGACCGACGAGCGTCGAGGAGGTCCGACGCATCTGTCGCGAGGTGAAGGGGCCGGTCTTCTACAATCAGACCGGGGCGTCGCCCCGATTCAGCCTCGCCCAGATGCAGGAGATCGGCATCGCGGCGACGATTATTCCCGGCGCGACTTTCCGGGCGACGATCGAGGCGGTCTACGATCTCGCTGTCGCGCTCCGCGACGAGGGGCCGTTGGCCGACGAGCGCTTCGCCGAGCGGTTCAAGCGACATCCGCTCGGTGACCTGCACACCTTCGCGGGCTTCGATCGTATCCGCGAGTGGGAGGCGCGATACCTGCCGGCGGAAGAGCTGGAGAAGTACGCGGGCTCGGTCGGCCACCAGCCGGCGAGTCCGTAATGGCGAGCGGACGGAAGCAGATCGTCGCCATGGGCGGCGGCAGCTTCAGCGCCGAGCCCGAAGGCTCTCGCCTCGACGCGTACGTGCTTGCGCTGTCCGGCCAGCCGCGACCGAAGATCTGCTTTCTTCCGACCGCGAGCGGCGACGCGGCGGTGTACATCACGAAGTTCTACGAGGCGTTCGGCGAGCGGGCGCAGGCGACTCACCTCGGCCTCTTCGGACGCCCGCGGCCGGACATGGAGGCTGTGCTCACGGGCCAGGACATTATCTATGTCGGCGGCGGCAACACCGCCAACATGCTCGCGGTGTGGCGCGTCCACGGCGTCGACCGGATGCTGCGCGAGGCGTGGGAGCGCGGCGTGATTCTCACCGGCGTCAGCGCCGGGATGATCTGCTGGTTCGAAGCCGGGGTGACGGATTCCTTCGGGCCACTCGCCGCCCTGCGCGACGGCCTCGGGTTTCTCCCCGGCAGCGCTTGTCCTCATTACGACGGCGAGAAGGATCGGCGACCGACCTACCACGGGCTCGTCCGCGCCGGGTTTCCGGCCGGCTACGCCGCGGACGACGGCGCCGCGCTGCACTTCGTCGACACGAGGCTGGAGGTGTGCGTCGCCTCTCGGCCGACGGCCGGTGTCTACCGGGTCGGCGCCGACGGCGAGACGATCACGGTGGAGACGGCGCTGCCCCTCCGACTCCTCCCCTGAGGACGCCGGCCCGGTCGGCCATCCGCGTCCGTCATGATCCGCCTTCGCCATAGGCAGAGGCGACGAAGCCGGAGAGCTGGGTCCAGCGTAGGCCAGGGGCGTCGTGCGCAGCCTCCACCTGGTTCCCCTGGGAGTCCTGCAGACCGAGCGGATGGTAGACGAGCTCGATCAGGTTTCCGTCGGGGTCGTGGATGTACGTGTAGTGCTCGCCGGTATCTTCGCGGCGCCCCTGGTGCGGGTTCGTGCCGCCGATGTTCTGCATGGTGCTGGCGGCCGACGTTCGCACGTGGGCAATGCCGAGGTCGTCCAGGCGGGTGATCATGGCATCCCAGTCGTCCACCTCGAGGGCGAAATGGCTGGAGGGAATGATGGCCGGCTGCGGCCGTTCGGTGAAGTGAACCTCGCTGCTGCCAAGGCGCAACTGGAGCTGTCGCCGGTTGAGCGCGGGACCTCGGTCCAGAAACTCGGCGCCGATGACCTTCGTATACCAGTCTTGAGCGCGCTGCCGATCGCTGATCTGGACGTTGACGTGATGGATCAGCTTGATCCTGAACATGGCGTCACCTCCGGCGCACGAATCATCGTCCGCAAGGCGGGCGCGCGTCAAGCCCTTAGCCGACTTATCGCATCGCGAAGACTCTCGCGGGATCCCGACGGCGGCGACGAGGGTTCAGGCCGGATCCGCGTGTCAGCCAGGTCTTGCGCCCGACGGCGATGCTCCGCAGCTCACCGAAGTAGTCGATCACGTAATCGATCCGCCGTGGCGAGTCAGTCTTGAAGAGCGCTGTGTGAGTGATCATGACACTCGGTCTTACTCAACTTCCGTGCCACCACCGAGGCTTGTGTTTCCGAGCGGTTGTGAAGGCCCTCCGCACAGGCGCGTTCCGAAACAGAACGCGGGGTTTCGCCGAGAGCCGGCCGGGGCGCCGGAGACGCGGAGGTCCGTGGCGGTCGCACAGAACGCCCGCACGCGGGTGTTCCGCCCGAACGCGCGGGAGGATCTCCACTGCCTTGTCCGTGCTGAGGAGCGAGGCGCGCCATCCAGACCCTGGGGAAGCGCCAGCGCCGAGGAATGCGCTTGAGCAGGATGTACACGACGGCGACGGTGACGACGACGAGGCCCAGGGCTGCTCCGAGCCCGGCGGCCAGGGCGGCCGCCGCCCCGATGGCGTCACTGAAGACATAGCCGAGCCTGGACCAGGTCCCTGCCAGAGCAGGATACCGGCGAGGTCATAGAGCAGAAAGCGGGCCCGTGCGATGCCGAAAATCCCGGCCAGTGGCGGGGTCACCGAGGTGAGCCCGGGAATGAACTTGGCGATCAGCACCGCGGGCACAGCGTAACGCCGAATGAGATTCTCGGCGCGGCGCAACCGGGCATCCGGAGCACGGGAGACCCGGCGGAGCGCGTCGAGGACCCTGCGCCCGCGGCGCCGTCCCAGTTCGAACCAGACGAGGTCCGCGGTGAGGCCCGCGGCCGCCACGGTGCCAAGCACGAGGGGCAGGCTGATGCGTCCATTGGCGGCGAGCGAGCCCACGCCGAGGAGGGCGGGGACGGCGGGGAGCGGGATGCCGACCTGCTCACCAATGACGAGCGCAGCAAGGATGAGATAGCCCCAGCGGTCGAGGAGCAGCGCTGCCCGCGGATTCACTCGGGCTGGTCGCCTACCGGTACACCTCGTCGATCTCCACCTGGTAGCCGTTGGCCAGCCGGTTGGTCTCGTTGGCCATGCCCACCACGGCCATGAGCTCGCCCAGCATCTCGTCGGTCATGCCTTGCCGCCTGGCCGAGGCGGTGTGGGAGGCGATGCAGTAGTCGCAGCCGTTCGTCGTGCTCACCGCGAGGTAGACCATCTCCTTCGTCAGCGGGTCGAGGGCGCCGGGCGCCATCACGGACTTGAGGGTTTCCCACGTGCGCCGCAGGGTGGGCGGGTGGCTGGCCAACGCCTTCCAGAAGTTGTTGACGTCGTCGATCTTCCGCGTCGCCAAGATGTCGTCGTAGACGGCGCGCACCTCGGTGGTCGCCTCGGCGTACTCGATGAGCTTCACGCTCGCCATGGTCTGGCTCCTTGGCCTGCTAGCGCTCGATCCCGTACTCCTTGAGCTTACGCCAGAGCGTGGTGCGACCGATGCCGAGCGCCTCGGCGGCGCCGGAGTGGTTGCGGCCGGACCGCTCCAGCGTCTGGAGGATGTGGACGCGCTCAGCGTCGGCGAGACTGATCTGCCGGGGCAGCGCCGGCGAGGGACCTAGCTGGAGCCCCGCCGACACATGCGGCGGGAAATCCTCTGGACCGACGGCGTCGCTTCGAGCCAGGATGGCCGCGCGCTCGATCGCGTTCTCCAGCTCACGCACGTTTCCCGGCCATGGGTAGCGGAGGAGGCGTTCGAGGGCCTCGGGGGCCAGGCGGAGCCGGCGGCCGAGCTTGCCCGCCGACCGCGCGAGGAAATGCTCGGCCAGCGCGGGAATGTCCTCGCGGCGGTCGCGAAGGGGCGGGAGCACCACCTGGATGACGTTGAGACGATAGAACAGGTCTTCGCGGAAGCTTCCCTGGCTGATCAGCGTCGCGAGGTCGCCGTGGGTGGCGGCGATCACACGCACGTCGATGGTCGAGGACTGCGTCGCGCCGAGCCGCCGGATCTCGCCGCTCTGCAGCGCGCGGAGGAGCTTTATCTGAAGAACGCCGGGCATCTCGGCGATCTCGTCCAGGAATAGCGTGCCGCTGTCGGCCTCTTCGAAGAGGCCGAGCTTGTTGCCGGTCGCTCCGGTGAAGGCGCCCCGCATGTAGCCGAAGAGCTCGGACTCGAGCAACGTCTCGGGCACCGCGCCGCAGTTCACGGCCACGAACGGGCGCGCCGCGCGCGCGCTCGCGTGGTGGACGGCCTTGGCGATGACCTCCTTGCCCGTTCCGGACTCGCCCTGGATCAAGAGCGTGGCGTCAGTGGGCGCTACGCGCTCCACGAGGTCCAGCACCGTCTGCATGGCCGGGGACTGCGCAATCAGGCCCGGGAGGCCGTAACGCTCCCGGAGCTGGGCGCGCAGGTTCTCGTTCTCGCGGCGCAGCGCGCGACCGGCCAGCGCCTTGTCGATGCGGTGATAGAGCTCGTCCGGCTCCTGCCCCTTCTCGAAGTAGTCGAGGGCGCCGAGGCGGATCGCCTCCTTGGCCGACTTCCATTCGGCATAGGCGGTGAGGAGGATCACCTCGGTCGCGGGAGCGTGGGCCTTGGCCGCCCGCAGCACGTCGAGGCCGTCGCCGTCCGGCATCCGGAGATCGGTGACGACGAGGTCGAACACCTCCTCCGCGAGGCACTTCGTCGCGGCGGTGACGCCGTCAGCTTCGAGCACACGGTGGCCTCGCTTGCGGAGCAGCAGGGCCAGCGTGCTCCGCGCCGACGGCTCGTCGTCGACGACCAGCAGGTGGGCCATCGTCAGGCGGCCTCGAGCGGAAACAGCAGCGTCACGCGCGTCCCGCGGCCGGGCCTGGAGTCGATCTCGATGCGACCGCCGTGCGCGCCGACGATGCGCTCGGCGATGGTGAGGCCGAGCCCGCTACCGTTCGGCTTGCCGGAGTAGAACGGCTCGAACACGCGCGGAAGATTCTCGGGGGAAATCCCCGACCCGGTGTCGCTGATCGCGAGGGCGACGTCCCCGTTCTGCCGGGCGACCTCGAGGGACAGCCGGCCGCGGCCGTTCATCGCCTCGACGCCGTTGAGCGCGACGTTCCAGAGCACCTGGATGACCTGATCGCGGTCGAAGGCGAAGCGCGGAACGGCCGGGTCGACCGCCACCCGCACGTCCACGCGGGGCGCGCGCGAGCGGTCGTCGCGGATCAGCGCGCTCACGTGCTCGACCACTTCGCGGATGTCGCCGGGCGCGCGCCGCACCTCTTGGGGGCGCGCGAGGTGCAGGAAGTCGGAGAGGATGCGGTTGAGCCGTCGCGCCTCGGTGCGGAGGGCCGTGAGCGTCGCCGAGCGCTCGTCGGGCGTGAGCCCCGCCTCGTCGGTGAGCAGCGCGGTGGCGTTGACGATGGCCGCGAGCGGGTTGCGGATCTCGTGGGCCATGCCGGCCGCGAGCTCGCCGGCGGTCCCCAGGCGCTCGGCCTCGCGCAGGCGCGCGTGGAGCCGCTCGCTTTCGCTGCGCGACCGCTCGAGCACCATGATGATCACGGCGAACGTCGAGAGGAAGTAGAGCGCGATGAACACCGCGTGCACCGCCATGTACCCGGCCGACCCGGGGTCGGTGTTCACGAACTGCGTCGCGATGCGATGGACGCCCCAGAGCGTCAGGAGGCCGGCCAGGAGCCGCTCGCCTCGAAATCCGATGCGGCGGCCGCGCGCCGGCCAGAACAACACGCCGGCCGCGATCTGGACGACGCCGAGGCTCCCGCCCACGATCCGCTGACCCGCGTCACCGCTGCTCGCGAGCGCCAGCAACACCGCGACCCCGGCTCCGAT
Organism: Candidatus Rokuibacteriota bacterium; assembly: GCA_023249095.1. Taxonomy (GTDB): domain Bacteria; phylum Methylomirabilota; class Methylomirabilia; order Rokubacteriales; family CSP1-6; genus AR31. The sequence continues at coordinate 34,458 of JAHFDK010000010.1, read as the reverse complement.
CAGGACGTCCCGCCCGCGCAGTCGATAGTCCCAGCGGTGCGCGAAGGCGGCGGCCAGCGTGAAGCCGACGGCAGCGACGGTGGCCACGTCGGTCGCGAAGCTCGGATGGTGGACGTCCAGGACGAGCCCGTCCACGAGCCGGAGGCCTTTGGACAGCGTGTACGCGCCCCACGCGAGGAGCAGGTACTGGAAGAAACGCACACGGTGCGACGAGTAGAGGTACGCGAAGATCAGGAGCTGGATCGCGAAGGCGAGCGTCGAGACGAACGTCAGGATGAGCGGCGCTGGCATCACATCCTCCTACCGAATCAGTCTACGCTGAGGGGCAAATCGCGTGCCACGCGCGGGCCCGCGTGGAATCGCGAAACACCGATACGCCCGCGTTCCACTTCGAAACGGCGTTCCAATGCGGAACGGCCGACCGGCAAGTCACGGCGACCGCGCGCGCAGTTTCATCGTGAACCCTGGGGTTTCGGCTTGGAACCGGCGCCGGGCTCGCTGCGCGCGCCATTCTCAATGATTTCGTTCGGTTTGCGTTTGGCATGCCCGCTGCTTTGCAAGCGCTCGGTTGGACACAACCGACAAAGGAGAAAAAGGACATGAAGCTCACGAACGCAGTCGCTCTCGGTCTGGCAACCGTGCTGATGGCCACCGTCGCGCACGCCGCGTCGGTTCAGGACGTCCAGGCGCCACGCGTCCAGGAAGTACAGGCGCCGCGCAACCAGGATGTACAGGCTCCGCGCGACCGCAATGAGGACATCCAGGCGCCGCGCGGCCATGAGGTGCCGTCGCCGCGCGCGTGATGCAGGCCGCAGGGCGAGCGAGGGTCGTCCTCGCTCGTCCGGCTGCATCGCAAGCCTCACGACAGGCATCCGAAGCCCATGGGGTGGCTCGACGCGCACGAGTATCTGCTCATGGAGGCCGTGGCGCGGGAACGCGTCGACGACCTCCGTGGCGCGCTCGACCTCGCTCTCGCAAGCGCCGATGCAGAACCGATCTGTGAGGCTTGCAAGGGGCCGATGGAGCCGATCCCTCCGGTGGGCTGGTTCTGCCTGAGCGGACACGAGCAGCGGGTTGCTCAGCACGCCGCTCACCGCTGACTCTCGGTTGAAGCAATCGTCTCGAGGGGGAACCCTCGCTGCCGCCAGCCCTCGAGCCCGGCCGCCAGCGGGCGGATGCGCGTGATGCCCTTCCTCCGCAAGAGAAGCGCCACCCGGGCGCTCGTCGCCTCGTTCGGTCAGCTGCAGTAGAGAACGATCTCGCGGTCACGAGGCAGGTCAGGATGTCGCTGCTCGAGGTCCTCGGCGGCGATGCGGACCGCACCGGGAATCGCGTACGGCACCGCCTTCACATCGAGCGCCGTGCGGAGATCGACGACGAGAGGCGTTTCGGGGCCGTCGAGCCAGGCTTTGAGCTCCTCCGCCGACACTCGCGCGATCCTCAGGCTGCGCAGCAAGCGCTGGCGCTGGATCCACTTGAAGACCACGTATGCAGCGATGACGGCGGCAAGCGCCACCGCGAAGGCCTTGCCCACCTGCTCGGCGTGTGCGCTGACGCGCTCCAACGCACTGCCGGCTGCGTAGCCCAACGCCATCCAGGCACCGGCCCAAAGGAACGCCGAGGCTGCGCTGTAGATCAAGAATTGGAACACACCGACACCAACGACGCCCGCCAGCGGCGGCGCCACGGTGCTGAGCCCCGGTATGAATTTCGCGAAGAGCAGTGACCGGACACCATACTGAAGAAAGAAATTCTGGGTGCGCCGGACGCACGTGTCCGGCTCCAGTGATACGCGACAGAGCAGGCTCAGCACCCGACTGCCGCGGAGCCGTCCGGCGAGATACCAGATCAGATCAGCGACCAGCGAGGCGATCACGGCGAGCCCGACGGCCACTGGAAAGCTGAGGCGCCCGGCCCCCGCCAGACCGCCGGCCGCGAGCAAGATCGGCACCGCCGGGAGCGGGACCCCCAGCTGGTCGGCGAAAACGTACAGGAAGAGGACCACCTCGCCGTGCCGCACAAGGAAGGCAAGGATGTCGGTCACGGCTATGCACCGACCACCTGGTTCACCGCGTGGTGACGAGGGCGGCCATGCGCTCGCGCGTCGCCGCATCTGGAAGATTGCCGGTGCCCGCCTTCATGTTGTCGACGAGGTGCTGCGGCCGGCTCGTGGCGGGAATCACGCACGTGACGGCGGGGTGCGCGAGGATCCACTTCAGGAAGAACTGGGCCCAGCTCTCGCAGTCGAGCGCGGCGGCCCACTCGGGCAACGCCCGGCCCCGGACACGCTGGAAGAGGCCGCCCTCCGAGAAGGGGCGATTCACCAGCACGGCGATGCCGCGGTCGCGGGCGAGGGGCAGGATGCGGCGCTCGGCCTCGCGCTCGCCCAGCGAGTAGTTGACCTGGACGAAGTCCAGCGGCTCGCCGCGGAGCACCCGTTCCAGCTCGTCGTAAGCGCTCGAGGTGTAGTGCGTGACGCCGACGTAGCGGACGCGGTCCGCCGCCTTCCACTCTCGCAGCGTGCGAAGGTGCGTTCGCCAGTCGAGCAGGTTGTGGATCTGCATGAGGTCGAGGCGCTGCCTGCGTAGCCGTCGGAGCGATTGCTCCATCTGCGCCACGCCGGGGTCGCGCCCGCTCGTCCAGACCTTGGTGGCGAGGAACAGCTTGTCGGTGATCGCAAGGTCGGTGGCGAGATCGCCCACGACCGACTCGGCCGCGCCATACATCGGCGAGGAGTCGACCACGCGTCCGCCCAGCTCGGCGAAGCGCTGGAGGACGTCCTTGAGCGGCGCGCGCTCGGTCGCGGAGGCGCCGACGTCGAAGGTTCGCCACGTGCCCAGCCCGACGGCGGGGATCGTCTCGCCGCTGGACGGAATGGGTCGCTCCAGGGGCGAGGGCGCGACGCCTGCCCCTGCCGGCCCCGTCGCCGCCGCCATCAGACGTAGCACCGCGCGCCGCGTGAGCGGCTCGCCCCGAAGCTCATGGTCCACCCGCCATACGATAGCGATTTGTAGTTGAGGTGACCAGGGGCACCGAGTACTCTTCCGCCGGGAGGCCGTCCTTCGTGTCCACACCGCAGACCATGTTCGAGAAGATCTGGGCCCGGCTCGAGGCGCAGACAGTGATGGCGCCCGACGGCGTCCAGCACCGCTTCGATGTCGACGCGTTCCGCAAGGAGATGCTCCTCACCGGCCGGGACGAGATCGGCCTGACGCTCGGCTTCGAGGCGCGGATCCGCGAGTTCGAGGCGCGCCACGCGCGCGAGATGGCGTGGGTGGTGCCCCGCGTGAGCACCTAATTCCAGGAGGGAGAGATGGCCACGCTCAAAGTGGAGTATCCCAAGGATCTGCTCAAGCTCGTCGGACGCGAGCTCGGCCCCTCGGAGTGGGTCACGGTCGATCAGGCGATGATCGACAAGTTCGCGGACGCGACGGGCGACCACCAGTGGATCCACGTGGACGTCGAGCGGGCGAAGCGCGAGATGCCCGGGGGCAAGACGATCGCCCACGGTTACCTGACGCTTTCGATGGTCCCGCGGATGGCTTCTACGCTGCTGGAGGTCACCAAGCGAAGCCGGGGCATCAACTACGGCTCGAACAAGATACGCTTCATCTCCCCCGTTCAGGCGGGCTCGCGCATCCGCGTGCGCCAGCGCATCACCGGCGCCGAAGAGGTGCCCGGCAACGGGGTGCGCGTGAGCTCCGAGATGACGGTCGAGATCGAGGGGCAGGAGCGCCCCGCGCTCGTCGGCGAGATCATCGGTATCAGGTATGCCTGAGAAGCGTGGGGCACGCCTGAGAGACCTGTCTGACAGGTGTGAGGCACACCTGACATGAAGCTCGTGCGATACGGACGCCCCGGCGCCGAGCGTCCCGGCGCGATCGACGCGGAGGGCAGGCTGCACGACCTGTCGCGCGTCATCAAGGACGTGACCCCGGCCGCGCTCGCGCCGGCGACGCTCCGGCGTCTGCGCGGCGCTAACCTCGCGCGCCTGCCGGTCGTGCGCGGACGCCCGCGGCTGGGCTGCCCGCTGGCCGGTCTCGGCAAGATGGTCTGCATCGGACTCAACTACACCGACCACGCCGCCGAGGTCGGCATGGCGCTCCCCAAGGAGCCCACGCTGTTCATCAAGGCGCCCAGCGCGATCTGCGGCCCCGACGACGCCATCGTGCGTCCGCGCGGCTCGGTGAAGCTGGACTACGAGGTGGAGCTCGGGGTCGTGATCGGGCGTGACGCGCGCTACCTCAGCGAGGCCGAGGCGCTCCGCCACGTCGCCGCGTACGTTCTGGTGAACGACGTTTCGGAGCGCGAGTTCCAGATGGAGCACGGTGGCACCACGACGAAGGGCAAGAGCGCCGACAGCTTCGGTCCCACCGGCCCGTGGCTGGTCACGTCCGACGAGGCCGGCGATCCGCAGGCCCTGGCGCTCTGGACGACGGTCAACGGTGAGCGGCGGCAGGACGGGAACACCGCGAAGATGATCTTCTCGGTCGCGTCCCTGGTCGCCTACGTCAGCCGGTTCATGTCGCTGCGCGCGGGCGACGTGATCTCCACCGGCACCCCTGCTGGCGTGGGACACGGCGCAAAGCCGCCGAGGTACTTGCAGCCCGGGGACGTGGTCGAGATGGGGATCACCAACCTCGGCACCCAGCGCCACAAGGTCATCGAATCCAGGTAACGCGGCGCTCGGTCATTGGCCGTCATGGTCCTTGTGCGTGAATCGGCGAACGAGGCCGAGCGCGATGAGGCCGATCCCGACCGCCAGGAGGACGCCGTACTCCGGCACCCCGAACACCTTGACGAGAACGATGCACAGGCCGGAGAAGGCGACCATCGCCCCCGCCAGCATCAGGCCGGTACCGGGTTGGCTAGCCACGATCGAGGACGAAGCGACGGTAGGCCTCGGCGTACTTCACGCCCGCCCGCTTGCCGTCGCGAAGCGCCCAGGCGCGGAGCAAGTCGTCGATCCACTCGCCCGGGCCCACCTGCGAGACGTGGGCGCGGAGCGCCGCGCACTTGAGCGCCAGCGTGTCGCCGATGTCGATCCAGGTGTCGGGCGGGATCGCGCCGCTGATGAACACTTCCTTCACCTTGTGCGGCTCGAGGCCCTCCGCCAGCAGCTCCTGGAAGATGACGCGGGTCTCCGCGGACGGAAAGACGGCGTCGAGCGCCGCGCTGGCGACCGCGCGATGATCCGGATGATTGAGGTACTCGTTGCCGTACCAGCGCACCGTCGGGTCGCCGGACACCACCACGTCGGGCCGGCAGCGGCGGATCACGCGCGTCAGGTCGCGCCGGAGCCCGAGGGTCGGCTCGATGACGCCGTCCTGATACCCGAGGAACACGAGGTCCTTGACCCCGAGGATCTTCGCCGCGTCCCACGATTCGCGCTCCCGCACGGGCACGAGGCCCGTGTTGTCGCGGGTGTGCTCGTTGGTGCCGGCGCCGCCTGACGTGACCAGGCAGAAGACGACGTCGCGCCCTTCGCGGGCCCACCGGCCGACGCTCCCGGCGATCGTGAACTCGTTGTCGTCCGGGTGCGCCGAGATGCAGAGGATCCGCGTCAGCGACGCGTCGAGCGTGTGCGGTCGGCGTGCGGTGCCCGCCATCGAGCCTGGCTGCCCCCGCCTAGCCGCGCATGTGGTGCGTCGACGGCCCCGGGCGCCGCAGCGGCGCCGTGAGGTTGGCGAACTCGCAGAGCAGCGGCCGCGTGTCGCGCGGGTCGATGATCTCCTCGATCCAGAAGGTCTCCGCCGAGCGGAACGGCGAGCGGAGCTTGGTCAGCCGCTCTTCGATCTCGGCCATCCGCGCCTCCGGATCCGGAGCCGCGGCGATCTCCGCCCGATACGCGGCTTCGATCCCGCCTTCGAGCGGCAGCGAGCCCCAGCGTCCGGAGGGCCAGGCGTAGCGCGTGCAGTAACGACTGCCGTTCCGGTGGGCAGCGCCGGCGACGCCGAAGACGTTACGGACGATCACCGCGCACCAGGGCGTGGTCGTCTGCCAGATCGCCGACATCGCGCGCACGCCCTGCTTGATGGTACCGGTCTGCTCGGCATCCTTCCCGATGAGGAAGCCGGGGCAGTCGACGAGGTAGACGATCGGCAGGTGAAAGGTCTGCGCGATGTCCACGAAGCGCTCGACCTTCTGGCAGGTGTCGGCCGTCCAGGCGCCTGCGTAGAAGAAGGGGTCGCTCGCCATCAGCGCCACGGGCCAGCCATCGAGACGCGCGAGGCCCGTGATGATCGAGCGGCCGTACAGGCTCGCGACCTCGAAGAACGAGCCCCGGTCCACGACGGCGTCGACGATCGCACGCATCTTGTACGGCTTGCGGACGTCGTGGGGAATCGCTTCGAAGAGCCAGGGCTCGCGCCGGTCGGCGTCGTCGGTGCGCGGTCCGCGGGGCGGCACGTCGTCGATCGACGACGGCAGATAGGAGAGGAAACGCCGCGCGCAGGCGAAGGCGTCCTCCTCGGTGTCCACGGCGTGGTCGACGGCGCCCGCTTTCAGCTGGATCTCCCAGCCCCCCAGCTCGTTCTTGGTGAGCTTCTGGCCGAGCCGCTCGACGACGGGCGGCCCGGCGACGAAGAGCGCCGACTTGTCCTTGATCATCACGGAATAGTGCGCGGCCGCGAGGTGAGCCGCGCCGAGCCCCGCGACCGAGCCGAGGCCGAGCGCCACGCGGGGGATGGCGCCCATGTTGTTGACGACCATCTCCCAGCCGTCGACGGCGGGGACGTTGGCGCGCCCCGTCGTCTCGATGGTCTTGACCGAGCCGCCGCCGCCGGAGCCTTCGACGAGGCGGATCAGCGGCAGCCTCAGCTCGTTCGCCATCCGCTCGCACATGTTGTGCTTGCCCTTGATCGTCGCGTCGGCGGAGCCCCCACGCACGGTGAAGTCGTCGCCGCCCACGATGACCGGGCGGCCGTCGACCTTCGCCCGCCCGAAGACGAAGTTGGACGGTGTGAAGTCCTCGAGGTCGTTTCGCTCGTCGTAGGCCGCCCGGCCCGCGATCTTGCCCAGCTCGTGGAAGGTGCTGGGATCCACGAGCTTGGCGATCCGCTCGCGGATGGTGTACCGGCCGCCGTCATGCTGGCGCTTGACGCGCTCGGGCCCGCCGAGCCGCTCGGCCAGCTCCTCGCGGCGCCTCAGCTCGTCCAGCTCCTTTTGCCAGTCCATGCCGGCCTCCGTCCGACGCTCTCACGTGGCGGTACAGAGTGTACTCGATACCTGCTTGCCGCGCCGCCGCTGGCCGCGGTATCGTCGAGCGCTCACGTGAAAACAGGGAAGGGGCCCTCGGCGGCGTGACACAGCCTATCCGCGTCCTCGAGCTCCTGGTAACGACGAGCCCCGGCGGGGGGCCCAAGCACGTCTGGGATCTGGTCCAGCACCTCCCGCGGAACGAGTTCGAGCTCGTGATCGGCGCTCCGCACGACGGGATCTTCTTCGATCGGTTTCGCGATCGCGGCCTCGAGGTTGTCGAGTTTCCACTCCGTCGCCTGAGCGCGCGGCACTTCGCCCTCACCCGCGGTCTGATCTCGAGACTCGGCATCGACGTCGTCCACACGCACGGCAAGGGGCCGGGACTCTACGGCCGGACGGTTGCACGGTGGATGCGCGTGCCGGCGATCCACACCTTCCACGGACTTCACTACAGCGGCTACTCCCCGCTCGGCCGGCATCTCTACCTGGCTCTGGAACGACAGCTCTCGCGCTGGAGCCACACTATCATCAATGTCTCCCGCTCCCAGCACCTCGAGGGGCTCGGCCTGCGCCTCTTTCGGCCGGAGCAGGGCGTCGTCATCGTCAACGGTGTCGACATCGAGGACATGGAGCGGGCCTTGCTCGAAGCGCCAATCCGCCGGGAGAGCCTCGGGCTCAGGGCTGACGACGTCGTCATCGGCTGCATCAGCCGCTTCGACCCGATCAAGCGGATCGAGCTTCTCGTCGAGGCCCTTCGACGCCTGAGGGTGCGGTTCCCGCGCCTGGCCCTCGTTCTCGTTGGGGGCGGCGGCGAGCAGCAGCGGATTCGCCGGCTCGTCTTCGAGAGCGGCCTGTCGGAGCAGGTGATCTTCACCGGCTTCCTCGAGAATCCAGCGCGGATCCAGCCGGTGCTCGATCTCTACGTGGCCAGCTCCCGGAAAGAGGGGCTCCCGCTCTCGATTCTCGAGGCCATGGCGGCCGGGCTCGCCGTCGTGGCCACGGACGCGCCCGGCCATCGTGACGTGGTGGTCCCCGGCGAGACCGGCCTGCTGGTGCCACCCGAGGACCCCGCCGCGCTGGCGGAGGCCGTCGCGGCGCTGCTGACGGATCCCGCCCGGCGAAAGAACCTGGGCCAGGCCGGGCGTGAGCGCGTCCGCCAGGAGTTCAGTATCCGCGCGATGGTGGACCGCACGGCCGCGGCCTACCGCCGGGCGGCGCGGGAGTAGGCCATAGTGCCCGCAGTGGCCGTCAGCAACGCTCATCCCTCACTCGCTTGAGATCGGCTTCGACCATCATGGCGATCAGATCCTCGAGCGTGGTCGTGGGCTGCCAGCCGAGCTCGGCCTTCACCTTCGCGGCATTTCCGCAGAGAGCGGGCACGTCCGCCGGACGAGCGATCTGCGGATCGACCCTGACGTACTCTCGCCAGTCGAGCCCCGCGTACGCGAAGGCAATGCGGCAGAACTCCTCGACGGTGACCGCGCGGCCCGTCGCTACGACATACTCCCTGGGGTCGTCGGCCTGGAGCATCAGCCGCATCGCTCGAACATAGTCACCCGAAAAACCCCAGTCCCGCTTGGCCTGCAGGTTCCCCATTCGGAGGTCCGTGGCCAGACCGTGCTTGACCCGCGCGACCCCATCCGTGATCTTCCGGCTCACGAACTCGATGCCGCGCACCGGCGACTCGTGGTTGAACAGGATGCCGGCGCACGCGAACATTCCGTAGCTCTCGCGATAATTGATGGTCGTCCAGTGCGCACAGAGCTTGGCGATGGCGTACGGGCTTCGTGGGTGGAACGGCGACGTCTCCGACTGCACCGGTTCTGCGGTCAGCCCGAACATCTCGCTCGTGGACGCTTGGTAAAAGCGAATTTTCGGGTTGACGAGGCGGATAGCTTCGAGCACGTTGACCGTGCCGACTGCGTTGACTTCCGTGGTCAGGACGGGTTGTCGCCAGGACGAGCCCACGAAGGACTGGGCGGCGAGGTTATACACTTCATCGGGCTCAGCCCCCTCGAGGGCCCGGACCATCGATCCCTGATCCGTCACGTCCCCATCGAGCAGGACAACCCGATCGGCCACCTCTAGGTAGTGGAGCCGCTCCGTCGTCGGAGTGCTCGTGCGGCGGTCCAGCCCGTAGACCCTGTATCCGCTCTCGAGCAGAAGCTTCGAGAGATACGCACCGTCCTGACCGGTGACCCCGGTGATAAGCGCGTGCCTCATGACCCGGCCTGATTCTACCCTGCCGAGGTGACGGACCAGAGACTCATTCAGCGGCCTCCCGATCGTCTCTCTCTCTTTTGTTATGCCTCCGAGTATCCGCTGCCGCGCGTCTCGACGCCCCGGCCGCGCGCCTCGGTGATCCAGCCGAATTCTTTCAGAATCTGCTGGCTGTACGTCACGCGCCCGGCGATCTTCTCGAGTGGCTGCGTCGCGAGCAGGAGCGCGGCCCTCGCCATGAGCAGCGGCGGCTCACCGCGCGGGTCGTCCATGCTCTTCACGAGCCGGTGGTAGACGGTGCCTGGAGACGGGACGATCTGCGAGGGCGACACGCACGTCACCGAGATACCGTGCTGGTAGACCTCGGCGGCGAGGCCCTGGGTGAACCGCTCGAGCGCGGCCTTCTCGGAGCCGTAGCAGGTCCCGCCGCGGGCGCCGACGGTTGGATCAGGGTAGGGACCTCGCCCGGGGCCGATCGCGGCGCCCGACGAGATGTTGACGATCGCGCCCGAGCGGCGCGCGATCATGTCGACGAGCACCAGCTGGCTCAGGACGAAGGGCGCGTGGAAGTTCACGGCCCACGAGCGCATCCAGCGGTTCAGCGGATAGTCCTTCACGGGCAGGTAGTACGTCAGCGCGGCGTTGTTGACGAGGACGTCGACGGGCCCGTAGGTGTCGCGCGCGCTGCCAATCAGCCGCTCGCACTCGGCGGGCTCGGCGATGTTGACGGTGAATGCCTGCGCCTCGCCGCCGGCGGCGCGGATCGACGCCACCGTCGTCTCGAGCGAACCGGCCAGCTGATGATCGCCCTCCCGCAGGGTGCGCGCGGCGCAGATCACCCGTCCGCCCTCGGCCGCGAAGAGCCGCGCGATCTCGGCTCCGATGCCGCGGGAGGCGCCGGTCACCACCACGACCTTGCCGTCGAGCCGCCCCATCGCGCTCCGCCTCACTCCAGCGTGACGAAGATGCAGTTGCGCAGCTTGGCCTCGATGGCCTTGGAGAGATGGCCCTTACCGTGCGTGTCCTCGACGAGAAGGACCTCGCCGGCGCCGATCCGGCGCGCCTCGCCGTCGCTCGCGGTGATTTGAACGCCCGCGTCGAGGTTGATGATGTACTGGCGCCGTGGCGCGGGATGCCAGTCGAGATCGTAATCGGGCTGGACCTCGCGGAAGATGATGCCGGTGGCGGGGATCCGCTTCGAGAGCCGCCCGGCGCGGGTCGTCTCCGCGTACTCGACCTCGACGTCCTGGAAATGCGACTCGCCGTTCTTGTCCGCGTAGAGCCTGTGGATCTTCATGAGGGTCCCCTTTCCGTAAGGTGGGCCGATCATAGTGAGGCGGGGGCGCCGTGGCAAGGACACCGGTATACTCGCGGGAATGACCACCAAACCGGCCGTCGGCCTCGTCGCGGTGGCCGGCCGCCGCCGCGTGATGCTCGAGGTGGCCCAGCGGTTCGAGCGCGAGGGATTCGCCGGGCTCTACTGCCCGAGCCCCGGCGACGGTCTGGCCCTGTGCGAGGCGCTGGCGCTCTCGACCCGCGAGATCCCGTTCGGCACCAGCATCGCCAATATCTACACGCGCCACCCGCTCGAATACGCGCAGATGGCGGCGTTCATCCATGAGCTGTCGAACGGGCGGTTCAGGTTTGGGATCGGCGTGAGTCACGGGCCGATCCACACCCGCCTGGGAATCCGCGCGGGCAAGCCCCTCGACGACATCCGGAAGTTCGTCGCCGACCTGCGCGGGCACGCGACCCAGGTGGGCGGGCTTCCACCGATCGTGCTCGCGACGCTCCGCCGCCGCATGGTCGAGCTGGCCGGCGAGATCGCGCAGGGGGTCGTGTGGGCGAATGGCGCGCGATCGCACATGGCGGCCTCGCTCCGCGGTCTGCCGGCGTCGGCGCAGCAGGACCCCGCGTTCTTCATCGGCAACATGGTGCCGACCTGCATCGACGCGGATCGCGCCGCTGCGGCGGCGCTCTTGCGCCGGATTCTCGTTCCCTACGTGCGCCTGCCGAACTACCAGAACTACTGGATCGAGGCGGGCTACGAGGAGGAGATGCTCGCGATCCGCGGTGCCATCGCGAACGGCGAGTCCCAGCGCATCCCCGAGCTCATGTCCGATCGCTGGCTCCAGGACGTCACGCTCTTCGGCAGCGTGGCCGAGGTTCGCGAGGGCGTCGAGGCGTGGCGTGCGGCCGGCGTACGGACGCTCATCGTGGTCGCGTCCTCGACGCGGGGTGGGCAGATGGTGGCCGCCGAAGAGCTCATCCAGGCGTTCCGCTGACCACAGGAGAAAACCCATGGGGCAGCTCGAGGGAAAAGTCGCGCTCATCACCGGCGCGAGCAAGGGGGTCGGGCGTGTGATGAGTCGCATGTTCGCCCGCGAGGGCGCCGCCGTGGTCTGCGCGGCGCGCTCCCGGGACCTGGTGGAGGAGACGGCGGGGCTCGTCAAGGCCGCCGGGGGCCGGGCGGTCGCCGTCACCGCGGACGCTGCGGTCGAGGCCGACGTGCAACGCCTCGTCGAGGCCGCCGTGAAGAGCTTCGGCAAGCTCGACACCCTCGTGAACAATGCCGGTGACGGCGGTCCCACCAAGCCGGTGCAGGACTACACGACCGAAGACTGGTTCTACACGATCAACTCGTGTCTCACCAGCTCGTACATGTGCACGCGGTTCGCGGTGCCCCAGATGATCACGGCCGGTGGGGGCGCGATCGTGAACATCGCCTCCACGGCGGGCCGGCACGGGCTCGCCTATCGCATCGGCTACTGTTCAGCCAAGGGCGGGCAGGTCGGGATGACGTACGGTCTCGCGCTCGAGCTGGCGGCGCACAACATCCGGGTCAACGCGATCGCCCCCGGTGCCATCGCCGGCGACCGCATCGATCGCGTCATCGCCGGTCAAGCGCAGGTGAAAGGGGTGCCGGTCGAGGAGGAGCGCCGCAGGTGGGTCGAGCGCTCACCGCTCAAGCGCATGTCGACCGCCGAGGACATCGCCTCGCTCGCGGTGTATCTGTGCAGCGATGCGGCGCGAAACCTCTCCGGCCAGTGCATTGCGGTGACGGCCGGCGAGCCCGCGCTCTGACGCGGCCGAAGACGACCGGTTTCCCTACCAGGCCTTGCGACGATCCAGACGGTCGTCGACCCAGTCGAAGGACAGGACCGAAACTCGATAGGAAGGCGCGTTCGGCACCGCGACTTCGAAGAACGCGCGGTTGTTGGGCGGGACATCGCGAACCCACGTCATTGTCTTGGTGACTACCGTGCCGGCGGCGTCGAGGCCTTCCACGAGCAGCTGCATGTGCGCGGCGCGCCGATTCGAGGAGTTGTACACGTAGCCGTTGACGCTCCGCCCTAACTTCGACCACTCCAGCCGGAAGTAGCGGTCCAGGGTCTCTCGCGTGTAGGTCTCCGCGGCCCGGACGGGCGCGCCCGGGAGGACGACAGAGGCGCACGCCAGGGCGCCCGAGAGCAGGACCGCGGCCCCCGCCGTGGCGATACGCATGCTCGCAATGACGCGGCGCATGACCCTAGTGTGGCACGCCTACGAGGCCTTGCGGTGATCTCGGTTGGACGCGATCTCTTGGATCCAGTTGAAGGACAGGATCGAGACCCGATAGGACGGGGCGTCGGGCACGGAAACATCGAAGAAGGCACGGTTGTTCGGCGGGACATCGACGACCCACGTCGTCGTCTTGTTGACGACGTTGCCGGAGCCGTCGACACCCTCGACGAGCAGCCGCATGTACGCGGCATGCCGACTTGAAGAGTTGTACACGTAGCCGTTGACATTCCGCGCAGTCTTCGACCACTCCAGCCGGAAAGTCTGATCCAGAGACTCGCGCGTATAGGTCTCCGCAGCCTGGACGGGGGCGCTCGTCGGCGAGAGGAACGAGACCAGGCTGACCGTTCCGAGGAGCGCGCTGGCAATGACGCGGCGCATGCGGCCAGTGTCTCACGCAAGCGGCCGTCAGGCCACCTCGCCGGCCCCACGGCAACCGCCGCCGGCCGGGCGAGACACGGAACGAGAATTCGGGTATCTTCTGACGCACCGGCTGGTACTTAAGGAGAACGTCCAATGGGGTCGATCACTGGTTCGGAGCTCCTGGCAAAGTCACTCAAGGCGCAGGGTATGGACACGCTGTTTTACCTCATGGGCGGACCGATGCTCGAGACCGAGAGCGCCTGCATCAAGCTCGGTGTGCGGGCCATCGACAGCCGTCATGAGCAGGGCGCCTCGATGATGGCGCACGCCTACAGCCGCCTGACGCGCCGGCCGGGCGTGTGCATGGCCTCCTCCGGTCCGGGCACGATCAACATGGCAACGGGCGTCGCCAACGCGTTCATCGACGCCGCCCCGCTGGTCGCCGTCGGCGGCACCAGCCCGCGCGTTTATTTCGGAATGGATGCTTTCCAGGAGGTCGATCAGCTCTCGCTGTTCAAGCCGATCACCAAGTGGGCCACGCGCATCCTCGACGCCAAGCGCATTCCCGATGTCGTGGCGACGGCCTTCCGTCAGGCGACGTCGGGCCGACCCGGGCCCGTGTTTCTCGACCTTCCCGGCGACATCCTGGGCGAGGTCGTCGACGAGTCCTCCGTCACGATGCCGGCCCAGTGGAGGCCCGCACCCCGCGCCCACGGCGATCCGGCGGCGATCGCGGAAGCGATCGCGCTGCTCGGGCGGGCCGAGCGGCCGCTGATCATCGCCGGAAGCGGCGTGTGGTGGTCTGACGCCGCGTCGGCGCTCCAGACCTTCGTCGAGACGGCGGGGATCCCCTTCTACACGACGCCGATCTCCCGCGGGTCCGTCCCGGAGGACCACGACCTCGCGTTCCTCTTCGCCCGCGCCAAGGCGTTCGCGGAGGCGGACGTCATCCTCAACGTCGGCACCCGATTCAACTACGTCATCCAGTTCGGTCGTGCGCCTCGATTCGCCGAGAACCTGAAAGTCATCCAGGTCGACGTGGACCCGACCGAGCTCGGCCACAACCGCCCGGCGGATGTCCCCATCTTCGGCGACGCCCGCGCCGTCCTGCAGCAGCTGACGACCGAGGCGCGGGGCAAGCTCGACAAGGGACGCTACGGCGCGTGGGTCGGGAAGCTGAAGGCGCTCGACATGGAGAAAGCCCTCGAGTCGGAGAAGGCCATGAGCTCCGACGAGGTTCCGATCCACCCGCTCCGGCTCTGCAAGGAGGTCCGTGATTTCCTGCGTCGCGACGCGATCCTCGTCGTGGACGGTCAGGAGATCCTCAACTTCGGGCGCCAGTCGATCCCGACCTTCACGGCGGGCCATCGGCTGAACTCCGGCCCCTTCGGGTGCATGGGCGTGGGGCTGCCGTTCGGCGTCGGCGCGAAGGTCGCGTGCCCGGACACGCAGGTGGTCGTCCTGCACGGCGACGGATCTTACGGCATCAACGCGATGGAGTTCGACACGGCGGTACGCCATCGGATCCCCGTCCTCGTCGTGATCAGCAACAACGGCGGCTGGACCGCGGACCCGAAGCAGGACAAGCCCGGACGCAATCTCGGCTACACCCGCTACGACAAGGTCGCCGAGGACTTCGGCGGGTACGGCGAGTTCGTCGAGAAGCCGCACGAGATTCGACCTGCGCTCGAGCGGGCTTATACGTCCGGCAAGCCGGCAGTGGTCAACGTCAAGACCGACTACCGGATGCGCGCTACGACGGTCCGATTCTCGGCCTACACGACCTAGCAGCACGAGAAGCTTGGGGGGCCGTCGAGGCCCCATGACAATGAAGCGAGCTCGAGGGGCGCCCCGGTTGAGCCGGGGCGTCTCCGAGCGATGGGGGCTTGGGGGGCCCGTCGAGGCCCCCCATGTAAATCGATGGCCAAGG
>JAHFDK010000010.1:0-19084 GCA_023249095.1 Candidatus Rokuibacteriota bacterium | reverse complement strand
CCGTCGAGGCCCCATGACAATGAAGCGAGCTCGAGGGGCGCCCCGGTTGAGCCGGGGCGTCTCCGAGCGATGGGGGCTTGGGGGGCCCGTCGAGGCCCCCCATGTAAATCGATGGCCAAGGCGCTCGACGGGATCGTGGTGCTTGACCTCACGCAGTACGAGGCGGGGCCGAGCTGTGCCCAGATGCTGGCGTGGCTCGGCGCCGACGTCATCAAGATCGAGCCGCCCGGCGGCGAGCCGGGGCGCCGAGCGTTATCGGAGCGGCCTGATCAGGACGCGTTTTTCTTTCTGCTCCTCAACGCCAACAAGAAGAGCGTCACGCTCGACCTCAAGTCCGCCGAGGGACGCGCCCTCCTCACGCGGATGGTCGAGCGCGCTGACGTCCTGGTGGAGAACTTCGGCCCGGGCTCGATGGAGCGGCTCGGCTTCGGGTACGAGGATCTTCGCCGGCTCAACCCCCGGATCATCGCGGCCTCGGTCAAGGGCTTCGGCAGCAGCGGTCCGTACGCCGACTACAAGAGCTTCGAGATGATCGCCCAGGCCATGGGCGGCGCGATGAGCGTCACGGGTGCCGCCGACGGGCCGCCCGTTCGGGTCGAGGCCGGACTGGGGGACACGGGCGCCGGGCTCCACCTGGCCATCGGCATCCTGGCCGCGATCGTCCAGCGCCAGACGACCGGCGTTGGCCAGCGCGTCGAGGTCGCCCAGCAAGACGCGGTGCTCAACCTGGTGCGCATTCACCTGCGCGAGCAGTACGTGACCGGAAAACCGGTGCCGCGGCGCGGGAACCGCTCCCCCGGCGCCTCGCCCTCGAACATGTACCGCTGTCGGCCGTTCGGGCCGAACGACTACGTCTTCATCCACTGCGCCACGCTCGAGATGTGGCGCACGCTTGCGAGGATCCTCGGGCGCCCGGAGCTCGGCGACGACCCGAAGCTCGCCGACCGCATGGGGCGGGCCGCGCGGAACGACGAGCTCGACGCGCTCGTCGAAGCGTGGACCGAGAAGCGAACCAAGCACGAAGCGATGGAGACCCTGGCCGGCGCGGGGATCCCCTGCGGCGCCGTCCTCGACTCCGGCGAGGTTCTCACCGATCCCTCGCTGGTCGAGCGTGGCATGGTGGTCGAGCTCGACCACCCCACGCGCGGCCGGTTCCCGATGCCCGGCAACCCTGTGCGCCTCTCCGACTCGCCCACGGACGTGAAGCGCGCGCCGCTTCTGGGAGAGCACAACGCCGAGGTGCTCGGCCGGTGGCTCGGCTGCGGAGCCGACGAGCTCACGGCGCTCGAGCGGAAGCGCGTGATCTGACGCGCGCGCGAGGGGTCCGATTCCGGAAAGAATCACGGGTCGGATTGGCAAACCAGCCTGTCACAAGCCCCGGAAGCCAGCCACGTAACACCCCGGGAACAATCACCATTTTTCACTGAGACCCGTGGCATTTCGCTTGCTGTTTCAAGAACATGCTGCCCATGGCCCGCACGGAACAGCGCACGGACAAGCCGTTTGATAGACCCACGAAGCGGGTCCTCATCGTCGACGACGAGGAAACCATCCGGCAGGTGCTGACGGAGTTTTTCCACAGCTTCAACCACGGAACCAACTACAAGGTCGAGACGGCCTCCAACGGCGCGGACGGAGTCATGATGGTGCTCCGCGGACGTCCCGATCTGGTCCTCATCGACCTGCACATGCCGGTGATGGACGGGCTCCAGGCGCTCAAGCAGCTTCGCAGCATCGACGCGACGGTTCCCGTGATGGTGATTACCGCGAGCCGCGACAGCAAGGCCGCCGCCGAGGTTCTCAACAGCGGGGTCTTCGCCTTCATCCCCAAGCCCTTCGACTTCGGCCAGCTCGACCATCTCGTCGCGCTGGCCCTGGCGACCGGGCGACCCCGACCGTCGTCGATGAGCCACGCGTGATGGTTCTCTGAAACGAGCGCGCAGTCTTTCCGCGCTACCTGATCAACCCGTAGAGCTTCCCGGCGTTCTCGCAGACGATCTTGCGGCGTACCCCGGCCGGCAGATGACCCAGCTCGCGAGCGATGTACTCGCGAGAATCAGGCCACACGCCGTCGGGATGCGGAAAGTCCGAGCCCCACATCACGTTGTCCTCGCCGAGCTCGTCGATCAGCTTCACGCCGATCGGGTCCGTCTGGTAGGTCGCCCAGCACTGCCGCTTCCAGTACTCGCTCGGCGGCATCGTGAGCGAGAGGTCCTTGAACTGATCCTCCCACTCGGCGTCCATGCGCCAGAGGACGTAGGGGATCCAGCCGATCCCGGACTCGCCGAGCACGAGCTTCATGCGCGGATAGCGCTCGAACACGCCCGAGAAGATCATCGACGTGAGGATGTTGGACATGTTCATCTGGAACTGGGTGATGTTCGACGCGAATGCTGACCGCGCCACCGGAAGCTCGACCTTCGGCGCGTCGGGGGCGTTGGCGCGCGTCGGATCCGAGCCGATGAGGATGATCTTGCGGATGTGGTCGGGCGTGTAACCGCCGACCGTGTGGAAATGGAGCGGCAGCCCACAGCCGTCGATCACGTCCCAGAGCGGGTTCCAGTAAGGGTCCCAGAGCGGTTTCAGGTCCGCCGAGTTGGCGATGTCGAGCCCGCGGAGGGCACCGCGCTTGACGACGCGCTCGACCTCGGTGATGGCCGCCTCCAGCGGATGGTTCGGGATCGAGGCGAGCCCGGCGTAGCGGTCCGGATGAGTCGAGCAGAAGTCGGCGAGCCACTCGTTGTAGATGCGCAGGACCTCGACCGCCGCCTCCGGATCGTTCATGCGCCCCGTGGTGCCGAGGACCCCGTAGAGCACCTCGGCCTGGACACCGTCGCGGTCCTGGTCCTTCAAGCGTAGCTCGGGGTCGGTGACGCGGCGGATCCCGCGCTTGCCGTCCTCGTAGAGGCCCGTCGATGCCATCCGATCGGAGCGGTGGATACGCCCGGGGATGTACTCCCGGCCCGCCGAGCCCATCCCACACGCGAGGCCGAGGCTGGCGCCCTTGTTGGTAACCCAGGCCGGGCCCCGCGGCCCCTCCTTCGTGTACGGCATCCGCTCCCGGAGGGCCGCGGAGGCCTTGGACGTGAAGAGGTCGGGCGGAAGCCAGCAGAGATCGAGGTGGCAGTCGGCAGAGATCATTTCGTATCGCATGGCCGGGAGCGTAGCAGCAGCGAATTGACAAGGCAAGTCGGCGGCTCTAGGGTGCAGCGAGTCTCCGGGTCGAGCCACAGAGGGAGGACGGAACATGAGATTCAAGGGACGGATCGCGCTGATCACAGCTGCGGGCCGGGGCATCGGGCGGGCGACCGCCGAGATCATCGGTCGAGAGGGCGGGACCGTGGTCGCCGTCGAGCTCGACAAGGAGAGCCTGGATCAGGCGGTCGGCGCCATCCGTACCGCGGGCGGCACCGCCCACGGTCTCGCGGCCGATGCGCTCGACGCCTCCCAGGTTGCGGGCGTGGTGCGACGGGTCATCGATGAGCACGGCCGCATCGATATCCTGGTCAATGCGGTCGGCGGCAGTACCATCATCCCGAAGCCCGCCGCCGCGGTGGACGAGCTGACGCTCGACGACTGGCAGCGCCTGCTCCATTTCAACCTCACCGGAACCTTTCTCTTCTGCAACGCGGTCGCGCCCGTCATGAAGCGCCAGCGGGGCGGCAAGATCGTCAACATCTCGTCGATCGCGGGGCGCGGCCTGAGCCCCACGAGCAGCAGCGCCTACGCCACCGCCAAAGGCGGGATCATCGCCTTCACCCGCAAGCTCTCGTTCGAGCTCGGCCCGTACGGGGTCACGGTGAACGCCATCGCCCCGAGCCTCACGCTGAGCCCGCGGCTACGCCCGCGCTGGGATCGGATGTCTCAGGAGGAGCGCGCTCGGGAGAATTCACGTACGCCCCTGGGCCGGGTGGCGGAGCCCGAGGACCAGGCGCGCGTCATCTGCTTTCTCGCGTCCAGCGACGCCGACTTCGTCACCGGGGTGACGATCGACGTGACGGGAGGTCAGTAGCCGACTGCCTGCCGCGCGATGTCGGTGTCGACGAGCTCCTCGAAGCGGTGCGATCGCTTGATGAAGCCGCCGGCCAAAAGAATCGCTTGCAGCGCGTCGAACCCGGCCCGCGTCAGCACCGGATCGCGCGCCCACGTGGATTGCCGGAGGTAGCGGTCGACGGCCGCGACGCGGATCCTCGGATCGATGTCGCCGAACGCGGGGGCGATGACGGCGGCGATCTCGGCCGCTCCACTCGACGCCATCCAGCGCTGCGCCCGGTAGAGGCCGCGGACGAAACTGACGAGGACGTCGCGGTTCCCCGCGAGCGTCTCTGGCGTCGCCATGAACGAGCTGAACGGCACCGGCCCGGTGGCCTCGCCCATCGAGGCGACGAGGTGCCCGGTACCGTCCGCGATGAGCTGATCGACCACGGGTGGGCCGTGCTCGATGAAATCGGCTTTGCGCGCTCGGAAGGCGGCCACCGCGTCGGGCGTGGAGAGATCGCGCAGGAACGTGACCCGCGTCGGCTCGACGCCGTGGCGGCGCAGCACCGCCTGCATGCAGAGCCAGGGGGTCGGCGCGCCTCCGAACGAAATCACCGTCCGGCCGACCAGGTCCGACCATCCGAAGCCGGGTCGCGCTTCGCGGCTCAGGAGGAAGAACCCGTTACGATCGTTCGCCCCGGCGAAGTGGACGAGGCGTGCCGCGCCGCGGTCGAGGAGCTCGAAGCTCCGCATGAGTCCAGACAGGGCGATGTCCGCGTGGCCGTTCTGGAGCGCGTCCACCGTTCCCGCTCCCAACTCCGCTGTCGCCAGCTCGATCTCGAGGCCCTCGTCCGCAAAGTGACCGCCATGGATGGCGACAGGCAGTGACGCGTAGAAGATGGAGCGGAACGCTTCGACGACTCGGAGACGGCGGTCCGGCGTCACGACCCCGGAGTATACTCCCGGCTGATTTCTCACCGCCCCTGGGATCTTTCTTCCCAGAAATCACGGTCGAGCGTCCTCTATCCGATTGATTTTAATAGAGGCGAACCGTGGCACCCGCCTTGCGTATAAACTCCGGCGGTGCATACGGGACCCAGAGCGAACTACGCTCGGCCGTTGCTCGAGCGGGCCTACGACAACCCCGCGGCGAGAGACCTCCGCCGGCGACAGCGGCTCTACCAGGAGCTCGCGGTCCGCGGCGGCGTCACGTTCGTCATCCTGGTGTTCCAGATCGTCTTTCCCATCGAACCCGAGGCCATCGCCCGGCGCATAGCGCTGATCGCGCTCTGCGGGCTCTTCCTCAACTGGCCGTACTACCTTGCGGCGCGCAGCGGGCGCAGCTACCGCGCCCAGGCCTATGCCCGCATGCTCACTGACATTCTCCTGATGAGCCTCGGGCTCTACGTGGCTGGCGGACTCGCCGCGGCGCAGTACCTCGGGGTCTACTTGATCGTGACGATCTACGCGGGGATCACGTTCTCGAGCCGAGCCTGCCTCATGGCGACGGCGGCGGCGACGGCCAGCTACGTTGCGATCCTCATGCTGCAGCACGCGGGGATCCTGAGCGCGCCGTTCGATCTCCCGAACGCCGCGACGATCGCCGCGTTCAACCTCGTCATCCTCAACATCGCGGGCGCGCTCACTGCCATCCTGGCGCGCGCGCTGCGTGACAGCCGTCGCCGCCTCCGGGCGACGGCTCAAGAGCTCGAGCGCTTCGTCGAGGCGATCCCCGACGTCATCTACGTGCTCGACCGCGCCGGACGTCTGAGCCTCTGGAACCGGAAGCTCGAGAGCGTGACCGGCCGCGGAGTGGAGGACCTCAAGGGCAAGCCGCTGATCGACCTGCTCGCGGAGGACGACCGCGATGCGTTCCGCGCAGCGCTGGCCTCGGGCCTCGAAGACAAGCCGTTCGAGGTCGAGTGCCGATTGGGTGGCGCCGACGGCGCCCTCACCGCCTACCAGTGGACGGGCGCGGCGCTCACGGATGAGCACGGCCAGGTGAGCGGTCTCACCGGCGTGGGCCGGGACGTCACGGAGCGCCAGCGGGCCGAAGAGGTCCTGCGCCAGCGCGAGAGCGAGATGCGCCAGCTCCAGAAGATCGAGGCGATCGGGCGCCTTGCGGGCGGCGTCGCGCACGACTTCAACAACGTGCTCACCGTGGTCATCGGACGCTGCCAGCTCCTGCTCGCCCGCTACCAACCCGAGGACCCGGTGTACCACGACCTCGACCAGATCGAGAGCACCGCCCAGCGGGCCGCGAGCCTGACGCGGCAGCTCCTCGCGTTCAGTCGCAACCAGGCATCCGCCCAGCAGCCACTCGACCTCAACACCACCGTCACCAGCGTGAGCGACATGCTCGGGCGCCTGATCGGCGAGAACATCCAGCTCGTCGTCACGCTCGACCCGACGCTCGACCTCGTCATGGCCGACCCGGGACAGATCGAGCAGGTCATCGTCAACTTCGCGGTCAATGCGCGAGACGCCATGCCGGAGGGCGGCCGCCTGAGCATCGCGACACGCAACATCACGCTGAACGCCGAGTTCGTGTCGGTTCATCCGGGCGCCATCGCCGGACCGCACGTGCTGCTCGAGGTTCGCGACTCGGGCCTCGGCATGGACGAGGAGACGCGGCAGCGCGCCTTCGAGCCCTTCTTCACGACCAAGGCGCCCGGGAAAGGATGCGGACTCGGGCTGTCGACGGTGTACGGGATCATCAAGCAGCACGGTGGGTGCATCGCCGTCGAGAGCGCGCCCGGGCGGGGTGCGGCGTTCAGCGTCT
The DNA here is from genome assembly GCA_023249095.1 of Candidatus Rokuibacteriota bacterium. GTDB lineage: Bacteria > Methylomirabilota > Methylomirabilia > Rokubacteriales > CSP1-6 > AR31. The sequence goes on along the minus strand of JAHFDK010000010.1, from coordinate 12,324 downwards.
ATCTGCCGAGGATCGAAGCGGCGATTGAAGCTCCCCGCGTCGACGCCGGGCGAGGTCCGTTTCCCGGCGGAGAGGAGACGATCCTCATCGCCGAGGACGAGGAGGCCGTCCGGGGGCTGGTGTGCGAGATCCTCAGGAGGCTCGGCTACCGCGTGCTGGTGGCGGGTGACGGAGTCGAGGCGCTTGCGCTGAGCCAGCGCTTCCCCGACCGGATTCATCTGCTCCTCACCGACGTCATCATGCCCGGGATGGACGGCCGCGAGCTGGCCGAACGGATGCTGGCCGTGCGCCCGGACACGCGGACGCTCTTCATGTCGGGCTATGCTGAGCCGCCCATCCCCAACGACGTTTTGCTCCAGAAGCCCGTCACGCCAGACGCGCTCGCACGGAAGGTCGCCGAGGTCTTGCGCCAACCGGCGCCGTATCGTCGCGACGCGGTTGGCGCCGGGCCGGCGCTCGCCGGTTGACTTCGCAGGTCAACCGTCGCGGTTGACTTCGCGGACGGTTCGCCCATAATCGCTGGCTATGAAATTCTCGACCCAGAACCTCTTGTCGATTCGTGAGTGGCAGACGCACGCCGAGGTGTACCGGAACGCGCTCGAGGAGTGCCGTCTGGCCGACGAGCTCGGCTTCGACGTCGTGTGGCTGGCGGAGCACCACTTCTCGCCGTACGGCATCTGCCCCTCGCTCGCCCCGTTCGCCGGGGCCGTCGCCGCCGCAACGCGCCGGGTGCGCATCGGCACGGCCGTGGTCATCGCGCCATTCGAGCATCCGCTGCGGATTGCCGAGGAGTGGGCCGAGATCGACATCATCTCGGGCGGGCGGCTCGAGTTCGGCCTGGGCCGCGGCTACCAGCCGACCGAGTTCCGCGGCCTCGGCGTCTCGATGGAGGGCACGCGCGAGAGCTTCGACGAGAGCCTCGAGATCATCCGCCGCGCCTGGACTGAAGACCGCCTGACGTTCACCGGCACGCGCTACAAGGTCGAGGACGTGCGCGTCCTGCCGAAGCCCATCCAGAAACCGCACCCGCCGCTCTGGACGGCGGCGGTCTCGCCCGACACCTACACCCTGGCCGCGCGCCGCGGGCTCAAGATCCTGACCTCACCGTCCTTCACGCCTCTCGATGTCCTCCGGAAGAACTACGATGCCTACCACGCGGAGTGGCGCGCCACGCACGGCACCGACGCGGGCGCCGAGATCTGCGTCAACAAGATCATCCATGTCGCCGAGACGTCGAAGCAGGCGCGCGAGGATCTGCGGGAGCCCATCGTGTGGTTCTACCGCACGCAGGCCGATCTGATCTCCGATCCGGCCGGCGCGCCGCCCGACCAGTACCGCTTCTACCGGCGCGTGCGCGAGAACTTGTTGTCGCTCACGGAAGAAAAAGCGCTCGATCAGGCGGCGATCACCGGCGACCCCGAGGAGGTCGCGGACAAGATCCGCATGCACCACGAGACGCTCGGGGTCAGCCACTTCATGGGTGCCTTCGCGCGCGGTGGCCTCGCCCACGACAAGGTCGTCCGCTCGATGCGGCTCTTCGCCGAGAAGGTGATCCCGAAGGTCGCCTGAGCAGGGCCGGTCGGGGCCGACACCGGCGAGGCGCCCGCAGCGCGCAAACGCTGATACACTACGTGGCACCCTGGCGAGTCGATCGCCGACCTTGAGAGGAGTCGTCATGACCTACCAGCTCGACGTCGAAGATGTCGAATACGTGCGTCACGGAAACACACCACTGCTGGCTCGGCTCTTCAAGCCGCGCGGTGAGGGGCCATTTCCCCTGATCGTCGAGCTGCACGGCGGGGCGTGGTGCCGGGGCGACCGTCTGAACGACAACGTCATGAACGAGGCGCTCGCGAAGACCGGGGTGGTGGTGGCGTCGCTGGACTTCCGCATGCCGCCGGTGGCGCCGTATCCGGGGTCGATGGCCGACATCAACTACGGGATCCGCTGGGCCAAGACCCGGGCCGCTCAGTGGCACAGCCGGCCGGACATGGTGGGCACCATGGGGAGCTCGAGCGGCGGCCATCAGGCCATGCTGAGCGCGATGCGGCCGAAGGACGCGCGCTACTCAGCGGTGCCGCTCTCCGCGGGCTCGCCGGCCGTCGACGCCACTGTGCGCTGCGTCGTCATGTGCTGGCCGGTCATCGATCCGCTGGGCCGCTATCAGTATGCGAAGCAGCTGAAGGAAGCCGGCAAGCCGTACCCGGAGATCGTCGACCGTGTCCTGCCCTGCCACGATCAGTACTGGCAGACCGAAGAGGCCATGGCCGAGGGCAACCCGGTGCGGGCACTCGAGCGCGGCGAGCGTGTCGAGATGCCTCCGGCGGTCGTCATCCAGGGTACCAACGACGCTGCGCATCCCCGCCCTCAGCTCGACCGCTTCGTCACGCTGTACCGGAAGGCGGGCGGTCAGGTCGAGGTGGAGCTGCTCGAGGGCGAGTCGGAAGGATTCATGACCAGGAATCCGAATTCACCGACGGCCAAGCAGGCGATCGAAAAGATCATCGAGTTCGTTCACAAGCAGCTCGGGTAATTCTCGCCGTCCGTTCGGGCCTCGGGCGGGATGCTGACCGTCATCCCGCCCGACCTCGTCCGATCCCGCCGTCTTGACCACCCGCGAGCAACGCGGCTAAGCTCGGTCCGCTCAGCCGCGATCTCAGGATGGAAAGGACACGGACATGGCTCGATTCGTGACGGTGGCGAAAGCGGACAGCATCCAGCCCGGGCAGATGGTGAAGGTCGAGATCGACAACCTGCCGGTGGCGGTGGCGAACGTCGGCGGCACCTTCCACGCGTTCGACGACACGTGCACGCACGAGGACTGCTCGCTGGCCGAAGGCGAACTCGCACGCACGGTGGTGACCTGCCCCTGTCACTTCGCCGAGTTCGACATTCGCACCGGCGCCGTGCTCGCCCCGCCGGCCACCGTACCGCTCAAGGTCTATCCGGTTCGCGTCGAGGGTAACGACCTGCAAGTGGAGTTCTGATGCCTCAGACCATCGCGATCGTCGGCGCCAGCCTCACCGGCGCCTCCGCGGCGGCGACACTGCGCGAGGACGGCTTCGACGGGCGGGTGGTGCTCCTGGGCGCGGAGCCGCAGCTTCCGTACGATCGGCCGCCGCTCTCGAAGGCGTATCTGCGCGGCGGGATGCCGTTCGAGAAGACACTGCTGCGCCCGCCGGAGTTCTACCGCGAGCGCAGCATCGAGACGCGGCTCGGGACCAGGGTCGTGGGCGTCGATCCGGAGAAGCGAACGCTGGAGCTCCAGGGCGGTGAGCGGCTCGAGTTCGACAGCGTCCTCATCGCCACCGGCGGGCGAAACCGTCGCTTCCCGATTCCCGGTCTCGACTTGCCGGGCGTCTACGACCTGCGCACGGTGGCCGACGCCGACCGCATCCGCGACGCGATCGCGCGCGGGGGCCGTGCCGTCGTGGTCGGCATGGGCTTCATCGGCGCCGAAGTCGCGGCGTCGATGCGCCAGTGCGGTCTCGAGGTCACCGCGATCGAGCCCTTCAAGACGCCACTCTACCGGGCGCTCGGCGAGGAGATCGGTCGGGTGGTCGAGGGGCTCCACCGTGATCACGGGGTCGAGCTTGTCCTGGGCGATGCCGTATCGGCGTTCGAGGGGGCGGGCCGCGTCGAGCGCGTCGTGACCCGGGGCGGGCGCCACGTCGAGTGCGATCTGGCGGTCTTCGGACTCGGCATCGAGCCCGCCACCGAGCTGGTCGCCGGGACCAGCGTACGGACCGACAACGGTATCGTGGTCGACGAGTACTGCCGCACGAACGTGCCGGGCATCTTCGCGGCGGGCGACGTCGCCAATCACTATCACCCGGTGTGCGCGCGCCAGATGCGCGTCGAGCACTGGCAGAACGGGGTGAAGCAGGGCGCCGCCGCCGCCCGCAGCATGCTCGGCCGGGCTCAGCCTTACGACGAGGTCCACTGGTTCTGGTCCGACCAATACGACGCGAACATCCAGTACGCGGGATTCCACGCGGCCTGGGACGCGGTCGTCGTGCGCGGTAGCCTCCCGACGCGGAAGTTCATGGCGTTTTACATGGCCGAAGGGCGTGTCGAGTCGGTCGTCGCGATCAATCAGGGGCGGGATCTGCGGCGGGCGCTTCCGATCATCAAGGCGCGCGTGGCGGTCGATCCGGCACGCCTCGAAGATCCGAACGTCGATCTCAGAACGCTCGCCCCGGCGGAGAAACCCGGATGATCAAGCGCTTCTCGACCCTCTACATCGGACACATCGAGCTGGAGAACTGCGGACACTCCGGGACTCCCGCCGACGACCGCCGCTACTCGAACGAGCGGGTGATCGAGGCGTTCGACACGACGCTCGAGCTGGCCCAGACGATGGACGAGCTGGGGTACGAGGCCCTGTGGCTGGCCGAGCACCATTTCCAGCACGAGGGCTACGAGTGCATCCCGAACATCCCGCTGCTGGCCGTTCACATCGCCAACCACACGAAGCGGCTCAAGATCGGCTGCGGGTTCAACATCATCCCGACCTGGCATCCGATCCGGCTGGCCGAGGACTACGCGACTGCGGACATCCTGACGGGCGGCCGCCTGATCTTCGGTGTGGGGCGCGGCTATCACTCGCGCGAGGTGGAGAGCTTCGGCAACCCCATGCTCGACGCCGAGGCGAACCGCGCGCTCTTCGAGGAGCAGCTCGAGATCATCCTGAAGGCGTTCAACCAGGAGTCTTTCTCACATCAGGGGACGTACTACACGATTCCCCCTGCGGTGCCGTACCGCGGCTACACGATGAAAGAGATCACGCTGGTGCCGCGGCCGGTGCGCCTGCCCGTGGAGATCTGGCAGCCGATCGTGAGCGGCAGCGCCCGGGGGCTCGACTTCATGGTGAGGCACGGCATCAAGGGCGTCGTCTCCGCCACGGCCGAGCAGTTCGTCGATCGCTGGTTCCGCGACTACCAGGCGGTGGCGCGGCGCTACAGCCGTGAGCTCCAACTCGGCGAGGAGCTCATCCTCGGATTTCGCATGAGCATCGACGACACTCAGGAGCTCGCCATCAAGAAGGCGCGACCGTACTTCGAGGAGCACGCGAAGTTCATGGGGCCGCTCGGGATGCTGCGCTACAGCGAAGAGCATGTGAAGGCGGTGGCGGCTCGCCAGCCCCAGTCGCCCACTGCCGCCACGATCGAAAACGGCGTGCAGAACCGCACCTGGCTCTGCGGCCCCGCGGAGGAGTTCATCACCTATCTGAAGGGCGTGGAGCAGCGGTATCCCGGGCTCGAGCACGTCATGGTCTCGTGCCCGCTGGGCACGCCGAGGAAGATCATGAAGGAGAATCTCGCGCGCTTCGCCCGAGAGGTGATGCCAGCGTTCAGGTAGCGGAGCGGGATCGTCGGACGTCCCCGGCCCCTGATTGACTGGATCGCCCCGGCGAGCTATGGTCCGCGCATCGGCCTGACCGGGTCGCCCCCTGGGCGTGGGAGCAACGATGCACTTCCGCCCCGCTGCCTTCTGGTTCCCTCGCATGGCTCCCTCGGACTCATGCACGCGTCCCTCGGACCCGCATCAACGGAGGGAAGGATCATGAGACGGTGCTTCGTGGTGGCCGCAGCCGGCCTGCTGTGTGCTCTGCTCGCGGGAGTTCCCGTCGAGGAAGTCGCCGCCCAGCCAAGACCGGCGTCTCCGCCGAAGCCTGAGGCGTCGCAGACGAAACCAGAAGGTGAGATGCGCTGGGCGATCTACGTGACGCTGGCCCCCCAGTGGTTCGATCCGGCCGAGGTGCTGGGCCAGATCACGCCGTTCTGGGTGCTCTACGCGATGCACGACGCGCTCGTGAAACCCATGCCCGGCAACCTCATGACGCCGAGCCTGGCGGAATCGTGGACGGTGAGCCCGGATCAGCGCGCGTACGAGTTCAAGCTGCGCGAGGGCCTGAAGTTCCACAACGGCGACCTCTTCACGGCCGAGGACGTGAAGTTCAGCTTCCATCGCACCAAGGGCACCAAAATCCTCAAGGACAAGGTGCGCGAGATCACGGTGGTCGATCCCTACCGGGTGCGGTTCCAGCTCCACGAGCCCTTCCCCGATTTCATGGCCTTCTATGGAACCCTGACGACCGGTGCTGGCTGGGTCGTGCCCAAGAAGTACGTCGAGAAGGTCGGCGACGAGGGCTTCAAGAAACACCCGATCGGGCTCGGGCCGTATCGTTTTGTGAGCCACAGCCTGGGCGTCGAGCTCGTGATGGAGGCCTTCGAGGGCTACTGGCGCAAGATGCCCTCGGTCAAGCGGCTCGTCTTCAAGGTCGTCCCGGATCCCACCACGCGGGCAGCCATGCTGAAGCGGGGAGAAGTCGATGTTGCCTACATGCTCGACGCCCCACAAGCCCTGGAGCTCCAAAAGGATCCCGCGCTGAGGCTCGCATTTTCCGGGGGAATCGGGATCGCCGCGCTGGATTTCCTCGACATGTGGGACCCCAAGTCGCCCTGGGCCGACAAGCGGGTGCGCCTGGCCGCCAACTATGCTCTCGACCGCCGGGCGCTGAGCGAGATGGAAACGCTGGGGGCCTCGAAGCCCACGGGGAGCATCATTCCCCGCGCCTTCGAGTTCGCGCTGCCCATCGAGCCGTATCCCTACGACCCCGTGAAGGCGAAGCAACTGCTGGCCGAGGCTGGCTATCCCAACGGGTTCGATTCAGGTGAGCTGCATGTGACCCCGCCGTTCTTTGCGCGGGGCGAAGCGGTCATGAATTACCTGGGGGCCCTGGGCATCAAGCTCCGGATGCGGCCCATGGAACGCGCTGCCTTCTTCGCGGCCTGGGGAGCGAAGAAGCTGAAGGGCGTGTGCGTCTGTGGGAGCGGACTCTACGGCAACGCCGCCACGCGAATGTCGGAGATCGTGCCGAGCGACGGGACCTACGCGTACGGCGGCTATCCCGACATCGACGCGCTCTACAAGCAGCAGGCCCTGGAGACCGACCGCAAGAAGCGCGAGGCCATGCTGCACCAGATCCAGCAGACCCTCCACGAGCGCGTGAGATTCGGGCCCATCTTCGAATTTCACTGGCCGAGCGCGATCGGGCCGCGCGTGGAGGAGCCCGCGCTGATGCTGATCAACCCGTATCCGTGGTCGGCGCCTCTCGAGGAGGTGCGGCTGAAGAAGAAGTGAGAGGTGCTGCGATGAGACGCTTGCGTCGATCGCTCACCGCTTCCGTCCTGCTCGTTGTCGTCGTTGTCGCGTGGACCGGACCCCTGGCGTCTTCCGCCAGGGCGGACACGCCCGCGGGGCGCTCGGAAGCGCCCGTGGGGCAGATCACAATCGCGGCGACCGTGTCGATCGCACCGCGGTGGTTCGATCCCGCCGAGTCGGAAGGCTACTCGGGCCTCGGTGGAACCTGCACCCATGCTTCTGGGCAGGTCGGCGTGGTCGGATAGTAAGCTCCGGCGCTGGGACAGTAGTACCAGTAGGCCTGCGGCGGCGGGGCCGGAGCGGGCGCCACCTGGGCGTAGGCCGGCGGCTCCTGAACGATGACCGGTGGCGGTGCGTACATGTAATACGGCGCCGGGTAGTACCACGGGTATGGATACGGCGGGCCCCACCAGAACGCCGGGCCGACAGAGATGAAGACTCGGCCGTGACCCCCGCCGTGCTGGCGCCAGGCGTCGCTCGGTGTGGGGCCAACGACAAGAAGTGCCGTCGCCAGAAGCCATAACGACACTACTTTTCGCATGCCCCTACTATATCAGGGCGGACGTCCTGCGTGCCGTCCAGGTCCGAGCATTGTTCGCAGAGTCCCTGTAGCAGGGTGCCAGAGAAGCCGTTGCCGTTCGAGCTCGCCTGAACGCGCCGCGTCCGTAGTTCGCGGCTCGCCCGGCTCGCCGGCGGACGCCCATGCTACCGTGACGGCCCTGGAGGGGGCGGCCCAGGCGGCGGCGGCGGGATTCGTGACGGAGCGTTCGCGGCAGCTGGACACCGGTAGACCTCGGCGTGAATCGTCGACATGTCCTCGATTTCGAACGAGAGCACCGCCGCATTCCCGCCTGCTTTCACGATCTTTCGCCGCAGATCCTTGATGGAATCATCACTCACCGCACCGACCCGAGCGCATCCCGCGGTCAGGCCCGGCTCGGTGGTGAGACGCAGGTGGCCCATCAAGCTCCTTTCGGGGTCCTGCGCCCAGGCGCTGGAGACCGAAACGAGCAGCACGGCCAGACACGTCGCTCTTGCAATCAGGACGTCACCCATCGGAGAAGGCCTGTAAGTCGGTAGAATACCAGCTTCCGGGGGCTACTCCGAACCGGGGGGGATCTGGACCCAGCCGGCCGAACGCAACGTCCAATCGCGATCGGCCGAGCGGCGATCCTCGTGGCGGCGCTCGATCAGGGGCGCGCGCGTCTGTTGACGCCGCTCGGCTCGGCGGCGATCAAAGATCACCCGCACGCCGCGGTCGCCATCGAACGCGTAGGCCAGGGAGTTGTAGCGCTCGGGAAGGTCCCGGGACACGATGAACAGGGCGCGGCGGCTCGGAGCCGGGGTCGAGCGGTGCGCGGGCCGCGACGGGATCAGGAGCGTCATCGCCCCAAGCATAGACCGGGACTGTCGAAGATCCCAAGGTTTGCCGTCGCCGTCAGGCTGGTCCAGCGACCCTCTTCAGGAGGTCGAGCTCATCGAGGACCCGCCCGAGCCCCAGCACCACGCACGACATCGGGTCCGGAGCGATCTTCACGGGAAGCTGCATTTCCTGTCCAAGCAGCCGGTCCAGCCCCCGCAGGAGGCCACCGCCGCCCGTAATGACGATGCCCGTGTCGACGATGTCCGCAGCCAACTCGGGCGGGGTCCGCTCGAGGCAGGTACGAACCGTCTCGACGATGGTCGTCACGGGCTCGCGAAGCGCCTCGCGAATTTCGTCCTCGGTGAGGACGATCGTCTTCGGGATGCCGTCGGCGAGGTCCCGTCCCTTCACTTCCACCGTTCGTGGTTCACGCTCCCCGGGGCAGGCCGAACCGAGCGTGATCTTGAGCTCCTCGGCCTGACGCTCCCCAATCAAGAGATTGTAGTGTTTCCTGATGTGCTGCAGGATCGCCTCGTCCATTTTGTCGCCCGCGACCCTGACCGAGGTGCAGAAGATGACACCCGCCAGCGAGATTACCGCGACCTCGGTGGTTCCGCCTCCGATGTCGACGATCAGGTTCCCGCCAGGCTCCTGAACTGGCAGCCCGGCCCCGATCGCCGCCGCGACAGGCCCCTCGACGAGATACACGTCGTTCGCCCCGGCATGCTTTGCGGAATCGCGGACCGCCCGCCGTTCGACCTGCGTGATTCCCGAGGGAACGCCGATCACCACCCGCGGCTTGAGGATCGTGCGAAGCCATCGCTGCGTCCGCGAAATGAAGTGGCCCAGCATCCGTTCGGTGATCTCGAAGTCCGCGATCACCCCGTCTTTCAACGGCTGAATGACGCGGATGTTGCCGGGCGTGCGCCCGAGCATCGCCTTCGCTTCCTTCCCGACGGCGATGACCGAGCGGTCACTCTCGTGAATCGCCACGATCGAGGGCTCATTGAGGACGATGCCCTCGCCTCGCACGAACACGAGCGTGTTCGCCGTGCCCAGGTCGATCGCGAGGTCCCTCGAGAATGTGCGCAACAACGTTCCGCCCCTCTAGGTGGTGTTCACGAGCGCGCGACCACAGAGACTTCGCCACCAGCGTAGTGGACCGCGCGGGCAACCGGAAGAAATTTCATCAGTCGGCCTGCGCCGGGGGTTCAGCTGGCGGTGGCGCGCACGGCGTCCAGGAACTGCTCGCCGGTGAACGGCTTGTAGAGGAGCGCCGCCCCGGCGTCGCGGAGCGCCGTGTCCGCTTCCTCGCCGATGGGACCGGCCGTGATGAAGATGAATCGATGACCGACGGCGGTGCCGCGGGCCGCGACCTGGCCCAAGAGCTCGAGCCAGTCGACGCCGTCGAGATTGAAGTCGGCGACCACGAGGTCGATGCCGTCGCGGAGCTGCTGGCGAGCCTCATCGGCGCTGGCCACGGTGAGCGCCGCGCAGCCCGTGGGCTCGAGGTGCTCGAGCAGGATCTTCTGCACCGCTTGATCGTGCTCCACGATGAGGATCCGCATCCCGTCGAGACGAAGAGCCTGACCGCCGGTCTCGGAGCGCGCGCCGCTGGCGGCGGTGCCCACGGGCAAGTCGATCGTAAACGTGGCGCCGCGGCCCGGCCGACTGTCCGCCGTGATCTGGCCCCCGTGTTCGCGGATGATCCCGTAGGAGATGCTGAGTCCGAGCCCGGTGCCGGCCGAGCCCTTGGTGGTGACGAACGGGTCGAAGATCTTCGGTAGGACCTCGGACGGGATTCCCGGGCCCGTGTCCTCCACCAAGATCCGGACCCGGTCCGAGCCGAGCGCCCGGGTGGTGAGCTTCAGCCTGCGCTCCGCCTCCGGCAGCTCGGCCATCGCCTGCTTGGCGTTTGTCACGAGGTTGACGAGGACCTGCTGGAGCTGGTGACCGTCGGCCCACACCGGAGGCAGGTCGGTCGCCATGTCCCGGTCCACCTTCACGCTCTCGATCCGGAGGTCGGCGGCGGTGAGGGCCAGCGCCTTCTCGATGAGATCGTCGAGCATCACGTGGCGACGCTCGAGCGGCATCTGGCGGCCGAATGTCATGAGGCCCCGCACAATGTGGCGGGCCGCATCGGTCGCCTCGCGGATCATCTGAGCGTACTCCTTGAGGCCCTCGGGCGCCTGCTGCTCGAGGATTTCGCTCGCGCCGACGAGCACGGTGAGCGGGTTGTTGAGCTCGTGAGCAACGCCGGCAACGAGCTCACCGAGCGCGGAGAGCTTCGCGGCCTGGATCATCTGCTGCTGGGCGAGCGTCAGACGGAGCTTCTGGTCTTCGACGACCTCCTGGAGGCGCTGCGCCGCCTGCTGCGCCTCCTCGAAGAGGCGCGCGTTATCGACGGCGTACGCAGTATAGGTGGCCAGCGCGTTGAGGAACTGCAGATCGGTCTGACTGAAGACGCCGGTGGTGCCGGGCGCGACTTCCTTCTTGGCGAGGTTGACCACCCCGACGATGCGCTCCCCGACGCGGAGCGGCATGCAGATGAAGGAGCCGCCGCCGTAGCGCGGGTCGCTCGCCTGACCGAAGCGTGGATCCTTCTCGATGTCCTCGACCACCACCGCCTCGCCCATCTCGACGACCTTTCCGGCGATGCCCTCACCGACCTTCACCTCCACCGGCCCGCGGCCGGCCTCCTGGAGCCCGCGCCCGACCGCGACGCGCAGGGTCCGGCGCTCGCGGTCGAGGAGCATGATCGACCCGATGCCCGCGCTCACCGCGCGCATGGTGCGCTCGAGAACGTGGGAGAGGAGGTCCTCGATACGCGGGATGCGGGAGGCCATCTCGACCACGTCGTTGAGGGCGCCGAGCTTGAACACGAGGTCCTCGAGACGCTCTGTCGAGGCGCGCAGCTCGACGAGCATGCGCCCGAACGCCTGCGCGATCTCGCCGATCTCATTGACCTGACCGAGTCCCGGCACCGCGCCAGTCGCGCCCTTGGCCGCCAGCGTGGACGTGGCCGCCGCGGGCGGCGCATTCAAGGCCTGCCCGAGGGCGCGGCCGAGGTCAGCGACCCGTCCAGTGAGCCGCCGGAAGAGGACGTAGCCGAGGAGGGCGATCGCGAGGGCGAAGAAAATGCCGAGCTGGACCTCCGTCGACTCCAGCAGGCCGAACCGCCACATGAAGTACATGAAGATCAGCAGTGGCAGGATGGCGGTCAGCGAGAAGATCGTGCTTGCCGCCTCACGGAGCCTCACCGGACGGTCACCAGTTTTCGATCCACCGAAGATGAACCCACGGCTTGAGTTTTCCTCGCTTCCTCCTAGTGTGACCGGGGCTAACGGATAGTCAAAGCAGAAAAGGCTCGTGACGAGATCCGGGCAAGTTCCAGAAGCTCCTGAAAGATAAGGTGCGCCAGAGAAGGCCTGTAAGCCGGGTCCTGTAACCCCGAGCGGGTTTCCTTGCCCGGGGCGACGATCATTTCTCTAGGGCGCCGGTTGCCCGGCGTCTCCAGCGGCCGAACCCGGGAGCGGCGCGGGCCACGCCATTGCTCCCCTATTTGGCCTTGCTCCGGGTGGGGTTTGCCTAGCCGGCGCGGTCACCCGCGCCGCTGGTGAGCTCTTACCTCACCGTTTCACCCTTACCGTTCAAAGAACGGCGGTCTGCTTTCTGTGGCACTGGTCCGTGGGGTTGCCCCCCCTGGGCGTTACCCAGCACCCTGCCCTGCGGAGCCCGGACTTTCCTCCCGCCGCGTTGCCGCGACCGGCGACCGTCCAGCCTTCTCTGGCGCA
>JAHFDK010000066.1 GCA_023249095.1 Candidatus Rokuibacteriota bacterium | reverse complement strand
ACCGGTATCCGGACGGGAGCGGCTTCTACCTCCGGCAGGCGCTGGCCAAGAAGCACGGCGTGATGCCCGATCAGGTCGTGCTCGGCAACGGCTCGAACGAGCTCATCGAGCTGCTGGTCCGTTCCTTCCTGCGTCCGGGTGACGAGGCGGTGGTACCCCATCCGTCGTTCGTCGTCTACCCGATGATCGTCCAGGCCGCGGGCGGCGTGCGCGTCATGGTGATGCTGAAGGACTTCCGGCTGGATCTCGACGCCATGGCGCGGGCGATCACGCCGATGACGAAGATCGTGTTCGTGGCGAACCCGAACAACCCGACCGCCACGATCGTCACGCGAGACGAGGTCGAGCACTTCATGTCGCGGGTTCCCGAGCGTACGATCGTCATGTTCGACGAGGCGTACATCGAGTTCGCGATGGGTCCCGACTTTCCCGATACCCTCTCGCTGGTCAAGCAGGGGCGGAAGGTCGTCGTGCTGCGCACCTTCTCGAAGGCCTCGAGCCTCGCGGGGCTGCGCGTGGGGTATGGTATCGCCGACGCCGATGCGATCGCCCTGATGAACCGAATCCGCCAGCCGTTCAACGTGAACTCGCTGGCGCAGGCCGCGGCCCTCGCGGCCCTCGACGACGAGGCGCACATCCTCGAGTGCGTCCGGATGATCGAGGCCGGCCGGCACTTCCTCTATGACGAGTTCAAGCGCATCGGGCTCCAGTACGTGCCGTCGCGCGCAAACTTCATCCTGGTCGATGTCGGTCGCAACGCCGCCGACATCTACCAGAAGCTTCTCCACCAGGGCGTGATCGTGCGCCCGATGACGCCCTTCGGACTGGAGACCGCGCTGCGGATCACCGTCGGCACCCCGGCGGAGAACCGCACGCTCGTGAAGGCGCTCCGCGTGGTGCTCGGGAAGACCTCCGAGTGATCCAGGAACTCGCGATCGTCGGCGTCGGCCTGCTGGGCGGCTCCGTGGCGAAAGCGGCGCGGGCCGGCGGGCTGGCCCGCCGGGTCGTCGGCGTCGGGCGCGATACCGCTCGGCTCCGACCAGCGCTGGAGGACGGGACGCTCGACGCGGCGACGACGGATCTCGACACGGGCGTGCGCAAGGCGGACTTCGTCCTGCTGGCGGCGCCGGTCCTGGCGATCGAAGGCTTGCTCGAGCGGGTGTGGCGCGCGGCGCCCGAGGGCACGGTGATCACCGACGTGGGGTCGACGAAGCGCAACATCGTACGCGCGGCCGAGCGGCTGGCCGCCGCGCGGCCACTGACCTTCGTGGGCAGCCACCCGCTCGCGGGCTCGGAGCAGAGCGGCTACCGCGCGGCCCGCGCCGATCTGTTCCGTGGCGCCACGGTCGTCGTGACGCCGACGGACCGGACCGAGCTCGCGGCGCTCAAGCGGGCCACGGAGTTCTGGGAGGCGCTGGGCGCCCGCGTGAGCTCGCTGGATCCCGAGACGCATGACCGCGCCGTGGCGGCGATCAGCCACCTGCCGCACCTGATCGCGTGCGCCCTGGTCGACGGCGCGGGCCGCGTCGAGCCGTCCGCGCTCGACCTCGCGGCTCGCGGGTTTCGGGATACCACGCGTATCGCGGCGGGTGATCCGGAGATGTGGACCGAGATCTTCCTGGCGAACCGCGATGCGCTGTCGGCGAGCGTCGAGGGCTTCCAGCAGGCTCTCGCCGACCTCCAGCGCGCCATCGACGCCGGCGTACCCGAGGCGCTGCGGGCGGCGCTGGCGCGGATCAAGGCGACGCGCGAGGCGTTGCGGTGAAGTTCCGCGTGCGTCCGGTGCCGCGGCTCGCCGGCTCGGCCGAAGTGCCGGGCGACAAGTCCGTCTCGCATCGCGCCGCGCTGCTGGGGGCGCTCGCGGACGGGGCCACGGAGATCCACGGTTACCTCGAGGCGGAAGATTGCCTTCGGACGATCACGGCAGTCCAGGCCATGGGCGCCGCGGTGACGCGGAAGGGGCCGGGCCACTACCGGATCGACGGCGCCGGCCGGCATGGCCTGCGCGAGCCCGGCGACGTGATCGACTGTGGCAACTCGGGCACCGCGGCCCGCCTGCTGCTGGGCGTCCTCGCGGGCCAGCCCTTCTGGGTGATGCTCACGGGCGACGAATCCCTGCGAGGCCGTCCGATGGGGCGCGTCGCCGAGCCGTTGCGCCGGATGGGCGCCGCAATCGTCGGCCGGTCCGGCGGGAGCAAGCTGCCGCTGGCGGTGAAGGGGACCCGGCCGCTTCGAGCGATCACCCACGACTCACCCGTCGCGTCGGCCCAGGTCAAATCGGCAGTCCTGCTGGCGGGGCTGTACGCCGACGGCCCGGTGTCGGTCACCGAGCCCGCGCCGTCACGCGACCACTCCGAGCGGATGCTTCGGCAGTTCGGCGCGCAGCTCGTGACCGGCGAGCGGTCCGTCACGCTGATGCCGGGCGATCTGCGCGGCACGACCGTCTCGGTGCCGGGCGACATCTCGTCGGCCGCCTTTCTGCTCGTCGCCGCGACGATGATCGGCGACCCCGGGGTGACGATCCATCGGGTGGGTGTGAACCCGACGCGCACCGGGGTTCTCGATGTCCTCGAGGCGATGAGCGCGCGCCTCCGGATCGAGCCCGCGCCGACCGTCGACGAGGCGGAGCCGGCGGCCGATCTCCGGGCGTCGGCGTCGGAGCTCAAGGCGACCTCGATCGGCGGCGCGCTCATTCCGCGACTCATCGACGAGATCCCGGTGCTCGCGGTCGCGGCCGCGTGCGCCCGCGGGGTCACCACGATCGGCGATGCCGCGGAGCTCAGGGTGAAGGAGTCCGATCGGATTGCGGCCCTCGCGCGAGAGCTCGACAAGATGGGGGTCGGCGTCCAGGAGCGGCCCGACGGGATGACAATCGCGGGGCCCCAGCGGTTCCGCGGCGCACGCGTGACGAGTGGCGGCGATCATCGCATCGCGATGGCGCTCGCCATCGCCGGCCTCGTCGCCGAGGGCGAAACGGTCATCGAGGATACGGCGTGCGTCGCGACGTCGTTTCCTCAGTTCGCGGCCACGCTCAATACGCTGGCTGGAACGCCCGTGGTCCTGGTGGAAGACTGATGGCACGAAGGGAGCCGGTGATCACGATCGATGGGCCGGCGGGTGCGGGCAAGAGCACCGCGGCCCGACTCTTGGCCGAGCGGCTTGGCTACACGCTGGTGCCCACCGGCGCGATGTACCGCGCCCTGGCGCTGAGCGTCATGCGGGCGGGGATCCCCGCCCGAGAAGGGCCGGAGCTCCGGGGCCATCTGGCGCCGCGCTCGATCGTGGTGGCGGCCGGGCACGTCTTTCTCGACGGCGACGACGTGACCGAACCCATCCGGAGCCGGGAGGTGGCCCAGGTCACGTCGGACATCACGACGCTCGCGTCGGTGCGCGCGAAGGTCACGCCGCTGCAGCGGCAGCTGGCGGCCACCGGTCGTGTCGTCCTCGAGGGGCGGGACACCGGAACGGTCGTGTGCCCAGACGCCGAGGTGAAATTCTTCCTGACCGCCTCGCTCGGGGCGCGGGCCCGGCGCCGACAAGCCGAGCTGGCGGCCGCCGGAACGCCGGTTGCGCTGGACGCGATCACGGCCGAGCTGCGCGCGCGGGACACGCAGGATGAGACACGCGAGCTGGCCCCGCTCCGGCGGGCACCGGACGCGATCGAGCTCGACACGTCCGACCTCACGGCCGAGCAAGTCGTGGAGCGGCTGCTCGCGACGATCGCGCGGCACCGTGGCGGCGTCGAGCCGCGGGTCGTCGCGCCACCGCGCCGGAGCGCGTTCTACGGTGGCTGCCGAGCGGTGGCCGCTGCGGTCATGCGCGCGCTGTTCCGGCTCGAGTCGAGCGGACGCGACAACGTCCCCGCGCGCGGACCGGTGCTGCTGGTCGCCAACCACTCGAGCGTGCTCGATCCGGTGCTGATCGGCAGCGCCGTGGCGCGGCAGCTCAGCTATCTGGCCAAGGCCGAGCTGTTCCGGATCCCCGTGTTCGGCGCGTTGATCCGGCGGGTCAACGCGCGTCCGATCCGGCGCGAAGGGGCGGATCCGGGGGCGCTGCGGACTGCCATGCGCGTCCTCGACGAGGGCGGCGCGCTGTTGATCTTTCCGGAGGGCACGCGCGGCGAAGAGGGCGTCATCCGGCCGGCCAAAGCGGGGGCCGGCATGCTGGCGGTGTTGAGCGGGGCGTCCGTCGTCCCCGTGTATGTGAGAGGCTCCGGGCGGGCGTGGCCGAGGGGCCGAAGCTTGCCGCGGCCGGCGAAGGTGACGGTCACGTTCGGCAAGTCGCTCAGATTCGAGGTCGAGCGCGGAGCCGATCGCAAGCAGCGATACGAAGTCGCCAGCCGCGAGATGATGGCAGCGATCGCGCGGCTCCAGGACGGTAGCACGGAGGGCGCTGGCAAGCGCTGGTCCGCGTCGTACGCGGTTGGAAGCAAATAAAATGACGGGAGGAACGGATGGCATGAAGAAGGACGAACCACGGGAGTACCTCGGCGGACCGCGCGGGGAGGGCGGAGAGGCGGCCGAGGAGCGCATGGAGGACTGGTATCACAACGGCGTGACCGAGTTCGAGGAAGGAGAGGTCGTCCGCGGCCGCGTGGTCCACGTCGGCTCCAGCGAGGTCCTCGTCGACGTCGGCTACAAGAGCGAGGGGTCGATCCCGATCGAGGAATTCCACCGGCACGGCACCCTGCCGAAGGTCGGCGAAGAGATCGAGGTGTACCTCGAAGCCAAAGAGGACTCCGAGGGGCTCATCGTCCTCTCCAAGGACAAGGCCGACAAGATCAAGGTCTGGGACGCGATCACCCAGGCCTACGAGAAGGGCGCGCCGGTGGAAGGCCGAGTGGTCGAGGTCGTCAAGGGCGGCCTCGCGGTCGACGTCGGGGTCAAGGCGTTCCTGCCGGGCTCCCAGGTGGACCTGCGCCCGGTGAAGAATCTGGCCGCCATGGTCGGCCAGACGATTCGGTCCAAGGTCATCAAGCTCAACCGCCGCCGCGGCAACGTCGTGCTCTCGCGCCGCTCGGTCCTCGAGGAGGAGCGCGAGGAGAAGAAGAAGCACACGCTCCAGGTGCTGGCCGAGGGCATGGTGCTCACGGGCACCGTCAAGAACATTACGGACTATGGTGCGTTCATCGACCTCGGCGGGATCGACGGGCTCCTGCACGTGACCGACATGAGCTGGGGCCGCGTCGGCCACCCCTCGGAGATCTTCCAGGTCGGTGACCAGGTCGAGGTCGTGGTCCTCCACTTCGACCGCGAAACGGGCCGTGTGTCGCTCGGCTACAAGCAGAAGTCGTCGGACCCCTGGGAGCGCGTCGAGAAGACGTACGCGGCCGGTACCAAGACGCGGGGTAAGGTCGTGAGCCTCACCAACTACGGCGCGTTCATCGAGCTCGAGCCCGGCGTGGAGGGCCTCGTCCACGTCTCCGAGATGTCCTGGACGCGGCGCGTGCGACACCCCTCCAAGCTCGTCAACGTCGGCGACGAGGTCGAAGTGATCGTGCTCGACGTCAACCGCGCCGCCAAGCGGATCTCGCTCGGCATGAAGCAGGTGGAGCCCGATCCCTGGGCGACGATCGAGGAGCGCTACCGGCCTGGCGCGCGTGCGATCGGGCGCGTACGGAACCTCACCGATTTCGGCGCGTTCGTCGAGCTCGAGCCGGGGGTCGATGGACTCCTGCACATCTCGGACATGTCCTGGACCCGGAACGTGGGTCACCCCTCGGAGATCCTCAAGAAGGGGCAGGAGCTCGAGACCCAGATCCTGAACCTCGACCGTGAGAACAAGCGCATCTCGCTCGGGCTCAAGCAGGTCCAGCCCGATCCGTGGACCACGGTCGCACAGCGCTACCCCATGGGCTCGCGGGTCACCGGGAAGATCGTCCGCCTCACCGACTTCGGCGCGTTCGTTGAGCTGGAGCCTGGCGTGGACGGGTTGCTCCACATCTCACAGATGTCCAGCCGCCCGATCGGCAGGCCCGACGAGCTGGTCAGCGTCGGCGACGAGCTGACGCTGCTGGTCATTCGTGTGGACGCCAACGAGCGGCGCATCGGCCTGTCCCTGAAGGAGCTGGCGCACGCCATCGAGCCGCCGAAGGAGACGGAAGAGCGGGGTGGTGGCCGGCGCGGCCGGCGCGGCAAGCACCGTGACGACTACGAGGACGACGACGAGCAATAGACGGGTCCGTCGACGTACCGTCGTCGCCGCCGCGCTGGCGATCTATCTTGGAGTGGCCGCGCTCTTCGTGGCCGCCCTGTCGGTGCTGCTGGCTCCCGCGGGTGGAGGCGGGCCTCTCTTCGGCGCCCGCGTCGCGGTCGTGGAGCTCGACGGGCCCATCGTCGATGTCGATGAGCTCGTCCGTGAACTCCGGGCCCATCGTGACAACCCGCTGGTCAAGGCGGTGGTGATCAGGATCAACAGTCCGGGCGGCGTGGTCGCCCCCACCCAGGAGTTGCACGCGGCCCTCACCCGAGTACGCGAGTCCGGAAAGCCGGTGGTCGCGTCGCTCGGCGCCGTCGCCGCGTCAGGCGGGTACTATGTCGCGATCGCCGCCGACAAGATCTACGCCCACCCGGGCACCCTCACCGGGTCGATCGGCGTGATCATGCGGCTCGCAAACCTGGACGGCCTCATGAAGAAAGTGGGGGT
Source organism: Candidatus Rokuibacteriota bacterium (assembly GCA_023249095.1). Taxonomy (GTDB): domain Bacteria; phylum Methylomirabilota; class Methylomirabilia; order Rokubacteriales; family CSP1-6; genus AR31. The sequence continues at coordinate 18,089 of JAHFDK010000066.1, read as the reverse complement.
CGACTTCGTGGTCGTGAAGGCCGGCCGGTTCAAGGACCTCGGCAACGTCGCGCGCTCGATGACGCCCGAGGAGCGCCGGATTCTGCAGGTGATGCTGGAGGATGTTCACGCGCAATTCATCGACGCGGTCGCGGCCGGCCGGAAGCTCGACCGCGCGCAGGTCCTCGGCTTCGCCGACGGGCGGATCGTGTCCGGCGCCCAGGCCAAGGCCTTGAACATGGTGGATGCCCTCGGTGGTCTCGAGGAAGCGCTCGACGGCGCCGCGACGCTTGCCGGGCTTTCGAAGCCGCCCAGGGTCATCGGCCCGCGGCGGCGACTTTCGATCATGGATCTTCTGAGGAACCGACTCGATCTCGGGACGTGGATGAGTCTCCCGCCCGGGTTGTCGGTCTTCAAGACGCCTCTTTACCTGATGGACTGAGAGTCTCGATTGGCGCCAAACGCTCAAGTCTCGTACAAGGATCTTCGTTCCAAGGTATTGCTGCAATGGGAGGAAGTCCCATCTCTCCCGGGCCCTCTTGGCGTGCCGCCGGTGGCCAACACGGCGTCGCGGTGACACTTCTAGGAGCCGACACCGCTCACGAAGAAAGCGGTACGCGGATGACTCCTAACCCCTTACGATGTTTGACATTCTCGTCGGCGTCGTGCTAGCTTACTCTTTGAGTTCGAGCCCGGGTCGCCCCGGAATTTCGACGGGAGTAAACGATGACCAAAGCCGACCTGATAGACGAAATTTCGAAGATCTCGAGCTTGACCAAGAAAGAGACCGAAACAATCGTCAACACGATCTTCGACAACATCACCGATGCGCTGTCGAAGGGCGACAAGGTCGAACTTCGGGGCTTTGGGAGTTTCAGGATTCGTCACCGGAACTCGCGGAAGGGTCGGAATCCGAAGACCGGGTCGAGCGTAGACGTCCCGCAAAAGCGAGTGCCGTTCTTCAAGGTAGGAAAGCGACTGCGCGAGCTCGTCAACGGTTGAGGCCCCTCAAGGCGGTGTGAAACGCCTCTGGGCGCCCTGGCGCATGGCCTACGTCGGCTCCACCAAGACGCCCGGCGGATGCGTGTTCTGCGAAGCCCTCACCGGATCCGATGACAGGAAGAACTTCGTCCTCGTCCGGCGGGCCCGGGCCTTCCTGATCCTCAATCTGTACCCCTACACGCCCGGCCACCTCATGGCCGTCGTGAACCGCCACGTCGGGACGCTCGCGGAGGTGACGGCGGACGAGATCGCGGATGCCATGGATCTGGTCACCCTGGCGATGTCCATCCTCAGCGTCGAGTACCGGGCCGAGGGCTTTAACGTCGGACTCAATCAGGGCCGCGTCGCCGGCGCAGGAATCGTCGATCACCTGCATGTCCATGTGGTGCCCCGGTGGAACGGCGACACCAACTTCATGCCGGTCCTGGGCGACGTGCGTGTCCACCCCGAACCTCTCGAGGCGGCGTACGACCGTCTGAAGGGCCGTCTCGTTGGTTGATCGGGCCGACCTCACGCCGATGATGCGGCAGTACCGCAACTTGAAGGTGCGCTATCCCGACCACCTCCTCCTGTTCCGTCTCGGCGACTTCTACGAGACCTTCTTCGAGGACGCCGAGCTCGCCGCCCGGCTGCTCCAGATCACCCTGACGGCGCGCCAGGGAGCGCCGATGGCGGGGATTCCCCACCACGCCGCGGACGGGTACATCGCCCGGCTCGTTCACGCTGGTCAGAAGATCGCGGTCTGCGAGCAGCTCGAGGCGCCGGGCCCGACGAAGAAGCTGTTGCGACGCGGCGTTGTGAGGATCATCACCCCGGGTACGCTCACCGACACGGCCTACCTCGAGGGCGCCGCCAATAACTTTCTCCTGGCGGTGGCCGCTGGCCGCGGCGTGACCGGCGTGGCCCTCGTCGACGTGTCGACGGGCGAATTCTGGGCCGGTGAGGACGCCGGCAAGGGGACCGAGGTTCTGGCGTCGGCGCTCCTGCGGCGACCGGCCGAGATCGTCCTGCCGGACTCCGTGCGCACCGATACCGCCTTCCTGGCGCGCCTGCAGGCGACGGGGGCGGCGCTGACCTTCTGTGACCCGTCGACCTTCTCGTCCCGCCGCGCCGCCGCCGACCTCTGCGCCCACTTCCGCGCGGAGTCGCTCGCGCCGTTCGGTGTCGCGGATCTGACTGCGGGCCTCGGCGCCGCGGCGGCGGCTCTCGCGTATCTCCGGACAACGCAGGGCGACGCCCTCGGCCATCTGACGCGCCTGATGCGACTGACTCCCGCCGATGCGATGGTGCTGGACGAGACGGCCGTTGTGACGCTCGAGCTCCTGGAGTCGAGCCGGGGAAGCGTCCGCGACTCGCTCTTCGCCGTGCTCGACGAGACCGTCACCCCGATGGGCGCACGCCTGCTCCGCCAGTGGCTGCTGCGCCCGCTCCTCGATCCGGGCGCGATCGCCGCGCGCCAGGCGGCGGTCGGCGCCCTGGTCGAGGCGCCTGCGGAGCGAGCGAGCCTCTCAGCACTACTGCGGCAGATCGGCGACCTCGAGCGGCTGACGAGCCGCGCGACCCTCGGTCAGGCCCACGGGCGCGACCTCGTGGGGCTGCGCGCATGCCTGGCGCCGCTCCTCGAGATTCGGCGCGTCGCGGCGGTGATCTCCGCGGAGCCGATCGAGGAGGCGCTCGCGGAGCTGGCGCCGCTGGGCGACCTCCGCGACTTCCTGGCGGCGGCGCTCGAGGACGAGCCGCCCCTCGGGCTCCACGACGGCGGGCTGATCCGCGAGAGCTGGCACGAGGGGCTCGCCGCGATCGTCCGCGACGCCCGGGAAGCGCGGGCGTGGATCGCGGGGCTCGAGGAACGGGAGCGGGTGCGGACCGGCATCCCGAGCCTTCGGGTGCGCTTCAATCGGGTGTTCGGCTACGGTATCGAGGTGACGCACGCCCATGCCGCGCGCGTGCCCGCCGAGTACGTGCGGCGCCAGACGCTTACTGGCGCCGAGCGCTACGTGACACCGGAGCTGAAGGAGTACGAGGCGAAGGCGCTCGGCGCGGACGAGCGGTGCCGCCGGCTCGAGTACGAGCTGTTCGAGGACGTGCGTCGGCGTGTGGCGGCGCGCGCGGAGGAGCTCCTGGTGACCGCCCGGGCGATTGGACGGCTCGACGTGTTCGCGTCCCTGGCGGCGGTCGCGCACGCCCGGGGGCACGTACGGCCGATCGTCGACCGAGGTGACGCGCTCACCCTCATCGAGGGTCGCCACCCCGTGCTGGAGGCGCGTGCGGGGAGCCCGGTGACGCCGAACGATCTCGCCCTTGACCGTGACGCGCGGATCGTCATTCTCACCGGTCCGAACATGTCCGGGAAATCGGTCTATCTACGGCAGACCGCTCACATCGCGATCATGGCGCAGATCGGCGCCTTCGTCCCCGCGCGGGAGGCGCGGATCGGTGTCGTCGACCGCGTGTTCACGCGGGTCGGCGCGCAGGACAACCTGGCGCACGGCCAGAGTACCTTTCTCGTCGAGATGATCGAGACCGCGACGATTCTGAACAACGTCACTGCGCGGAGCCTGGTGCTGCTCGACGAGGTGGGGCGGGGGACGTCGACCTTTGACGGCCTCGCGATCGCGTGGGCAGTGGTGGAGGCGCTGCACGACCGCGGACACGGCGCCAAGGTCCTGTTCGCGACCCACTTCCACGAGCTGACGCGGCTCGCCGGCCGGCTGGGCGGTGTGAGGAACTTCCACGTCGCGGTCCGCGAGTGGAACGACGAGATCGTCTTTCTCCACAAGGTGCAGCCCGGTGGCACCGACCGGAGCTACGGCATTCAGGTCGCGCGGCTGGCGGGGTTGCCTACGCCGGTGATCGCGCGATCCAAGGGCCTCCTGGCCGAGCTCGAGGAGGCCGGTCAGCTGCGAAGCGACGCGAGCGACGCCGTCCAGCTCGGCCTGTTCGCTCCGTCGGCGCCCGACCCGCTCCTGGCCGAGCTCGCAAGCCTCGACCTGGCCCACCTCACACCTCTGGAGGCGCTGAACATCCTGGCGAAGTGGCAACAGCGGAGCCAGGCCGCATCTCTCTCAGGCCACCCTCGGTCCGAGCCGGGCGACGAACGGAGCCACGCTGCACCTGTTTCAGGCCACCCTCGGTCCGAGCCGGGCTCACGAACCCCGCTACAATGATCAGGAGGCTCCCGGACCACCTCGTCAACAAGATAGCCGCCGGCGAGGTCGTCGAGCGTCCGGCCTCCGCTGTCAAGGAGCTGGTCGAGAACGCGCTGGACGCCGGGGCCCGCACGGTCACGGTCGATCTGCGCGACGGTGGGGCGGCACTCATACGCGTCACCGACGACGGCATCGGCATGACGGCCGAGGAGCTACCGCTCGCGCTCGAGCGTCACGCGACCTCCAAACTCGAGCGCGACGAGGATCTCGACGCGATTGCGACGCTCGGGTTTCGCGGCGAGGCGCTCGCGGCGATTTGCGCCGTTTCGCACTTCACGCTCACGAGTCGCGCGCGCGGGGCGTCCGAGGGCCTGCGCCTGGCCGGCGAGGGCGGCACGGTCAAGCAGCGCCTTGCGGTACCCGCCGATCCCGGCACGAGCGTCGAGGTTCGCGATCTGTTCTTCAACACGCCCGCCCGGCTCAAGTTCCTGAAGTCGCCTCCGACAGAGCTCGCCGCGAGCCTTCGGGCCCTCACCCAGCTCGCGCTCGCGCACCCCGGGGTTCACCTCAGGGTGGCGAACAACGCCCGCGCCATCCTGACAGCCCCGGCCACGGTCGACCTCCGCCAGCGCGTCGGCGCCGTATGGGCCCACGACGTTGCCGTGCGCCTGCTCGCCGTCGACCGGACGGAGCACGGCGTCAGGGTGCACGGGCTGATCAGCCCGCCCGATCTCAGCCGGGGCAACCGCGAGGAGATCGTCGTGATCGTGAACGGGCGGCCGGTGCGGGACCCCGCGTTGTTCCAGGCGACGCTCGACGCCTACCGACCCCTGCTGCCGCGCGATCGGTTTCCCCTCGTGCTGCTCGCGATCACGCTGCGCGAGGCCGACGTGGACGTGAACGTCCATCCGACGAAGGCGTGGGTGCGCTTCCGCCACCCCCGACTGATCTCCGAGATGGTCGTGGCCGCGACCCGCGAATCGCTCCGGCGTCCGGCGGTGATTCCCGGCGTGGATGTTGGTGGCGGGGGAATTCGTCTGGGCGAGCTCTCGCCGAGCGGGGTGGCCGAGCAGACGGCGCTCTTCGGCGAGCCGGGCGCCCTCGAGACGCGGGCGCTTTTCGGGCGGGTGCTCGGCCAGGTGCAGGACACGTTCGTCGTCTCGACCTCCGAGGAGGAGGTGTTTTTCCTCGATCAGCACGTGGCCCACGAGCGGGTGCTGTTCGAGCGTCTCCGATGCGAGATCCTGGAGGGCGTGCCCGCTGCCCAGACGCTGCTCTTCCCCGAGCCGCTCGACCTGCCTCCGGCCGCGTGCGCCCTGCTCGAGCGCTGGCGCGAGCCCCTGGAACGTCTCGGCTTCGCCTTCGAGGGCTTCGGCGGCACGGCGATCGTCGTCCGCGCGGTCCCGGCGCTCCTCAAAGCCAGCGAGCCGAAGCGGCTGATCGAGGCCGCAGTGGATGAGTTCGCGGGCTCCGGCGCCGGCGCACCGACGCTCGACCGAGCGCTCGCGTTCGTGGCGTGCCGAGCCGCCGTGAAGGCGAACACACCGCTCGGCCGCGAGGAGATGGAGCGGTTGGTCGTGGAGCTCGCCGCGACGGAGACGCCCTACTTCTGTCCGCACGGGCGGCCGATCGTCAGCCGGGTCTCGCTCCACGACATCCGGCGCGAGCTCAAGAGGACCTGGTAGTGCTCGCACCCGCGGGTCTCGCGAATGCTGTAACCGTGGAACCCCGGGAAATCAGGCTGATACACTGGAGCGGATGAGCGAGGACGCGAACGTCCCCGTTGTCGTGATCGGCGGGCCCACGGGCGTCGGCAAGACCGCTGTGGCAGTGGCGCTCGCCCGCGAGGTACCGATCGAGGTGATCAGCGCCGACTCGCGGCAGGTCTATCGCGGCATGGACGCGGCGACCGGGAAGCCGACTCCCGAGGCGCGCCGAGCGGTCATCCATCACCTCATCGACATCGTGGACCCCGACGACCGATATCAGGCCGCCCGCTTCCGTCACGACGCCGCAGCCGCGATCGAGGCGATCCGGGCTCGCGGGCGCCTGCCCGTCGTCGTAGGCGGCACGGGGCTCTACATCCGGGCGCTCCTGCGGGGGCTCGACCCGGCGCCGCCAGCGGATCCGGCATTCCGGCGCGACCTCGCGGCGCTGGCGGCCAGGGAGGGCCGGCCGGCGCTCCACAGGCGGCTCACCGTCGAGGCACCCGCGGTAGCGCGGCGGCTTCACCCGAACGACCAGGTGCGCGTGGTGCGCGCCCTCGAGGTGGTCCGTGCGGGTGAGACTCTGCTCCCGCAGTCAGGCTGGCGGGATGTCGGGCCCTACGCGGTGACGTATTTCGGCCTCACCATGGACCGCAAGGCGCTGGCCCGGCGCCTCGAGTCGCGGGCTGCCGCATTTGTCGCCACGGGGCTCCAGGCCGAGGTCGAGCGTTTGCTCGAGCGAGGCTTCGACCCCTCGCTGCCCTCGCTCCAGTCGATCGGGTATCGCGAGTTCGCCCAGGTCGCGCGTGCCGCCCTCACGCCGGTCGAGGCCCTGCGCCGCATGCAACGCGACACGGTGCGCTATGCCAAGCGCCAGTGGACCTGGTTCGCGCGCGAGCCCGGCATCGAGTGGATCGACGTCGAGAGAGCCGGAGGTGCGAGCGGCACGGCCGACGCGATCGCGTCGACGCTCGCCCGGGGAGGTGTGCTCGGGTGAGACGTCCGGCGAACGGCACCCGAAATGGGCAGGAACGCGCTGTCATCGGCGCGTTGCGACGCCCGTCGCAGCGCCGCTGGGAGGTCGACGAGTCACTGGAGGAGCTGGCGGGACTGGTGGTCGCGGCCGGCGGCACCGTCGTTGGACGCGTCACCCAGGAGCGGGCGGCGCCGACGCCGGCCCTTTACTTCGGCCGCGGCAAAGTCGAGGAAATCGGCGAGGCCGCCCGCGCGGCGTCTGCCGACCTCTTCGTCTCCGACGACCAGCTCTCGCCGATCCAGGAGCGGAACATTTCGCAGGCGCTCGGCATCAAGGTCATCGACCGGACGGCGCTGATCCTCGACATCTTCGCCCAGCGCGCGCGCACGAGCGAGGGCAAGCTCCAGGTCCAGCTGGCGCAGCTCACCTACCTGCTGCCGCGGCTGATCGGCCAGTGGACTCACCTCGAGCGCCTGGGCGGCGGCATCGGCACGCGGGGACCCGGAGAGACCCAGCTCGAGTCCGACCGGCGCGTGATCCGGCGCAAGGTCATGCAGATCCGCCGACAGCTCGAAGGGGTCCAGGTCCATCGACGTCTCCAGCGCCAGGGACGCCGCAAGGCGGGCGTCCCGGTGGTCGCGCTCGTCGGCTACACGAACGCCGGGAAGACGACGCTGCTGAACCGCCTGGCCGGCTCTCGACTCACGGCCGCCGACCAGCTGTTCGTGACGCTGGACCCCGCCGCGCGCCTGGTGCACCCGCAGAGTGGCCGCCAGTTCGTCCTCACCGACACCGTCGGCTTCATCCGCAAGCTCCCGCACGAGCTCGTCGCCGCGTTCCGCGCGACCCTCGAGGAGCTGGCCGATGCCGATGTGCTGCTGCACGTGGTGGATGCGAGCCATCCGGCCATCGAGGAGCACATGCGTGCGGTCGATGACCTCCTGCGCGAGCTCGGCGTCGCCGATCGTCCGACCGTGCTGGCTATGAATAAGATCGACCGGCTGGAGACCGACCCGACGCCGCTCGTGAACCGACGTGACGGTACCGCCGTCTCCGCGGCCACCGGCGAGGGTTTCGACAGGCTCCTGGCTGCCATCGAACGCGCCCTGCCCCCGGTCGGGAGCCTGACGCTCCGAATTCCGCACGCGGACGGCGCCGCACTGGCGCACTGCTACGAGCGTGGCCGCGTGCTCGCGCGCCGCGACGGCCCCGGGTACGTCGAGCTCGACGTCGATCTTCCGATCGGACTTCTCCGCGCCCTGGCGCGCTACCGTGTCGCCGAGCCCCAGTCCATCCTCGGGATGATAGACTGAGCGCCCCCCATGGGACTCGCCAACTGGCTGACGCTGCTCCGGATCTTGCTGATCCCGGTGTTCGTGACGCTCCTCGTCTACCGGCGGCCCGGCGTGGCGCTGCTCGTTTTCGGGGTCGCCGCATTCACCGACCTGCTCGACGGTTGGGTGGCTCGACGCTACAAAGACGAGAGCACGCTCGGCGCGTTCCTCGATCCGATGGCGGACAAGCTCCTGCTCACGGCGTCGTTCATCACGCTGACCTATCTCAAGGCCCTGCCGTTCTGGATCGCGGCGGTCGTGATCAGCCGCGACGTCATCCTGGTGGCCGGCGCGCTGCTGATCTACATGCTCGGCGGCCGCATCCACCCGCGCCCGACGTGGGCGGGGAAGGCGGCCACGTTCTTCCAGGTCCTCGCGGTGCTGACCGGTCTGCTGGCGCGCTTCTTCCAGATCCAGCTGGCCCCCAGGCCCGTGCTCTGGCTCGCGGCGGCGTTCACGATCATCTCGGGACTGCAATACATCATCCAGGGCATGCGATTTCTCAACGCGCCCCCCGGCGTGGAGCGGGAGGACTCTCCTGAAGACGCCCTCTACCGCTGATCGGACCGGTGTGACCGTTGCCGCGATCAGGCCGAGGTCGCCGGCAGCCGCGGCAGGCCTCGCCAGCGGTGACCGGATCGTGGCGGTCAACGGCCACCGGCTCCGGGACGTGATCGACTTTCACTTTCACGCCGGCGACGAGCGACTGGAGCTGTCCGTCGAGCGGGAGGGCGTCGTCACCTTGCGGCGGCTCGACCGCCGCGGGGCCGATCTCGGGCTTGAACTGGCGGCCCCGCGCCCCGGTGACATCGCGACCTGCGCGAACAAGTGCGTCTTTTGTTTCATCCACCAGCTCCCGAAGGGCATGCGGAAGAGCCTCTACGTGAAGGACGACGACTTCCGGCTATCGTTCCTGCACGGCAACTACATCACGCTCAGCGACCTCGACGAGGCCTCGTTCGAGCGCATCATCGAGCAGCGCCTCTCGCCGTTGTACATCTCGGTCCACGCCACCGACCCGGAGCTGCGGCACGCCCTTCTCGGCCGGCCGCGGCACTCGGCCGAAATCCTTCCGCGGCTCGAGCGGCTCGCAAAGGCCGGGATCCGGATGCACGCGCAGATCGTTCTGTGCCCGGGTCTCAACGACGGTCCCCATCTGGAGCGAACGGTGTTCGAGCTGGTGCCGCTCCATCCTCGGATCGTGACGACCGCGATCGTCCCGGTCGGGCTGACACGATATCGAGAACGGCTTCCGGCGCTCCGGAGCCTGGCGCCGGCCGAAGCGTGGGCGCTGGTGGCGACCACCGAGCGGTGGCAGCAGCGGTGGCTCGCCGAGCTCGGCAGTCGATTCGTGTTCCTCGCCGACGAGATCTATCTGCTCGCCGGTCTGACGCTACCGCCGGCGGCAGTGTACGAGGGCTTCCCGATCGCCGAGGACGGCATCGGCCTCGTGCGACGGTTCGAAGACGGTTTCGCCCGCGCGGTGGGCCGGAGGCGGGCATCCACACCGGGCGGCGCCTTGACCATCGTGACGGGCGAGATGTTCGCCCCGCGTCTGGCCTCGCTGCTCATCCACGCTGGCTTCGATCCAGCGACGGCTCGCGTTGCCGCTGTCCCCAACGACTTCTTCGGCTCGGCGATCGGAGTGGCGGGCCTCTTGACCGGGCGCGACATTCAACGTCACCTGGCGACGCAGCCGGACCTCGGCCTGGTCGTGCTGGTGCCGGCCGTGGCGCTGCACGACGTCGACGGCGTCTTCCTGGACGATGTGACCCCTGCCGACCTGGCGCGCGACCTCGGGGTGCGGGTGAAGGTCGTCCCGCCGACACCGGGCGCACTTCTCAAAGCGATTCGCGACGCCTGACCTGGATGGCGCGGTGGTAGTGCGAGTCGCAGGCCGCCGCGGGGCTGGGGCCCCGCCGGCTGAGGCGAGCCTATTGATGGTAGTGCGAGTCGCAGGCCGCCGCGGGGCTGGGGCCCCGCCGGCTGAGGCGAGCCTATTGATGGTAGTGCGAGTCGCACGCCGTCGCGGTAAAAAGAAATGATCCGCCCGATCATCGCCATCGTCGGTCGTCCGAACGTCGGCAAGTCTACCCTCTTCAACCGTCTGGTCGGCCGGCGTCAGGCGCTCGTCCGCGACACGCCCGGCGTGACGCGGGACCGGCTCTACGGACGCGTCAGCTTCGAGCGCTGGCAGGCCACGGTGATCGACACCGGTGGCTTCGATCCGTCGTCCGAGGAGCCCCTGATCGAGGGCGTCCGCCGCCAGATACTCACTGCCGTCGACGAGGCGGACCTCGTCCTGTTCGTGGTCGACGCGCGGGAAGGCGCCACCGCGCTCGACCTCGAGATCACGCGGATCCTCCGGCGCGCCGGTCGGGTCGTGGTGCTGGCGGCGAACAAGGTCGACGTCGGAGCGCAGGAGAGCGCGCTGGCGGATCTCTACCGACTGGGGTTCGGCGATCCGGTTGCCGTCTCGGCCGAGCACGGGCGAGGCGTCGGGGAGCTGCTCGAGGTGCTGCGCGCACGCTTGCCGACGCCCACGGCGCCCGCCGTGAAGCCGGCGGCGCCCGTCCACGTCGCCGTCGTGGGACGTCCGAATGTCGGCAAGTCTTCGCTCGTGAACGCGATGATCGGGGCCGAGCGTGTGCTCGTCCACGAGGCGCCTGGAACGACGCGCGACGCCGTCGACACGACCCTCGTGTACGAGGGGCGCACGTACGTGCTCGTGGACACCGCGGGCATCCGACGAAAAGGGCGGGTGCAGGAGCCGCTCGAGAAGCTCGCGGTCGTCATGGCGCTCAAGAGCCTCGAGCGATGCCAGGTGGCGCTCGTGGTGCTCGACGCCTCGGAGGGCGTCGCGGCCCAGGACGCGCACATCGCTGGTTACGCCAACGAGGCTGGCCGGGCCGCCGTCCTTGTCGTCAACAAGTGGGACCTGGCGCCCCGAGGACTGATCCGGAAGGCCGAGGTCATGGAGCAGATCCGCGACCGGTTGCCGTTCCTCGACTACGCGCCGGTGTGCTTCACGTCGGCCACGCGAGCCGAGGGAATTCCCGAGCTCTTCGATACGATCGATCAGGTGGCGGCGGAGGCCCGGCGGCGCATTCCCGGCGGCGCGGTGACGGAGGCCTTGCGGGCGGCGATCGCCCGGCGCCCGGCGTCAATGCGCGGCGCCGCGCTGACGATCCAGTCCGCCTCGCAGGTGGCCATCCAGCCGCCCACGTTCGCGCTTCGAGTGAACCGGCCCGGCGACATCCACTTCTCCTACGAACGCTACCTCGTGAAGTCCCTCCGTCACGCCTTTGGCCTTGCGGGGTCTCCGATCCGGCTATCGCTCCGAAAGGCGACGACGTCGCGCACACGCGCGACCCGCGTGCGCCGGTGAAGCTCGGAGGGTGGTGGACGACCCCCCTGTTGGGGCGGCTCCTCCTGGCCCTCGTGCTCGTGGCCGGAGCGATCGTGGCGTGGTCGAGCCCGCGCCATCGTGCCTTCTACTTCAGCGAGGCTCCGCCGCCTGGCGAGCGGGGCGGCGCAAACCCCTCGGGATCGGCGTTCGGGCCCGCGGCGCCTGGAGGCCTCGCGGCCGCAGGCTCCGCCGTGCCCTCGGCCGCACCAGGGCGCGGCCAATCGCTTCCGGATGCCGCGGACCGTATCCAGCTGCGCGTGGCCGACCGCGTGCCGTCCCGGCTCCCGGCCGAAGGCGTTCCGTCTGGCTGGGCGGCGAAGGAGTTCACGGGCCGGGCGTCGGTCGAGCTCGTCCGCGACGGGGGGCGCCTTGCCCTCAAGCTCAGAAGCGAGCAATCATCGTTCGCCCTCTACCGTGACGTCGTCGTCGATCTCAACGAGTTCCGGTTCCTCTCGTGGTCCTGGAAGGTCGTCCTCCTGCCGGCCGAGGGAGACGTGCGCGAGCGCGCGCGGGACGACCAGGCCGCGCAGCTGTACGTGATCTTCCCGCGCTGGCCGTCGCCCCTCACGAACAGCGACGTGATCGGTTACGTCTGGGACAGCCGCGCTCCGGTCGGCGCTCGAGTCACGAGCACGAAGGCCGGAAACGTCAAGATCATCGTCGTCGCGTCCGGGGGGAGCCCGCGCGATACCTGGCGCGTCGAGCACCGTAACGTCGCCCAGGACTACGCCGCGCTCTTCGGTCGGCACCCTCCCCGGGTGGGCCGGGTCGCCATCATGATCGACACCAACGACACCGGGGGGGCCGCCGAGGCCCTCGTCGGCGACATCGTCTTCGCCAGGAGGCCCGCCGAAAGCATGGAAATCCCAACGTCTATGCTAAGATGACGCGCATGGCGGATCCTGAGCGACGGCGCGGCGAGCTCGACGACGACGAAGCGCGTTTCGAGGACGAAGGGCGGCGGTCGATTTTTTCTGCGCTCTGGTTCCGCACGATCCTCGTGGTAGTCGTTCTCGGCGTGGTGGCCGCCGTCGCAGTTCCCTACATCCTCGAGCTCGCGAACCAGCCACCTCCAAAGCCGACGATCGTCGTGAGACCCGAGCCGCTGGCACCGCCACCCGCACCCGTCGCGCCGCCGCCCGCGTCGCCGGTCACGCCGGCCCCATCACCCGCGGCAGAGAAGCCGCCCGTGGTCGAGAAACCACCCGTGGCGGAGAGGCCCGCGCCGCCGTCTTCGATGTCCGCATCCGAGAAGCCCGCGGCGGCGAAGAAGGCGGATGCGAGCAAGAGCGCGGTCGCGAAGGAGCCAGCGGCGCCGCGTTCGACGAAAGCGACGGCGGCGAAGGTCGCCGCGGCCCCGGGCGGTGCGTACTTCGTTCAGGTCGGAGCCTTCAAGAGTCAAGAGTCGGCCAAGCGGCTCGCGACGCGTCTGCGTGAGCTGAAGTACAACGTGGAAGAATCGTCGACGAGTGGAGCGCAGTCGGGCCGCAGTGACGCGGCATCGCCGCGCTCCGGCGCCGCCCCGGCGGGAAGCGACAGGTACGACGTGTACGTGACGGGCGGTGCGCCCGGCGACATCACCGCGAAGCTCACCGCGAAAGGACTCACCGCCGAGCCGTCCGGCGGCGGTGTGGTCGTGAAGCCGAGTCTTCCGTTGCGCGACGCGGTTGCGCTCTCCAAGGATCTCGCCGTCGACGGGCTCAAGGTGCAGGTGCGGCGCGCTGGCGCCTCCGCGCCGGCGCCGGCGCCGTCGGCCGGCGGCGCCGCGATGAGCGGCGGCGACTCTCTCTACCGCATACGCGTCGGCCCGTTCGACGATCGGGCAGCCGCGACGTCTACGCTCCGCGAGCTCGAGCAGCGCGGCTACACACCATTCATCGCGCGAGGCGGGCAGTGACCGCCGGAGACGCGTGGGCTCGCCGGGCCGCGCCTCCAGGAGGAGGTGACCTCCAACCGTGACCAAGAACGATCTGGTCAATGCCGTCGCGAATCACGGGCTCTCGAAGCGGCAGTCGTCGTCCGTTGTCGAGTCGGTCTTCGACATCATTTTTCGGTGCTTCGAGAAGGGTGAAGACGTGAAGATCGTGGGCTTCGGTCATTTCCGGATCCGCCGGAAGGCCTCGCGGCGTGGCCGGAATCCACAGACCGGCGAGTCCATCGAGATCACGGCACGCAAGGTGCTCACGTTCAAGCCGAGCAAGGGGCTCAAACAACGGATCAACACACAAACGGCGTGACGACGGAAGTCGCGGAGAAGCTCTACTATCGCATCGGCGAGGTCGAGGCCATCACGGCCGTCCCGGCGTACGTGCTCCGCTACTGGGAATCAGAGTTCAAGCTCCTCCGTCCGAAGAAGAACCCGGCCGGCCAGCGCCTGTACCGCCCGCGCGACCTCGAGCTCGTTCAGCGGATCAAGGTCCTGCTCTACGACGAGCGGCTGACGCTCGAGGGGGCCAAGAAGCGACTCATCGCCGAATCGCGTCGCACGGACCAGCTCGAACTCGGGATGAAGGAAGTCGCCTACGCGGAAGCGCTCCGGCGCATCCGCGACCGCCTCGGGACCCTGCGCGCGCGCCTCGGTTCTTGAAGCGGCCCGCGATATCTGCGACAATTCTCGCTTGACGGTCGGGGCGTGGCGCAGCCCGGTAGCGCACATGACTGGGGGTCATGGGGTCGCTGGTTCAAATCCAGTCGCCCCGACCATTTTTCTCCTCTATGTCCGTCGTGGTGCTCACCAACGATGATGGTGTCCACGCTCCGGGCCTCGCAGCGCTCGAGAGGGCGCTCGCCGAGCTCGGGGAGGTCTACGTCCTGGCGCCCGAGCGCGAACAGAGCGCTTGCGGGCACGCGCTGACGCTGCACCGGCCTCTCCGGCCGCACCAACTCGGCGCGCGTCGGTTCGCGGTCAACGGCACGCCATCCGATTGCGTCAATCTCGCTGTCCTGGGCTTCCTGCCGGCGCCACCCGTCCTGGTGGTGTCGGGCATCAATCACGGCGCCAACCTCGGTGACGACGTCACGTACTCCGGCACCGTCTCGGCCGCCATGGAGGGGACACTCCTGGGGGTGCCGTCGATCGCGGTATCGCTCGTGGACGGAGGCGATCTCGACACCGCCGCCCGCGTGGCGCGAATGATCGCGTTGCGCGTGCTGGTGGGGGGACTCCCGGCGAAGACGCTACTCAACGTGAACGTGCCGGCGCGGGCGCCGCGAGGGATCCGGTTGACGCGCCTGGGGCACCGCGTGTACCTGGACAAGATCGTGGAACAGGCCGACCCTCGCGGTCGACCCCACTACTGGCTCGGCGGCGGGGCGGCGAAGTGGGAGGCTCTCGACGGCACCGACATGGGCGCGGTGCACGAGGGCTACGTCTCGCTGACGCCGCTCCACCTCGACCTCACCAATCATCGCGCGCTGCTACAGCTCAACGACTGGTCGGCCGGCCTGAACGCCCAGCTCCTGAGCGCGACCGAGCGCGCGCCCCGCCGCGTGTCGCGCGCCACGCCGAAGAGGAAGCCCCGGAGAGGGTAGTGGAGCGGGCGCGCGACGCGTACGAGACGGCCCGCGCGCGGATGGTTGAGGAGCAGCTCGTGCGCCGCGAGATCACCGACGAGCGCGTGATCGCCGCGATGCGGCGGGTGCCGCGCCATCTCTTCGTCGAGGAGGCGCTGGGTGATCGCGCCTACGGCGACCATCCCCTGCCGATCGGCGAGGAGCAGACGATTTCCCAGCCCTTCATCGTCGGGCTCATGACGCAGCTCCTCGAGCTCCACGGCCACGAGAAGATCCTCGAGGTCGGCACCGGCTCGGGCTACCAGACGGCGGTGCTCGCCGAGCTCGCCCGGCGCGTCTGCTCGATCGAGCGGTTACCGCGCCTGGCCGAGCGGGCGCGCGCGCTCCTCGAGCGGCTCGGCTACGACAACGTGTGGGTCCGCGTCGGCAGCGGCACGCTCGGCTGGCCCGATGAAGCGCCGTTCGATAGGATACTGGTCACGGCCGGAGGGCCATCGGTGCCTCCGCCGCTCTTCCAGCAGCTCGGTGAGGGCGGGCGCATGGTGGTGCCTGTCGGGGACGCGGTGAACCAGACGCTGACCGTCGTGGAGAAGATCCGCGGCGAAATGAAGACGCGTCCGTATGGCGAGTGCAAGTTCGTGAAGCTGGTCGGAAAGTACGCCTGGGAGGCGTGACGACCTTGTACAATGACCCCGTCGCGTCGGGGCGTAGCGCAGCCTGGTAGCGCGCACGGTTCGGGACCGTGAAGTCGGAGGTTCAAATCCTCTCGCCCCGACCATCTCTCCGCCCGTCCGGCGGCCGGTCAGCCGGTCGCCGGACGGACGACGAACATCCGAGCCACAACCGGTGAGCAGATCAAAATCGGCCGCTGAGATCATCGTCGAAGGCCGGGTCCAGGGCGTCGGCTATCGCAACTACGCGCACCGTCGCGGCTCGAGTCTCGGCCTCGCCGGATACGTCATGAACCTCAAAGACGGACGGGTGCGAGCGCGCGCCGAGGGTCCGCGTCCGGTCATCGAGGCGTTCATCCGCGAGCTCGGCAAAGGGCCGCCCCTCTCCCGTGTCGAGAACGTGAAAGTCCGCTGGTTGCCGCCGTCGGGTCGCTTCGCCGCTTTCGGCATCCGGTACGCAGAGTTCGAGCAGTGAGAGCGGGCGCGATCCGCGAGGGCACGATGTTGGGCCTCGCCACGCTCGGGCTGATGATCGCGCTCGGCCCGGCGGCCGCTCACGCCGAGCCCATCGCGGGTCCGCGCGACCCGCAACGCGCGCACGAGGTGAAGCCCGGCGACACCCTGACCGCGCTCGCGAAAAAGTACGGCCTCACCGTCGCGGCCATCGTCAAGGCCAACCGGCTGCCCGGCCCCGACGCCCTCCTGAGAGTGGGCCAGCGCCTGATCATTCCGTCTCCGGACACGCCCGTCGCGCGCCGGGGGAGCGTGCCCCAGCCGCGCGCCGCCGCCCGCCCCGCGGCGGCCGCCGTCAGGCCGCCGCCGGCGAGGCTCGTCCTCGGCGTGCCCGACTTCGACGGCGCGGCGCCGGCCTTCGCGTGGCCCGCCGATGGTACGGTGATCTCGACCTTCGGCTCGCGCAGGAGCGGCTGGCATGGCGGCATCGACATCAAGGCGCCACTCGGGACGCCGGTGCAGGCCGCGGCGGCCGGGGTTGTCATCGCGAGTGGGGTGGAGGCGGGCTACGGGCTCGTCGTCAAGATCGAGCACCGGCATGGCTTCATGACCGTCTACGCTCACAACGACGTCAACCTCGTCGAGGTGGGCGACCGCGTGGACGCGGGGGAGATGATCGCGCTGGTCGGCCGGACCGGACGGGCGACGACCTATCATGTGCATTTCGAGATCCGGCACGATGGACAGGCCTACAATCCGCTCTATCTGCTTCCCCTGCCTCCGCGGTTCGCGCAGGTCGACGAGACGTCCGAGAGACCGCATGAGTGACGAGGCCGAAGAGATCGTTCCCGACCAGCCGCTCGACACGCTCGTCGACGAGGTCGACCACGACGTCCGCGAGGAGACGCGCGAGACCAGCCGCGAGAACCTCAGAGTCTACTTGAAGGAGATCGCGCGGATCCCGCTCCTGTCGCGCGAGGAGGAGGCGGCGCTGGCGCGGCGCGTGCGCGCCGGCGATGCTGAGGCCAAGGCGCGCTTCACCGAGGCGAACCTGCGGCTCGTCGTCCAGATTGCCCGTCGGTACCTGAACCGCGGCCTCCCGCTGCCGGATCTGATCGAGGAAGGCAACCTCGGTCTCCTGCGCTCGGTCGAGAAGTTCGACCCGGAGCGGGGCACGCGCTTCTCGACGTACGCGACGTGGTGGATCCGTCAGGCGATCGCGCGGGCGCTGGCGAACCAGGCGCGGACCATTCGTCTGCCGGTGCACGTCGAGGCCCTGCTCGGTCGCTACAAGCGCGAGCAGCGGCGGCTCACCCAGGCGCTCGAGCGCCCGCCAACGATGGACGAGCTGGCGGCGGCCCTCGGCACGTCCGTGGAGGAGCTCGAGGAGCTCGAGGAGATCCGACAGCAGCCGGTGTCGCTCGAGACCCCCGTCGGCGAGGGGCAGGGCCGCGTGAGCGATCTCGTCGCCGACCCGTCGACGGACCCGAGCGACGCGCGCGCGTCGCTCTTCCGCGAGCGCACGGATCTCGTCTCCGTGCTCGACGACCTCGCGGCGAACGAGCGCACTGTGTTGCGCAGGCGCTTCGGCCTGGAGGGCGATCCCCCCGAAAAGCTGGAGGCGATCGGCCGGCGGCTCGGCCTGACCCGCGAGCGGATCCGCCAGATCGAGGGGGCGGGGCTCCGAAAGCTCCGCGCGCTCCTGGCCGCGCGGGGAGTCGACGCCTCCGATCTCTTCTGACCCCGCCGCGCCGATCCGGGTCGTGGGGCCGGGTGCCGGGCGGGGTCGCGCGACCACGCAGCACGCGTCCGCTGCTCCGTTGCGGCTGGGCTCCATCAGTCGCGATGCGCCCGTCGCCGCTTGGAGGGAACGGGTCACGCGGACCCCGCCCGGCAC
>JAHFDK010000495.1 GCA_023249095.1 Candidatus Rokuibacteriota bacterium | reverse complement strand
TGCGCTCCAGGGCGTGGATCGAGTGACGACGATTCGCAAAGGTCTGGGGGTGACGACGCAGGTGATGGAGGGCCGTCAACCCGTGCAGGTTCCCGACATCGGGGTCGAGGGCGCGTACGAGAGCCCCATTCGCCCGGCGCTCATCGCGGCCGGGCATCACGCGCTGCTGGCGGTGCCGCTGCTCAGCGAAGACGAGGTCATCGGGGTGCTGGCGGTCACGCGCAAGACGCCCGGGGCGTTCGACCCCGAGATCGTGCGCCTGCTGGGCACCTTTGCCACCCAGTCCGCTCTGGCCATTCAGAACGCCCGGCTGTTCCTGGAGATCGAAGACAAGAGCCGGCAGCTCGAAACGGCCAGCCAGCACAAGTCCGAGTTCCTGGCCAACATGTCGCACGAGTTGCGGACGCCGCTCAATGCCATCATCGGCTTCTCCGAGGTGCTGACCGAGCGCATGTTCGGTGATCTCAACGAGAAGCAGGAGGAATACCTGAAGGACATCTACGCATCGGGCACGCATCTCCTGTCCCTCATCAACGACATCCTCGACCTCTCGAAGATCGAGGCCGGGCGGATGGAGCTGGAGCTGTCGGACTTTGACCTCCCCACGGCGCTCGATAGCGCCCTGACCCTCGTCCGGGAGCGGGCCGGGAGACGGGGCATTACGTTGCAGACGAGCATCGATCAGCGGCTCGGCGAGGTTTGGGCGGACGAGCGGAAGATCCGGCAGGTCGTCCTGAACTTGTTGTCGAATGCGATCAAGTTCACGCCAGAGGGCGGACGCATAGAAGTGGTGGCGGTGCCACGAGACGAATCTGTGGAGGTCTCAGTCAGAGACACGGGTGTCGGGATTGCTCGTGAGGATCAAGGGGCGATATTCGAGGAGTTTCGCCAGGTGGGGACGGCGGAAAAGAAGGCGGAAGGCACGGGGCTGGGGCTTACCCTGTGCCGCAAGTTCGTCGAGCTTCACGGTGGACGAATCTGGGTGGAGAGCCAGGTGGGCGCGGGCTCGACGTTCACGTTCACGATCCCGGTGCGTCGCGGCGAGTAACCCGCCACCACGCTTACTGCAACGGCCAACATCCAGAGCGGAGACGACATAAAGGCCCGTTCTCGGAAGTCGGCGAACGTTGCCTTCTCCGGTCGGTCCTCGTCGTCTCGGCGTTCCCGTGCAGTTCGCTTCATTACCCGTCTAAATCCGACCCGACGACACTATCTCGGATCGCGTACCAAGCCAGAGACGGATCGTGCCTCCTTGTACATTGGAGTCAACCCAGGACCGGCCGATCGCCCACGTATTGAACCAAGAGATACCGAAGCCAAGCGGAAGCAGGAGAAGTGGGAACAACCACATGGCAAGTCAAGCCCCCCTCCGGCCTGGAGCGGGCCAGCCACCACGGCATTGACGGGAGCCTAAAGCGGGTGGGGGCCCAGGTCAATGCTACGTTTGGATACAGCCACGGACGGACCGAGGCCAGGTAGTTGAGAAGGTGGGCGAGGTGACCTCCTACACACAATTGAGTCTCGCTCTATACAGAAAGAGAAAGCTTCCCACCTGGCCCACCTCGGTCACCTTCGCCACCCTGAGTCTCGGGACGGCCTCATAGGCGGGCAGGTTTCCCTCTTACCGGGCACGTTGCCCGGCGCGGGTATCGCGGGCAATCGCTTCGAAGTCGAAGAACCGCGGACTTGCGTGCGATCGGCTGCTGGCATCCTCGTTGCCCACCCGCTCAGATGAGACACGACGAGGAGGGCACGGTGATGGCCAAAGTCATTGGCGCACTGATCACAGCTATCTTCGTCGCGCTTGCTCTACTCGAGTGGATAGCGATGCGCATCTGATGGCTCGTGGGATTCGGCGCAGAAGTCCTCTGCGTCCGATACAGACGTGGCCTCACTGAGACCTACTGACGGGACTGAGTTGACCCAGGGAGGTGTCACCCCGTCGGAGCCCAGGAGGTGGGCCGGTAACCAACGAGCTCGCCGAGGTACGGCGTCGTCCTCACGGTCGGGATCGATGCGCAGAAGATCCATGCGCTCGGTATGTTCCGTGACGACGACGCGTTTCCGTTCCGCATCACGGCGCAGTTCGATGTCAAGGACACCTCCGCCTCGTACATGTTCCCCTCGGAAGCTGCGTAACCTTCGGGAGGAGCCGAGTGCGGGAAAGCCGCTCCCTCGGATCTGTGGGGGCGAAAGCCGAATGGCTGAGCTACCCGACCACCACCCCCCTGCCCTCTGTGCCAGGATGAATGAGACAGTCAGTCCCCCCGAAATTACTGTGGAGGGCGAGGCGGGATGACGCCATGGAC
>JAHFDK010000307.1 GCA_023249095.1 Candidatus Rokuibacteriota bacterium | reverse complement strand
CCATCTCGACGCGTGACTGGACGCTCGAGGGCCTGGAAGCGAACGCCGGGATGGTTCGCGACATCTTCGTGAGGATCCACGAGGCGCTTCGGGCATGAGCATCCCGGAACTCCGCGCCACGGACCGCACGCTCAATCCGACGCTGGGACGGTTGCTGGGGTTGCTCGGCATGGACCGCACCTGGGCGCGCGGCGAGGGCGTATGGCTGACCGATGTACACGGTCGCCGCTTCCTCGACTGCTACGCCCAATACGGCGCCGTCGCTCTCGGTCACAACGCGCCATGCGTGACGCACGCGGTGCAGGCCGCCATCGCGGCAGGCGAGCCCGCGATGGTCCAGCCCTATCGCGCGCCGCACGCCGAGGCGCTGGCGAACATGCTCACCCGGCTCGCGCCGGGGAATCTTTCCCGCTGTGTCTTCACGACCTCCGGCGCCGAGGCGGTCGAGGCGGCGATCAAGCTCGTCCGCGCGCGCACCGGCCGCCCGATCATCCTCTCGGCCACCGGCTCCTTTCACGGCAAGACGCTCGGCGCCCTCGCCGCCACCGGGCAGACGCATCATGCCGAGGGCTTTGGTCCTCTGCCGCCGGGCTTCGACCGCGTGCCGTTCGGCGACGACGAGGCGCTCGCCGCGCGCGTGGGGCGCGACGCTGATCGCATCGCCGCGTTCTTCATCGAGCCGGTGCAGGGCGAGCGGGGCGTCCACCTGCCGCCGGCCGGATATCTACAACACGCGCGTGAGGTGTGCTCACGGTACGGCGTAGCGCTCGTCGTCGACGAGATCCAGACCGGGCTCGGGCGAACGGGACGACTCTTCGCGTGCGAGCACGAGGGCGTCGCGCCCGACCTCCTCCTCGTGGCCAAGGCGCTCGGCGGCGGGCTCTTCCCCCTCGGCGCTTGCCTCGCGTCGGCCGATTTCTGGGATGACACGTTCGCGCTGCGTCACTCGTCGACGTTTGCCAACAACAACGTTGCCTGTCGCGTGGGGCTCGCCGTGCTCGAGGCGCTCACGACCGGCGGCCTCGTCAACGGCGCCGCCCGCAAGGGCGCGCGCCTGCTCACTGGTCTCGCCCATCTCGCCAGACGCTATCCGCGGACTGTCGCCGAGGTTCGCGGCCGCGGGCTCATGACGGCGATCGAGCTCCGAGCTCCCGACGGAGGCGCGGGCGGGTTCCTCTCGTTCCTCGAGCACCAGGGGCTCTACGCCTACGCCGTCGCCGCGACACTGGCGGAACTCGGCTCCGTCCTCGTCCTGCCGACGCTGGGCGATTCCCACGTCCTCCGCGTGGCGCCGCCCCTCGTGATCTCCGACGACGAGCTCGATCTTGCCCTCGCCCGCATCGGCGACGTCTTCCGGCGTCTCGAACGGAACGCGCCGGAGTCGATCGCGCGCGCGCTCGGTGCCCTGGACGATGCCGCCTCGGTCCCCATCGCGCGCGCCGACAACGCTGAGCCGATAACCATTCCGCCGGCGCGAAGCGCCAAAGGACCACGCCCCACCTATGCGTTCCTCGCGCACTTCACGCATCCCGACGACGTCGCCGAGATGGATCCCGGCCTCGCGGACCTGACCTCACTGGAGCGCCGGCGCTTCTGCGCCTTCACGTCGGCGCTCCCCGCCGGCGTGCTGATGGTGGCGCCGACCATCCGCTCGCGGACGGGAGCGAGCGCGGACGGCGTCGTGATCGCGCTGCCGCTCCTCCCCGAGGAGATGGCGCGGCGGGGCGTCCGGCGCATGAGCACCGAGATCCGGCGCGCGGTCGATCTCGCCGCGAGCCTCGGCGTGCGCCGCGTCGGCCTCGGTGGATACACCGCGCCCTACAGTCGCCGCGGACTCGCGGTCGTGGGTCGCGGCCCGGCCATCACGACGGGCAACGCGCTGACGGCCGGGATGGCGGTGGCCGCGACGATTCGGGCGGGCCACGCCATCGGTCTCGCGCTCGCTGACGCGCGTGTGGCGATCGTGGGCGCGCGCGGCTCGGTCGGCGCGCTCTGCGCACGCCTGGTCGCGCGTGAGCGGCCGCGCAGCCTCGTGCTCGTCGGCAATCCCGCCACGGGGGTGGCCGGTCTCGAGCGCCTCCGCCGCGAGCTCACCCATGACGGCGCCCGCGTCACGATCACCACCGACCTTTCCCCTCTGACCGACTGCGACGTCGTCATCACCGCAACCGCGGGGGCCCGCGCGATCCTCGACGATGCGCCGCTCGCGCCGGGCACGATCGTCTGCGACGTCGCCCAGCCACCCGACGCATCCGCGCGCCTCCGGGCGCGGCCCGACCTCACCATCATCGACGGCGGCCACGTCGCGCTGCCTGACCCCAGAGTCCGCTTCGGCGCGGGCAACTTCCGGCACCTGCCGGACGGCGTGCACCTCGCCTGCCTGGCGGAGACGATCCTGCTCGCGCTCGAGGGCGACGAGCGCGACTGGGGCGTGGGCGACGACGTGCCGCTCTCCGACGTCGACGGTATCCTCTCGCTGGCCGAGCGGCACGGCTTTCGCCTCGCGTCGCTGCCGTCCGCGGAGGCGCGCCGCGCGCCGGCGCCGTCTTCGCGCAACGTGCTTTGCGAGGCCGTGGTCTGAGCCGGACGGAGGAGACGCACATGCCAATCGATTTCTCGGTCTCACGCTGGATCGACAACGTCGCGTCGGCACAGTGGGCGCGAGAGAGCCGGGTGCTGCGTGGCATCGGCGAGGCGTTGCCGGACGTCGTCGTGCAGTCGCCGCCACTCGCCGAGGTGCACCGCCTCGACCTTGCCCTCTTCGTCGTCTTCGAAGAAGCGGCGCTTCGCGTATCGGGCGCCCTTACGCGGCTGGCTCCCACACCCCATGCCCTGAGCTTCGCGGCGCAGCAGACGATGGACGAGGCACGCCATCACGAGATGTTTCGCTGCCGGCTCGCCACCGCCAGCGCCGCCGCCGCCCTCGACGACACCGCCGCGACCGCGCAGATTCTCATTCCACCCCTCCGGAGCTTCATCGACCGGTGCTACGAGGTGGCCGACGGTGGCTCGTTCATCGAGGGCATGGTGCTGATGAACCTCGTGCTAGAGGGCATGGCCCATCCGCTCTACGCCTACGAAGAGCGTTACTGGGCGCCCCTCGACCCGTACCTCGCGCAGCTCGTTCGTGCCGCCTTCACCGACGAGACACGCCACGTGGCCTTCGGCGCCGACGTGGTACGACGCCTCCTCTCCGAGGATCCCGATCAACGCGCGAAGGTGGCCGCGCTGTGTCGCGACGGGCGGCGCGCGATGGGCGAGATCTTCAGCGTCTACATCCGCGAGTTCGTCGGGCTTTTCGACGCGGTCGCCCGGCTCCATCCCCATCTCTTCGCGGGCGCGGAGTTCGCGCCGGGCCGGCTCATCGCCGAGACGCCGTACGAGGAGCAGGTGGCGTTGATCGAGGCCAGCATTAGCCGTGAGCACGCGCGGCTCGTCGCGCGGGCGGGGCTCGACTGAGATGGACGCCACCCGATGGATCCGCGCCGCGCACGCCGGCGCTGTCGTCGTCCTCACCACGCTCGTCCTGACGCACTGGCTCGATGTCGCCTGGCCGCGTTTCGTCCTGGCCTTCGTCGCGATCGATGTGGTGGGGTACGTCCCCGGCATCCTCGCCTTCCGGCGTGCGCGCGGAGGACCGATCGCGCCGATCTATTACCACCTCTACAACGTCACGCACAGCTACCTTGTCGCTGTCGCCGTCGTCGGCCTCTGGGCGTTCGCGCGCGGCGGCTTCGAATGGGCGATGCTCGCGGTGCCCATCCATCTTTCCGGCGATCGTGGCATCCTCGGGAACGTTTTCAAGTCCCCGGCGGCGCCGTTCGTGTCCCGCGCATGAGCCGGAGCCATACCGTGCCGAGCCGCTGGGGCGAATTCGACGTGATCGTCGTGGGCGCCGGCGTGGGTGGCGCGGCCTTCGCGCTCGCGCTCACCCATGCTCACGATCTGCGCGTCCTCGTGGTCGACCGCCACACGGGCCCCGGCAACATCAACCGCGGAGAGAGCCTGCTGCCTCCGGTCACGCGCCTCCTCGCCGAGTGGGGCGCGCTCGACCGGGTGCGTGCCGCGGGAGCGCTGACGGTGGCGCGGATGCAGTTCCACCACCATCGTGCAGGGCTCCTCCTCGACGTGCCGCTCGCGCTGCCCGGTGTGACGGACCCGTACCTCGTCCTCCCTCACCCCGAGATCGAGCGCGTCTTCGTCGAGGCGGCCGCGGCCACGTCGCGGGTGGAGATGCGTTACGGCCAGCGCGTCACGCGCATCGTCGTGGATGGCGGGCGCGCGCGCGGCATCGCTCTCGATACGCCGCGGGGCGACGAGGAGGAGATCCGCGCGCGCCTCGTCGTGGGCGCCGACGGCGCCGCCTCAACCGTGCGCGCGGCCCTCGGCATCGAACTCCCCCGCATCCCGTACGGTCACGCCCTCTTCATCCTCGACATCGACCGGCCGCCTGGCCATCCCGACGTACTCCGCACCGAGCTGCACCCGGATGGCGGGATCCTAGTCGTCCCCGGCGTGAACCGCCTGGGGCTCGCCGCGCTCGTCCACGCCTGCGATGAGAGGCTCTTCCGCTCGGGCTCGTCTGCGGACAAGCTGGCGCGCATCGCCCATCGCTCGCCGCTCCTCGCGGGCCGCCGCGCCGCGCCCGTCGGCATCCACCTCTACAAGCTCTGGCGCGGCCACGCACCGCGCTACGCGGCCCGCGGCGCCGTGCTGCTCGGCGACGCGATCCACGTGATCAATCCGGTGATGGCGCAGGGCATGACGATGGCGATCGAGGACGCCGCCGCGCTCGCGCACCACGTCGGCCCCGCCCTCGCCTGCGGCGCCGTCAACGAGGACCTCGACGGTCCCTTCGCCGCCTACGAGCGCGAGCGGCGGCCCATCAACGCCGGCGTGATCCGCTGGTCGCACTGGATGAGCCGGGGATTCGCGCTCGGCGGCCCCGGCGTCGACGTTCTGCACCGCCGCGTCTTCGGGTTGGCGAACTCGCCGCTCGGCCGGGTCGCGCAGCGCATGGTGTGGTCACGTTTCGCGACGAGCCCGACGTGACGCACAGCGCGCTCTCCGCCTCGGGGCCGTGGATCATCTCGCGCCGCGACGACCTCGTGTGGTTCCAGGGCTCCGTCGTCGCCGGGCTCGCGCTGCTCGCCTTCTTCGCAATGATGCCCGCGCTGGACGATTCGTCCCTGTCCGTGGGTCACCCCGTGGTGCTCGCCGTCTTCCTGTGGGGCGTGCTCTTCGACGGCACCCACGTCTGGGGGACCTACGCCAGGAGTTACCTCGCGCCCGACGCCGCTTCGCGCGCGGCGCTGCCCGGCCGCTGGTCCTGGGCGCTCATCGGCATCGGTCCCGCGGTGGCGCTCCTTGACGGCGCCCTCGGCGCGCACGGCGGGCTCTTTCCCTGGTTCCTCCTCTTCGCGTATCAGTGGGCGTACTGGCATCTCGTCCGACAGCACTACGGCTTCCTGATGCTCTACCGCCGGCGCGAAGGCGCCGACGACGTCAACGGCACCCGGCGCGACACCGCGCTCCTGTGGATCGGTTGCCTCTATCCGTTCCTGCGCTTCTCGCTCGCCGACGCCTACGTGGCCACGGGTCTGCCTCGACTCACGCCCGCCGCGCTGGTTCCCGCGGCGCGACTCGTGCTCGACCTCGGCTTCTCCGTCGTCATGTGCGCGGCCCTCGCACTGCTTCTCGCCGGCCGCGCCGAGCCCCGCCGGTTCGCCCCAAGGCACCTCCTACTCGCGCTCGTGATCGTGTTCCACCTGGCCGTATTCGCCTTGCTCGACAACCTCCTCGCCATCCTCGCCACGCTCACGATCTTTCACAATCTCCAGTACCACCGGATCGTCTGGCAGTACGAGCGCGGTCGCGGCCGCACGCCGTCCGGCGGCCTCACGCGCTACCTCGCGTTTGGCCTGGCGCTCGGCCTCGTGTGGTACGGCGAGCGGATCCTCGGCGTCGCCGCGGTGCACTCCACACTGACCCGCAACGTTCTCACGGGCCTCGGCTGGGGCGTGGCGTTTCATCACTACCTGGTCGATGGCCGCATCTGGCGCGTACGTCGCTCGCCCGCGGTCGCGCAGGTGCTCGAGCAGGGAGTCGCCGCGTGAGGATCACGGCACCGATCTGGGCGACCGCCGCGGGTCGCGCGTTTCCGACATTGCCGCCCGGGACGACGCGCACCGACGTCGCGGTGATCGGAGGCGGCTTTGCGGGACTCTCCGCCGCCTATCACGTCCTCCGGCGGCGGCCCGGCGCGCGCGTGATCGTGCTCGAGGCCGAGCGTCTCGGCGCCGGCGCTTCCGGCCGCACGACGGGCATCCTGAGCCCCGGCATCGGACAGGACCTCGGAGCGCTCGTGCGCCGGCTCGGCGAGCCGCGCGCCAAGGCCCTCTACCTCGCGAGCCTCCGCGCCGTCGACGACGTCGTCGCCCTCGTCGCCGCCGAGCGGATCGCGTGCGAGCTGGAGATGACGGGCCAGCTCGTCGTCGCGGGACGACGACGCAGCGGCCGGGCACGCCTCACCGCTCTCGCCGGTCTTCTCGCGCGCCTCGGTGTGGGCGCCGAGGTCCTCGACGACGACGCCCTCGACCGCATGATCTGCCTTCCTGCCACTGGCCGCTTCGAGGACCCCGGGCCTGCCGCGCTCAGGCTTCCGCGGGCGGGCACGCTTCACCCGATGCGGCTCGTGTCGGGTCTCGGCGAGCGTGTGATCGCGCGCGGGGGCACGATCGCCGAGGGCTGCCGCGTAACCGCGGTCAACCACGGCCGCCCCGTGCGCGTCGAGCTCGACGGTGGAGTCACCGTCATCGCCGACGACGTCGTCGTCGCCACGGCGGGATACACGCCGTCGCTCGGTCTGCTCCGCGGCCGGATCCTGCCCATGCATCTTCAAGTGGTGGTGACGGGGCCGCTCGGGCACCAGGCG
>JAHFDK010000065.1 GCA_023249095.1 Candidatus Rokuibacteriota bacterium | reverse complement strand
AGCGCCGGAAAGTCTTCGGCGACCATCGAGAGCGCCACCAGCCCCTCCGTGCCTCCGACCTCCTCGGCCGGCACGACCAGCAGCGCGCCGCGGCCCACCGCCAGCATGGCGCGCGGCCCATCGTTCATCGCGACCTCCTCGAGGCCGAAGAGTGACCGGAGCACGTCGATCGACCGCTTGACGTCGGAGGCGCCGATCACGAGCCGCTTGAGCCGGAGCGGCGATGGAGTCTCGGTCGCCGCGGCGGACGGCGTCGCCAGCTCGACCAGCACGCCACAGCACGCCTGCGGATGCACGAACGCGATCTGTCCTGCGAGCCCGGGGCGCGGTGACGGATCGAGCAGCTCGACGCGCATCTCCTTGAGCGAGGTCAGCGTCTTGACGATGTCCGGCGTGTCGAAGCAGAGGTGGTGGAGTCCCTCGCCGTGCCTGGCCAGGTAGCGCCCGACGCCCGACGACGGATCCAGTGGCTCGAGCAGCTCGACCTCGCTCTCGCCGGCTCCGAGCAGCGCGGCCCGTACGTGCTGGTCCGGGATTGTCGCCTCCTTGACGAGCGGCAGCCCCAGCGTGTCGCGGTAGAAGCCATACGCGTCCGCCAGCCGATTCACGACGATGCCGACGTGGTGAATCCGTCGGATCACGCTGCGCCCCCCCTCGGCGAGTGAACGGCGCGACACGCCGCGTGGAGGCGCCGCGGGTATGAACCTGGTGATGAGCCCCAGTCTCCTCGTGTGCCTCGCGCCGCACGGCCCGGACCGACGCGCCGATCTCCTACCATCCGCCGGGCAGCCTCCGCTGCCGGCCATCGGAGCGCTGGGAGCGGAGAGACGGCCGACGATGATGGCGGAGACGGCAAGTCGGATCCGAGGCCGAGTGTAGGGTCACGCTCGAGCGGGATCACGGCATCACCGTACCCGAGGCGGTGGCCCTGTGCAATGTTTTGCGATCCGCCCCAGGATCCGTGCGTGGCGCCGGCGCCCTTCGGTGCGAGCCGGCGGCTACCCTCCCGCCGCGCTGAAGAGGCGCTGGAAGTGCTCCCATCCCATGGGTGGGAGCGCGCCGACCTTCGTGTTCTCCTCGACGTGCTCGGGGGACTTCATTCCGACGAGCGCGGTACCGACACCCGGCGTCGAGCGCACGAACTGGAGCGCCCGCTGCGCGTCGCTCGTGAGGTCGGGGATGTACTCTGTGATCAACGGCGGCAGATTGCGCGTGAGCTGGCCCTGGTGGACGGAGGCCGAGGCCATCACGTAGACGCCGAGCTGCCGGGCCGCCTCGAGCACCGGGACCATTCGGTCGTTCACGCGCTGATTGGCGCGCGTGAACGCCTCGGTCATCCCGAGGTTGTACGGCAGCTGGATGACCTTGAAGTGATGATCGTTGCCACCCACGTCGCGAGCCGCGGAGACGAGCTCCGCGAGCGACAGGTAGTCGGGGGCACCCGGGTCCACCGAGAATCCGGTCCAGGTCGCGGTGCCGTAGCGCGCGATGCCCCCGGCCGAGACCGCCGCCTCCAGCGCCTCGAAGGCGGCGCGAATGCGAATGATGAACTCCGCGCGCTCGACCTCGTCAAGTTGTGTCTCCGGGTTGTGGAGATAGTAGACGTCGAGCGTCTCGAGCCCGAGGTTGGCGCGGCTGCGGTCGATCTGGTCGCGGAGGTAGCGCGGGCTCATGCAGTGCGCGCCCCTCGCCACCTCACCCGGCTTGATGATCCCCGTGTCGACGTACGTCGCCGCGAAGTACGCGCGCGGATCGCGCGGCACGGCCCCGTCGAAGGAAATGAAGCCGCCCTTGGTGGCCACGACGACCTCGTCCCGCCCCACCACGCCTCTGGCGATCGCCGTGGCGAGCGCCGTCCTGATCGCGCGCTCGCTGCGCTGATGACGGTAGTTCACCGCCGTATCGATCACGTTGACACCGAGCTCCAGCGATCGAAGGACGGCATCCTGATAGAGGACGTCGGTCACGCCGTCCTCGGGGCCGAGATACGTGCCGAGCCCCAGCGTCGAGAGCCAGGCGCCGGCGCCGCCCTCCAGCTCGCGAAAGTGCCCGGCCGCCAGCCGTCCGGTGAACCGCTCCGTGTACCGTCGCGTGCCCTCGACGGTCGCGCGTCCGCCCATCATCTTCGCCATCGCATCACCGTCCCCGGTCGCACCACCAGGTCCCGACGGAGCACACCGACGAAGCGCGCCATGCTCCCTAGCGCGCGATGCGGAAGGAGAAGCTCCCGCGCACGATGTGCCCGTCCGTCGAAAGCACCTGCCACTCGACGCGCCAGGAGCCGACCGCCAGCGGCGGGAGCGCCGCCGTCAGGCATTCGGCCGGCCCGTCCGCGACCAGCACGGTAACGGGCCGCGAGGCGCCGCGCTCGTCCAGCACACGGATCGTCGAGAGCTTTTTCTCGATACGATTGTTGAAACGCAGCGAAATCTGCGGGGGCGAATCCGTGAGGGTCACGCCGGCGGCGGGCGACGACTCGAGGAGCAGCGAGTGCGCGACGACGCTGCCGGCGAGCGCCATCACCAGGACGCCCGCGGCCGCCACCGTCGCGGCGCCCATCAGCGCCAGTCGTCGAGCACGAGGTCCGAGGGGTCCTCGTAATCCTCCTGCTTGCCCCGCTGCATCCGGATCATGGTGAAGTCGACCTGGTATCCGCATTGGACGAGGAGGTTGTACGCGACCCAGTAGCGAGCATACACGGGAAGGATCACCCGTTGCACACCCAGCTCCTGCCCGAAGCCTTCGATCGTCGTGACGAACTGCTCGAGGTGCTCGGCCTTCCGATGGGGCGGGTCGATCGCGAGGAACTTAACGTACAAGGCACCGGCCGGTGCCTCGCTCACGCCGGGCGTGTGGCAAATCGCGAAGCCGATGAGGTCGCGGCCACGCTCCAGGAGGAGCGTGTCGCCCAGGGCCAGGCCGTCGACGATCTCGATCTCCTTCGCGAGATCCATGCCCCGGCAGATCGCGTTGGTGATCCGATGGATCCGCGCGAGAGCCGCCTTCTTCTTCGCCTCCTCGAGCGTGGAGAAGCGGCGCGCCGTGAGCGGAGTTTTCCCGGGCTTCGGCGACGCCGGCACTCGGGCTCCCCCGCGGTCGATCGTCCGGCTCATGATCGCGGTCAGGTGCTTCGGCCGGTACCCGAACTTGTGGTACAGGTACAGGTGCTTCGGGCTCGTCGGGTACGTGACGCAGCCGTGGAGCGTCGCCTTGTTCTCGTCGAAGAAATCCTGGGCCGCGCGGATGAGCTGCTGCCCGATCGTCTGGTTGTGGTAGTTCGTGAGCACGGCCACCGGCCCCAGCACGCCGACCGTGCCCCACGTCACTGCGAGCGCGGCGCCCACGATCTTCGAGCTGTCCTCCTCGGCGACGAAGCAGCCCCACGGCTCCATGAGCCAGCGGTGATGAACGTACTGCGCACCGCCGAACGCTTGCCGGGGCCGCGTGCCGAGCTGGCGTTCCAGGAAGTCGCCAAAGGTCTGCTCCATGACGTCGCGGATCTTCGCGAGATCGCCCTTCCGCACCCGGCGGATCTGAACTTTGGGGAGCCGGCCCTGGGGGTCGAGCCCGGCGCGATCGACCGTGGCCCTCACCTGGAGAGGCCCGCGAAGTCTTCCAGCAGAGTGATCACTCCGGAGTGATCGAGACTCCCGCGGCCTTTCACACGGAGGGCGCTGAACAATTCCTGGACGACCGCGGTCGTGGGCAGCGGCACGCCGAGGGCGCGGGCAGATTCCATGATGAGCCCGAGGTCCTTGAAGTGCAGGTCGATCTTGAAGCCCGGGTTGTAGGTCTCGGCAAGATAGTTCGGCTTCTTCTGATCGAGGCACTTCGAGCCGGCGAGCCCGCCGGCAAGCGCGGTCAGGGTGAGCTCACGGTCGAGCCCCGCCTTCTTCGCGAGCGTCAGCGCCTCGGCGAGCGCCGTCAGGTTGACGGCGACGATGATCTGATTCGCGAGCTTGGTGAACCCGCCGAAGCCGAGAGGCCCGAGGTGGGTGATCGTCCTACCCATCGCCTGGAAGACCGGCAGGACGGCGTCGAAGACCGCCTTGTCGCCGCCGACCATGATGGAGAGCGTCCCGTCGGTTGCGCCCTTCTCGCCGCCGGACACGGGCGCGTCCAGCATCTTCACGGACTTGGCGGCGAGCGCCCCTCCGATCTTCTGAGAGACGATCGGCGAGATCGTGGACATGTCGACGAAGATGAGACCAGACCGGGCGCCCTCGATGAGGCCATCACGGCCGAGTGTCACCTGCTCGACGTCTGGTGAGTTGGGAAGCATCGTGATCAGAACGTCGGACTGCGCGGCGACGTCGCGTGGGGAGCCGCCGACCTTGGCGCCCGCCCGAGCGATCTCGTCCACCGGCCCTCGGCTCCGGCTGTGGACGACCAACGGGTAGCCCGCCTTCAATAGGTTCTGGGCCATCGGGCGTCCCATGATGCCAAGTCCAATGAATCCAATCGCTTGCGCCATAGGACCCCCGTTGATCTGTGTCGAATGAGTGACAACAATTAACACACTGGCGTGGAGAGGGTCAAG
This sequence comes from Candidatus Rokuibacteriota bacterium, assembly GCA_023249095.1. GTDB lineage: Bacteria > Methylomirabilota > Methylomirabilia > Rokubacteriales > CSP1-6 > AR31. The sequence goes on along the minus strand of JAHFDK010000065.1, from coordinate 20,226 downwards.
CGACGGGCGCCGCTTCGCCGAAACTGCCTGCCGTCTACGCTTTCTTGCCCCAAAGATCCTTGGCGAGCCAGTCGAGCCCGAGCCCCTTGAGCGTCTTCGGCCACGGTCTGCCGGTCTTGCGGTCGAAGCCGACCTCGGCGTACCAGGTGTCGAGCATCTTTTCCCACTGCGCCCGAATGGCCTGGCCCTTCGCGGGGCCGTCCACGGGCGTCGAGCCATAACGCGTCGACGGATACTCCATGGCCCCGGTGTGGCCGCAGCGGAGCGCGGTCGCGCGGTTGATGGCGGCAGTCCGGCGGCCGAACCGCAGGGCCTCGTCGACCGTGAAGGTCCAGCCCGTCGCCGCCGAGAGAGCACGGCAGATGCTCTCGAGTCGCGTCCGCGACGTGAAGATACAGATGCCGAGCGAGTCCTCGAAGCTCCGCCGCCCGCGCAGCCCGGCGACGTACTTGGCCACCTGTTCGCCGTCGAAGGGATTGACGCGCGCAGGCTGCCCGATCTCCGTCGGATGCACGGGGTTCCCCGTCTCCATCGTCGCGGTGGACGACGTGCAGGTGTCGAGCATCTCCTCCCACCGCGCGCGGTGATCGTGGCCGCGCGGCGTCGCGCCCTTCTCGATGTAGATGGCGCACTCCTTGGCGGGGCCGCCGAGCTTTTCGGCGGCGCGCTTGACGCCCTCGGCGAGGAGGTTCCCCAGCCCCTCCCGGCGGCTGACCATCTGGAGCAGGCGGTGGGCGCCCTTGATGTCGCCCCACTTGAGCTCGAAGCCGAGCTGCTCCCGGGTGATATAGCCCTTCTCCTGGCACTCCATGACCCAGCCGCACAGCCAGCCCCACTCGTTGACGTCCACGCACGCGCGGTCGCATTCGGTGTTGAGCCACGCGACGCCGTCGCGGTCGGCCGACCCGATCGCCCATCCGCAGCCGGACCAGCCTTCATACTCGGGCTCGTCGACGATCGCCCCCTTCCGGTCGCCCTGCCTGATGATCGACATGTGGCAGTGGTGCATACCGCAGGCGTTGCATTGGTGGCCACGGTGGTCGAAGTTCTCTCGGAGCTTCGGCGCTTCCCACGCGCTCATGTCGGCGCCGGCGACGTTCGACGTCAGGTTGGTCGTGTAGTTCTTGATCGGCAGGGCGCCCATCTTCGAAAGATTCACGACGCCCGGCAGCGTGCCGTACTCGTAGAGCGAGCGCGCCGACGGGTCCGTGCGGAGATCGTGGGCCATCTCGTCGGCCGCCTGGATCACGCCGCGCGGATCGGCGGCGTGGAGAGCCTTCGTCCCCTTGACGATCGCGACCGCCTTGAGCCGCTTCTTTCCCATGACGGCACCGCAACCGTTCTTGGACGCGACGTGGCCGTAGTCGCCCTGGATGGCGGCGAAGCGCACGAGGTTCTCACCGGCGGGGCCGATCGAGTAGACGGAGAGCTGGTGGCCGGCGAGCCCCGTCTCCTGGTAGAGCGCCCCCTGAGTGTCCCACGTGTCCAGACCGATCAGCGCCCGGGCGTCGCGCAGCTCCACGACGTCGTCGTTGATGTAGAGATAGACCCAGTCCTTCGCCTGCCCCTGGATGATGATCGCGTCGTAGCCGCAGTACTTCAGATTCGTCCCGAAGAATCCGTTGGCCTGGGTCGAGGTCGGGCCATTGGTGCCGGGCCCGATGGTGCAGACGGTGAGGCCGCCCGTGCCCCACACCGGCAGGCCGGCGAGCGGACCCGTGCCCAGCACGAGCCGGTTGTCGGGATGGTCCCAGGCGACGTTGCCCTTGCCGCCCTTCGTCGCCGTCTCGCGGTAGAGGATCATCGCGCCGAGCCCGACGCCGCCGAGCAGCTCGCGCATCGTCTCGGGGGCCCACGGCTCGGCCCGGCTGGTGCGGCGCGTGAGGTCCACGCGCAGCAGGTTGCCGGCGAAACCGCCGGGGCGCGCGGTCGTCGCTGCTTTCGTCCTGGGTTGCTTCGGCGCGGTCACGGTCGCTGGAGTCATACGGCCACCGGGGTCTCCCCGGGCGCCTTCGAGGGGCGCCCCAGGATGGTTACGGGAAGCAGCGCGCTCGTGGTCTTCGTCGCGATGAACGCCGGCTTGACGTCGAATGGATTCTTCTTCAAGTGCGCCTTCCAGCGCCCGAGCGAGACGCCGGACTGCACGAGTCCCTTCAGCATCCCGACGTCGTTGGTCGTCCAGATGTCGCTCGACGGCCCGAGGATGATCGCGCCCGTCAGCCGGTCGCCTCGCCAGAGGAGCTTGCGGTACGCGGGCCGGTCGGCCTTGACGCCGCTGGCCGCTTCGGCCTGGGCGTCGTCCCACGCGCCGAACGACGCGACGTCGAGGTGGCAGACCTCGACGATGTTGATGATGAGGCTGCCGCGGTAGCGAATGTCCTTGCCGGCCATGTTGGCGCCGACGACACGGCCATGCTCCTGCGCGGTGGGCTCGATCGCGTGCACCGCGTTCGCCTGCGAGATCAGGTCGCGGCCCTCGGCCACGTCACCGGCCGCGTAGACGTTCGGGACGCTCGAGCGCAGGTGGTCGTCCACGACGATGCCCTGTTTGATCGTCACGCCCGCGCCCTTGAGCCAATCGAGGTTCGTCCGAATGCCCGTCGCCATGATCACGACGTCGGCCACGAGGTCGCCACCCGCGGCCATCTTGAGGCGCCGCCGGCGCTTCAGGTCGTCGATCCGGGTGAGCTTGGCGCCGGTACGGATCGCGACGCCGTGCTTCTTGAGCCACGCCTCGACGAGCTGGGCGCCGATGTCGTCGATCATCCGCGGCAGGATGCGCGGGGCCACTTCGACGATCGTCAGCTTGGCGCCGAGCGCCAGGATGGAGTTGAGGATGGTGAAGGCGATGAAGCCCGCCCCGACCATCACCACGTGGCTGCCCGGCTGGATCTGCGCGATCACCCCGCGGGCCTGGTCCAGGGTCCAGAAGGAATGGACGCCGGGTCCGTCGGCGCCAGGAACCGGCGCCCGGACCGCCGACGAGCCCGTCGCGATCAGGCAGTCGTCGTACGCGACGGTCGTACCGTCCTCGAGGGTGCACACGTTCGCCTTCGTGTCGAGCGTGGTCGCGCGCTTGCCCAGGTGGGTCGTCACCCCCCAGTCGGCCAGCACCTTCCCGGTCGCGGTGAAGACGTGCGACTCGGCGATCGACCGGTCGAGGTAGTACGGCAGAACCATCCGCGAGTACGGGTTCTCCGCGCTCACCAGCGTGATCGCCGACCGCTCGGACTCCTCTTCACGGATGGTGCGGATCGCGTTCATCCCGGCGGTGCCGCCGCCGATGATCAGGTGTCGGGCGGCCATCACTGCACCCCCGTGAGGACGCGTTCGGTGCGTTCGCGGGCGAAGTCGCCGAGCCAGTCCTCGGTCGTCACGTCCTCGTAGGTGATGGCGGCCGTCGGGCACGCCTCGGCGCACGCCGGGGCGCCGCCGCAGAGATTGCACTTGAAGGCCTTGCGCGTCGCCGGATCGTAGAACATCGTCCCGTAGGGACAGGCGATCGTGCAGAGCTTGCAGCCGACGCACCGGTCGTCCAGGACGTCCTTGGCTCCCACGGCGTTGATCGTGATCGCGCCCACCGGGCAAGCGGTCATGCACCACCCTTCCGCGCACTGCGTGCAGGTATAGGGCGCGTAGGAGGTGTGTCCCTCGAACGGAGAGACGCGGATCACGGACTTCGCGGGCTGGAAATCACCGGTCTGCATGTACGAGCAGGCCAGCTCACAGCGGAGGCAGCCGGTGCACTTCTCCGGGTGGATCCTGAGAACGCTCACCGCTTCTTCCTTTCGTAACGTTTGTGGGTTCGGCTGCGCTCCAGCCGAGCGATGAACTCGTCGAGGGGGATCGCGGCCATCGTCATCCCCGCGACACCGCCGCGCGCGCCCAGCTCGACGGATACGCGCGAGATGGTGGCGTTGTCCGGCGCCTCGATGATCGTGACGAAGTCGTAGGGACCCAGCACCGCGTACTGGGCGACGACGCGCGCGCCCATGCGCTGCACGTCGGCGTTCACCTTGCGGATCCAGCCGGGCCGCCCGCGGAGGACCTTGCGCCCCGATTCGGACAGCGTGCTCAGCATGACATACGTCGCCACGGCGGGCCTCCTCAGCCGTTCACGCTCGGGACAGCGGTCGGCAGTATATCAAACCGGCGCTTCGCGGCTTGATGCTCTGAGGAACATATAGACCGACGAGAAATCCTTCCGCCCGAAGCCGTGGGACGACGCGAGCCGGAGCGCCTGCTGCGCCGCCGGCGCCACGACGACCGGCACGCGCAGCTCGCGGGCGGCGTTGACGGCCAACCCGAGGTCCTTCGCCATCAGGTCCGTGGTGAAGCCCGGGGCGTAGTCGCGGCTCGAGGGCGCCTTTCCCACGAGCCCGGGCACCGGATGCATGTGCTCCATGACCCAGGTGTTGCCCGACGATTTCGAAATGACGTCGGTCAGGACCTTCGGGTCGACGCCGAACCCCTCGGCGATCCTGAACGCCTCGCTCACTGCCACGGCGGCGACACCCGCGATCAGGTTGTTGCAGAGCTTGGCGACTTCGCCCGACCCCACCGGCCCGACGTGGATGATGTTGGCGCCCATCGCCGACAGCACGGGGCGCGCCTCCTCGAAGTCGCGCGCGTCGCCGCCGACCATGATCGCCAGCGTTCCGTCGACCGCACGGGGCACGCCGCCCGATACCGGCGCGTCGATGAAGCGCGCGCTGCGCCGGCCGACCGCCTCCGCGACCCGGCGCGACACGCTCGGATCGATCGTGGACATGTCGATGCAGAGGCGGCCGGCGGCGAGGCCCTCCAGCACGCCGCCGGCAGCGAGGTAGGCCGACTCGACATGCGACGACGACGGGAGCACGGTGATCACCAGCTCACTGTCGCGCGCGGCCGCGGCCGCCGAGCCCGTCCGGGCGGCGCCGACCCTCACGGCGCCGACGAGGGCCGCCTCGGCCACGTCGTACGCGACGACGCTGTGCCCCTTCTTCACGAGGTTCGCCAGCATCGGCTGGCCCATGGCGCCGGTCCCGATAAATCCGATCTTCATGAACAGACCTCCTTCTGTCCGGCGTGGGCCCCGGGCGTTTCGACGCGCCGCAGGCCGATGCCGCGCCCGGGCTATGATCGCGGGATGCACCGAGCGCGTCAAGCTCCGTGGACCGTCGGCGGACTGATCCTCATCGCGCTCGCCGCGATCTTCTGGGGGACGAGCGGGTCGGTGATGACGGTGCTCGCCGAGCGCGCGTCGGCCAGCCCGCTGCTGGTCGGCGTCGCGCGGCTCTGGCTCGCGGCCATCCTGCTGCTCCTCGCGACGTCGGTGACCCCCGGGTCGTTTGCCATCGCGCCCGGAGACCGCTGGCGCTGCGTCGCGATGGGGGCGTGCATGGCCGGTTACCAGGCGGCGTACTTCCCGGCCGTTATGCTCAGCGGGATCGCGATCGTCGTCCTCGTCGCGATCTGCTCGGCGCCGCTCGCAATTGCCGCGCTCGCCCCGTGGCTGCTCGGCGAGCGCTTGACGAGGCCCGTTCGCGTGGCGCTCGGCCTCGGCGTGATCGGCACCGCGCTGCTCGTCGCCGCGCCGTCGGGGTCGTCGTCCGCTCCATCGGTGCGATTCCTCGCCGGCGCGCTGCTGGCCCTCGTTGCGGGTCTGGCCTATGCGCTATACGTGCTCCTGGCGAAGGTGAGTCTGCGGCGCTCGACGCCGCTCCCCATGACCGCGCTTACGTTCACCATCGGCGCCCTCCTCCTGACACCGGCCCTCCTCTGGACCGAGGCGCCGCTCGCCCAACTGGCACTCGGCTGGCCGTGGCTACTCTATCTCGGAGGGGTCGCGACCGCAGGCGCCTATGCCATCTACACCGTCGGGCTCCGCCACGTGCCCGCCTCGGTCGCCGGCGTGACCACGCTCCTCGAGCCCTTGACGGCGACGATCCTGGGCGTGACGCTCTTCGACGAGAGGCTCGGCGCCGGCGGCGGCCTCGGCGCCTTGCTGCTCGTCACGGCGCTCGGCCTCTTGATCATCGATCGACGATGATCCGGGCACGAGCAACGTGCCGACGTAGTGGCCCGAGGGGCGTCGAGAGGTCAGATCGGCTGGATCGGGCGCGAAACGGCGCTGCTGAAGGTACAGTTCGGGACGACAGCAGAGTGCTTGCCGGGACCACCGGCGACCATGACTATCACGTCTTCGGGCGACGGCACCTGCGGGAGCAGCGCGTCGTCGTCGGTGACCGCGTGCATCCAGCGAGGCCAGTCCTGGAGACGGTCACCATGTCGCGGGTGGCGACGCCAACCGGACTCAGAACGCGTCTGCCTATCGGGTTGACTCCGAACGGTACAGCATGTTGTAGGTCGTGGGGCCATGGACGCCCGAGGCGAGCCCCAACAGGGTCTGGAACGCGGCCATCGGGGTGCGTCGGCGGTTGAACCGAAAGGCGAACTCGTCCAGGTAGGCTTGGAGGTGATCGTGACCGACGCCGTGATGGGTGCCCCCCAGCCAGGTCTTGAGGTTGCCAAAGACTCGGTGGATGTGCGGCAGGAGCTTCGCCGCCCGCTCGGGGGTGCCCTGGGTGCGGGGGCGATGCCGGTAGCCCATGTCCGGCAGAGGCGCGTAAGCCCCCCAGCCATCCGTCAGAATCAGGGTGCCGAGCGCGACCGTTCGCTTCACGAATCCTGTCAGCGAGCGCGCGGACGCATCCGGCACGGCTTGGAGGCGCACGCGCCCGGCGGCCTTACCGCGCACTTCGACCGCGCCCACCACCAACGCCTTCTCGAGGAGTTGGCGGCCCCCCTTCAAGCCTGCCTCTGGACCGCCCAGGTACATCTCGTCGACCTCGACCTTGTCCTTGAGGGCTTCCCGCTCGGGGTTCACCATGGCTCTCCGCAGCTTGTGCAGGAGCGCCCAGGCCGTCTCGTAGCTGAGCCCGAGTTGGCGTTGCAGCTGCACGGCCGACAGCCCGGGGGTATGGGTGGTCACGAGGTAGGTAGCCCAGAACCACACCGTCAGCGGCAGCCGCGTCCGATGCAGGACCGAGCCCGCCGTCAGCGAAGTCTGCCGTCCGCACGCCTTGCATTGCCACAACCTCCGCTGAGGCAGCTCGAAGGCTGCCCCTTGCCCGCATCGCCTACAGCGGAAGCCCTCTGGCCACCGGCAAGCGGCCAGGTACTTCCGACACGCATCGTCATCCCGGAATCGGACCTGGAACTCCTTCAACGACTTGGGAAAGTCGGGCCGGCCCACCTCGCCACACTATCCATGGGGGCGTTCGGAGTCAACCCGATAGGCAGAAGAACGCGAATGCGTGTCATGAGGGTCTCCGTCTGATCCCTGTGGACCGGGCGAGGAGGCGCCCGAGGTTCTCGTGCAGCTCGGCGAGGACCGTGCGCTTGATGGACACCGACACCGACTCCACCGGCTCCGCATTGCCCTCACGGTGAATGACGAGCGTACCCGTGAACTTCTCGGCGCGCTCGTCGGTGGCCGCCAATCCTCTCAATGTCAGAACTTCCCAGCTCTCCGCCATGGGGGCTATCTTAACTCAATGGTCATCGCGCTCGACGTCGGGACCTCGTCTGTCCGCGCCGCGTTCTACGACGGCGCAGGGCGGGCGATCGCCGGGCGCTCGCACCAGGTACAGTCCACGCCAACCCTGACGCCGGACGGCGGGGTTGAGCACGACGCGACGCGATTGCTAGAAGGGGTCGTCGCGTGCCTCGACGCCATCCACCCGAATCGGCCCCCCGAGGAAACTCGGGCGGTCAGCGTCGCGACATTTTGGCATGGACTTCTCGGGTTCGACGCCGGAGGTCGTCCAATCACACCCGTCTACATGTGGGCCGACACCCGGAGCGTCGGGGACGCCCAGCTGCTCCGCTCGGCGCTGGACGACGAGGCACTCCACAGGCGCACCGGCTGTCATCTGCATTCGTCATACTGGCCCGCCAAGCTCCGCTGGCTTGCTCGCGAGCGCCCTGCCGAGGCCCAGCGCGTCGCACGGTGGGGGTCGTTCGGGGAGTTTCTCGAGCTCTCGCTGTTCGGTGAAGCGGCGACGAGCGTGTCGATGGCCTCGGGCACAGGGCTCTTCGATCAGGAGACCGCGCGGTGGGATCCGGAAGCGCTGGCCGCGGCGGAGATCCAAGAGCGCCGCCTCTTCCCGCTCGCCGATCGGACTGAGCCGCGGCGTGGGCTGCGCGCACCGTGGGCTGGCCGGTGGCCCGCCCTCCGAACCGCGAGCTGGTTCCCGGCGATCGGCGACGGCGCGGCGAGCAATATCGGCTCCGACTGCGTTGATGCCGCGCGTATTGCCCTCAACGTAGGCACCTCGGCCGCCCTCAGGGTGGTGACCCGAGATCCGCCCGCCCCACCACGCGGACTCTGGCGGTACCGGGTGGATCGCGCCCGCGCGGTTGTCGGAGGCTCGACGTCGGAAGGAGGCAATGTCTTCGCGTGGAGTCGCCAGGTGCTGCGCCTCGGGCGCGACGATGAAATCGAGTCCGCGCTCGCCGCGCTGCCCGCGGACGGACACGGACTCACGGTGCTTCCCCATCTGGCTGGCGAGCGATCGCCGGGATGGCGTGGCGGGCGGCGCGGTCTGGTCAGCGGCCTTCGGCTGGACACGAGCGCTGTCGAGATCGTGCGCGCCGTACTCGAGGCCGTGGCGCTCCGGCTCGCGATGGTCTACGACCTCGTGGCCCCCTGCGCGTCCGCAGACCATGCGGTCGTCGCCTCCGGCGGCGCCCTCGGCCGATCCCGCGCCTGGACCCAGATCATTGCCGACGCCCTCGGACGCCCGGTCATGTGGTCGGCGGAGCCCGAGGCGACGAGCCGTGGGGCTGCGCTGCTCGCTCTCGAGGCACTCGGCGTCGTGCCGGATCTCGTCACGGCCCGCCAGACGCTCGGGGAGACGTTCGTGCCCGACCGCGCCCACCACGCACGCTACCGCGAGGCGATCGAGCGCCAGCGCCGCCTCGACGAGAGGGTATGATTTGAGCATGGCATCGGACGTCAACCTGACGGTGTGCGCGGACCCTGCCGAGCTCGCCGAGACCGCGGCCCATCTCATCGTCGACGCCGCAACCGAGGCCGTGAGGGAGCGCGGCCGATTCATGCTGTGCCTGGCCGGAGGGGAGACCCCGCGCGCGACGTATGCACGGCTCGCGCTTCCGGCATTCAGCGAGCGCATGCGCTGGGACCGGACGTGGGTCTTCTTCGGTGACGAGCGCGCCGTGCCGCCCGATCACTCCGAATCGAACTATCGGATGGCGTACGAGACGCTCCTGTCGCGTGTCCCCATTCCTCCGGCCCAGATCTTTCGGATGTGTGCCGAGCACGCCGACGCCGACGGGGCCGCCGCCGCATACGCGGCGGCGCTCGCCGAGGCCCTCGGAACGCGCCGCGGCGAGCTCCCACGCTTCGACGTCGTGCTCCTCGGCCTCGGCGTCGACGGGCACACGGCATCCCTGTTCCCCGGCTCGCCCGTGCTCCGGGAGGTCTTCCGCACCGTCGCCGCGGTGCACGTCGCCGCCGCACAGATCCCGCAGCGGCTGACGCTCACCTTCCCTGTCCTCAACGCCGCAGCGCGCATCGTCTTCCTCGTGACGGGTTCCGAGAAGGCGAAGATCGTCAGGACCGTACTGTCCGAGCCGGCGAGGCTGCCGGCCGCATTCGCCCGGCCGACCGACGGCGAGCTCGTCTGGCTCACCGATCGCGCGGCGGCAGCGCTTCATCCGATTGGCGAGGCTCGGTAGCGATGCCGACGGGGACCGACGAGCCGTTCACGCTGGTGATCTTCGGGGCGTCCGGCGACCTGACGCGCCGGAAGCTCGTGCCCGCGCTCTGGAGCCTCTACGCCGGCCGCACGCTGCCGGAGCCCTTCGCGATCATCGGCAGCGCGCGCAGCGAGGTGAGTCATGACGAGTTTCGCCGGCGCATGCGGGAGGCCGTCCGCGAGTTCGCGCGCACCCAGCCGCCCTCCGCGAACGTCTGGGACCGCTTCGCCGCGTCCCTTTCCTACGTCGCCGGCGATCCCGCCAATCCCGCGCTCTACGCGCAACTCGAGCATGCCATGAAGGCCATCGAAGGGGCCCGCTCCGGACCCACGAACCGGCTCTTCTACTTCGCAACGCCTCCGAGCCTGTACGACGCGATCGTCGAGAACCTCGGCGCCTCGGGGCTCGCGCACCCACAGGGGGGCTGGACACGCATCATCGTCGAGAAGCCCTTCGGGCACGATTACGAGAGCGCGCGAGCGCTCAACAGCCAGCTGGGCCGAGTCTTTCGCGAGGACCAGATCTACCGCATCGATCACTACCTCGGGAAAGAGACCGTCCAGAACCTGCTCGTGCTACGGTTCGCCAACGAGATCTTCGAGCCGCTGTGGAACCGTAACCACGTGGCCGAGATCCAGATCACCGTCGCCGAGTCGATCGGCGTGGAAACGCGCGGCGCGTACTACGAGGAGGCGGGCGCGCTGCGCGACATGGTGCAGAACCACCTGCTTCAGCTCTTGTGCCTCATCGCGATGGAGCCGCCCGTCACCTTCGACGCCAGCCCGGTGCACGACGAGAAGAACAAGGTGATGCATGCCATCCGGCCGATCGATCCGCGCAAGGTCGACGAGGTGGCGCTCAGGGGGCAGTACGGCCCCGGCTTCGTCGGGGGGAAGCCGGTCCCGGGTTACCGGCAGGAGAAAGGGGTGGCGCCGGATTCAAAAACCGAGACGTATGCGGCCCTGCGGCTCACCGTCGACAACTGGCGCTGGGCGGGGGTGCCCTTCTATCTGCGAACCGGCAAGCGCATGGCGAAGCGGGTGAGCGAGATCGCGATCCGGTTCCACCGCACCCCCCACATGATCTTCCATCGCGATCCGGCCGGCGTCGAGCCGAACGAGCTCGTGATCCGCATCCAGCCCGACGAGGGCATGGCCCTGACCGTCGCGGCGAAGACACCGGGGCCGGATCTCAAGCTCGGGCCCGTGGGCCTCGACTTTCGTTACGGCGAGGTGTTCGGTGCCGAGCCGCCCGAAGCGTACGAGCGGCTCCTGCTCGATGCGGTGCATGGGGACTCGACGCTCTACGCGAGGGCCGACTGGGTGGAAAAGGCCTGGTGGCTTCTCGGTCCGGTGCTCGACGCGTGGATCCAGGCCTCGGCGCCCGCGCCCTATCTCTACGAAGCCAACTCCTGGGGACCTTCGGAAGCTGACGCGTTTATCGCGCGCGACGGGGGAGCGTGGAGGAAGGCGTAGCGGCGCTCAGGGCCGGGAGCTGGGGACAGGCCCTCCGCCGACCACGCTGCCAACAGCCCACGAGGTCTGATCGCGTCGGTGCGGGCGGCGCAATCCTGACAACACGGGTCGGCGGAGGGCCAGTCCCCAGCTCTCCCCCGGCCCGGAACGTCCGCCTACTTCGTGGTCGTGGCGTGCTGGAGAGCACGGCTCGCGGTCAACTCGACGTACGTGAACCACCAGCCGTCGAGCAGGCGAACCTCCAGCGAGCTGCCGGCCTTTTCGTAGACGTGCGTGATGCCATGCTCCGCGGCGGAGGTGCTGCTGACGTGGCGCCAGCCGTTCGCCTCCAGCGTGGTCCGCATGGCCACGCTCAGGCTCTCGACCTCCAGGCGACCGCGATACACGAGCCGCGCAGCCTTGACCGTCGGCGACTCGATGACCGTCGACTTGCCCGACTGGTACGCGAGTCCCTTCGGCACCGGAATGTCTTCGAACTCGCTCCGCACGGGCCTGGTGGAAACCGAGGCGCACCCGACCGTAAACGAGAGGACCAGGAACACGGCGACGATTCGTTGAATACTCATGGCCTGAGCGTAGCAGGAACCGATGCGGGGTCGCAAAGAAATTTGGGCGTTCGGACTACGGAAGACGGACCAGGCGGGCGAAATCGGCCTCGACCGCTTGCGCCACCTCCGGCGCCTCGCCCTCGGGCGCGATTCGATGTCGAGATCGCGCAACCTGACGACCCGCGCCTGACCGTCAAAGACCGTACCAGCGGTGATTTTCCGTCCACCACGCGTCTGGGTCGCGAGGTCAGCCCAAGACAGAGTACCCGCCGTCCACGGGGATGGCTGTCCCGGTGACGAAGTCCGAGGCGGCACTCGCCAGAAAGACGGCGACACCGGCCATGTCCTCCATCGTGCCCCAGCGCCCGGCGGGCGTTCGCCTGAGCACGTTCTCGTGGAGGCCCGGGACTTGGCGACGAGCGCCCTGCGTCAGCTCGGTGTCGATCCACCCCGGGAGCACCGCGTTCACCTGGATGTTGTCCTTCGCCCAGGCGGTCGCGAGCGACTTGGTCAGCTGGACCAGGCCGCCCTTGCTCGGGCCGTACGCCGGGGAAAACGAAACGCCGAAGATCGACATCATCGAGCCGATGTTGATGATCTTGCCGCCACCGGCCGCCTTCATGGGCGCGAAGGCGGCCCGGGAGCACAGGAACGCGCTGGTGAGGTTCGTGTCGAGGACCTGGTGCCACTCGGCGAGCGTGTAGTCCTGGGGCTGCTTGCGGACGTTGGTCCCCGCGTTGTTCACGAGGATGTCGAGACGGCCGCACCGATCCACCGTGGACCGGACCAGGGCGTTGACCGACGCTTCGTCGGCGACATCGACGGCGATCGAGAGCGGCTGACCGCCGAGCTTTTCCAGCTCGCGGACGGCGGCGGCGGACTTCGTCTGGTTACGCGCCGCCACGACGACGCGAGCGCCCGCGCCCGCCAGGCCGCGGGCCATGCCGAGGCCGATCCCGCCGTTACCGCCGGTGACGATCGCGACTTTCCCCTTGAGATCGAACATTGGTGCCTCCGAGCCCGCATCTTACCCGAAGTCGTGAGACGGGACGTGGTGGCCGAGGGCGGGGAGACCCCGGGCCCTGACCGCGCGCACCGAGATGACGCCGTCCTGCCGCTGCGCGATCCCGTCGACGAGGAGATACGGCTCGGCCACCAGCGTCACGCGATGGCGCGCGAAGACCGGCGGCGTCACGATCACGTTCGCGATCCCCGTCTCGTCCTCGAGAGAGAGGAAAACGAACCCCTTCGCGGTGCCCGGACGCTGGCGGACGATGACGCTTCCCGCCACCTGGACTCTGGCGCCGTCCTCGACGCCCGCGAGCTCGCGCGCGCTCAGCACGCCCCGGGGCCTGAGCGCCGCGCGGCGCAGCGCCATCGGGTGGCGGCCGAGCGTCACGCTCGTGCCGGCGTAGTCGGCGGCGAGGCGCTCGACGCCCGTCATCTCGCTCAACGGGCTGGGCTCGCGCGGCGGGTCCCTGAACAACGGTCCGGGGGGTGGCACGGCCGCCGTCCAGAGATTCGCCCGCCGGGTCCCGCCGAGCGGAGCCAGCGCGCCGATGGCCGCGAGCGTTTCCAGCTCGTCGCGCTCGAGGTGGGCCCGGCCGGCGAGGTCGTGGATGGAGCCGAACGGCTCTTCGTTCCGCGCCTCGACGATCGCGCGGGCCGCACGCTCGCGCAGCCCTTTGACGTACCGCAATCCCATCCGCACCGTGAGGCCGCCGTCGGTGCGCTCGACCGTACACAATCGCTGCGAGCGCGTGACGTCGATCGGCAGGATGCGCAGGCCGTGGCGCTGCGCGTCCTTCACGAGGGTCGCCGGATGATAGAACCCCATCGGCTGGTTGTTGAGGAGCGCCGCGTAGAACGCCGCCGGATGATGGACGCGCAGGTACGCGCTCGCGTAGGCGAGCAGCGCGAAGCTACTCGCGTGGCTCTCCGGAAAGCCGTAGAGCGCGAACGCGGTGATCGCGTGCACGATCTCTTCGGCGGCGGCGCCGTGGATCCCCTGCCGCGCCATGCCCGCCCGCAGCTTCGTCTCCACCTCGGCCATGAGTCGCTCGCTCCGTTTGAAGCCGAACGCCCGCCGGAGCTCCTCGGCCTCCGTCGCCGTGAAGCCGGCCGTCACCATCGCCATCCGCAAGAGTTGCTCCTGGAACAGCGGCACGCCGAGCGTGCGACGGAGGATCGGCTCGAGACTCGGATGCGGATACGTGACGGGCTCGCGGCCGCGCCGACGCCGGATGTAGGGATGTACCATATTGCCCACGATCGGTCCGGGGCGGATGATCGCGACCTGCACGACGAGATCGTAGAACCGCTCGGGACGGACGCGCGGGAGCGTCGCCATCTGGGCGCGGCTCTCGACCTGGAACACGCCGATCGTGTCGGCCTCCTGCAGGCTCCGGTACACGGCGGGATCGTCAGACGGTAGCCTAGCGAGATCCACCTCGCCCCCGGTCTCGCGGACGAGCGTCAAAGAATCCTGGAGCACCGACATCATCCCCAACCCGAGCAGATCCACCTTGACGATGCCGAGCCCCGCGCAGTCGTCCTTGTCCCACTGGACGACGACCCGGCCCGGCATCGTCGCGGGCTCGAGCGGCACGACGTCGTCGAGCCGGCCCGCGGCGATCACCATCCCACCCGAGTGCTGGCCGAGATGCCGCGGCAAGTCCTGGATCCGCGTCCAGAGCGTGGCGAAGCGCCGGATCCGCGGTGCGGTCGGATCGCAGCCGGCCTCGGGCAGATGCTTCGTCAGAAGCTCGTCCGGATCCTGGTAGCCCCAGTTCGCGACGAGCTGCGCGAGCCGGTCTCGCATGTCGCGCGGGAGCCCGAGCGCCTGGCCGACTTCGCGCGCCGCGCTCCGGCCTCGATACGAAATCACGTTGGCGGTCATCCCCGCTCCGTGTCGTCCGTACTGCCGATAGACATGCTGGATCGCTGCTTCTCTCCGCTCGCCACTCGGCAGATCCAGGTCGATATCGGGCCACTCTCCTCGCGCTTCGCTGAGAAAACGTTCGAACAAGAGTTCCATGCCGACCGGATCCACCGCGGTGATCCCGAGCGCGTAGCAGACCGCGCTGTTGGCCGCCGAACCGCGTCCCTGGACGAGGATGTCGTGGGTCCGGCAGTACTCGACGATATCCCACACGATCAGGAAGTAGCCCGCGAGGTCGAGCCGACCGATGAGGTCGAGCTCGTGCACGATCTGACGGCGCGCGCGCGCGGCGAGCGAGCCGGCGCCGTACCGCGCCCTGACGCCGCGCTCGGTCAGCTCGCGCAGGTGGCCGAGCGGCGTCTGGCCGGGGGGCAGCGGGAACTCCGGGAATCGGTACCCGAGATCCTTCAGCGTGAAGGCCAATCGCAGCGCCAGCTCCCCGGTGTTGGCGAGGGCGTCGGGGAGATCCCGGAAGAGCTGCATCATCTCACCCCCGCCCTTCAACCAGCGCTCGCCGTTCGTCAGGAGCCGACGGCCCGCGCGATCGAGATCGGTCTTCTCGCGGATGCACGTGAAGACGTCGGCGAGCGGCCGGCCCTCCGGGCGCGCGAAGAGCGGCTGGTTGGAGGCGACGAGCGGCAGGCGGGCCGCGCGCGCGAGCGTCACCAGGCCCTGGAGGATCTCTTCCTGCTCGCGGACGAAATGACGCTGGACCTCGACGAAGCAGTTCGAGCGCCCGAAGATCGCCACGAGCCGGGCCAGGACCTGGCGGGCGCCGGCGCCGTCGCCGGCCGCGAGCCGGAGCGCGAGCGGACCGCGCGCGCCCCCGGTGAGACACACAAGCCCGGCGGCGTACGGCTCGAGGTCGTCGAGGGCGGTCGCGGCGGCCCCCTTGGCGGCGCCGAGCTTCATCCGTGTGATGAGACGGCAGAGGTTCTGGTAGCCCTCCCGGTCTTCCACGAGCAGCGGAAGGCGCGCGCCGTCGACCAGCGTGATCTCGCTACCGACGATCGGCTTCACGCCCGCGTGCGCGGCCGCACGGGCCAACCGGGCCGCGCCGTACACGCCGTCGCGATCGATCAAGGCGACGGCAGGCATGTCGAGCCGGGCCGCTTCGGCGGCGAACACCTCGGGGTGCTCGGCGCCTTCGAGGAATGAGAACGCCGACTGCGCATGGAGCTCGATGAACATGGTCAGTCGTACACACCGTCGAGATACCAGTGACCGGTGAGGCGATCCCGAGCGAGCCGGCAGAGCGTGCCGTCACCGAGCACAACGTCCCATTCATCGCGCGCCCACGCTTCGGCATCCCACCACTCGCCCGACGCGCGCCACGGGCCCGCGCACGCGACGACGTGCCGCGCGTCCACGCGCGCTGGTCGCTCGCCCGCCGTCTCGACGTCCACGCGGCTCGCCGGCCGCGTCCGCCTCAGCGCGAGCCGATGCTCGGGCTCGTCGGGGGTGGCCGGGTCCTGGCGCGGGGAGCGCCACCCCCGCGGCCCACGATGATCGGACGGTTCGAGCTCGACTGGCGGCGAGAACGCCAGCATCGTGAAGTCGTCGGGGCGGTGCGAGTCGCCGAGCGCGGGGGAACCCAGATTATTGGCGCCGACGAGGGCCGCGAGGCGCGCGAGCATCGAGACGAGATCGCGGGGGACAGGAGCGGGCGGTTGCCAGAGTCCTCCCTGCCCCGCCGATGTCCGGATCGGATGAGCGCTGACTGCGACGCGCGTCACGGGGGCCGGCGGCGGATGCGCCTCGAGGTCGAGGACCAGCAGGGTGAGCATCGGCTTCACCTCGCCCATCGGGTAGGCGAGCGAGACGGCACGCGCATGGTACCCGCCGGAGGCGAGGCCGAGCCTGACCTCGAGCGCGTCGGCGGCGAGCGCCACCGCGGCGAGCCGCTGGCCGAGACGCTCGAGCAGGGTCTCGAGCACGAGGGCGAGGGCCCCGATCGAGTCGATCTCCCACTCGAGTCCCTGCGCTTCTTCCCAGAACGGCGGCGGCGTCCAGGGACGGAACGGGTCGCGATCGAGGCCGAGCGCCAGATCGTGAGCACGAAGCCCGGCGGGCCCGAGGCGCATGGCCAGGCCATCGCGAGGCAGCGCGGCCAGCTCGCCGAGGGTCCGCGCGCCCCACCGGGCGAGGGTCGCGGCGAGATCCGGGGTGAGGTCGAGCGCGGCGAGCGGCGCCCGGGCGAGCGCCGCACGCTCGCGGCCGGGGGGAATGACCGTCACGGCGCCCGGCGCGCGCGCCGCCGCCACTCGCGCGGCCGTGCGGCTTACCGCGAGCCCCACACGCGCCGTGAGCCCAACGGCTCGCGCCTGATGCACGAGACGGCGTCCGATGGACGCGGGATCGCCGATGAGTCGCTCGAGGCCGACCGTGTCGACGTAGACGAGCCCCGCCCCGCCGTCCTCGACGCGCGGCGAGACGGCCAGGGCTGCTTCGAGAAGGGCGTAACGCGCCGCCACGACGTACTCCTCCACCCACGGTCGGGTCACCAGCATCGGGCAGCGGGCGCGTGCTTCCGTCTCCGTTATGCCCGGACGCACGCCCTGCTCGCGGGCCTCGGCATTCGCCTCGAGGATCGTCTTGATCTTCGCCGTCGGGGCGCTCGCGTTGATGATTGCCAGCGGAGACTCGCGGAGCGCGGGTTCGCACCGCTCGACGGCGGCGGCATCGAAGTGCTCCACCAGCACGCAGCCGAACCGGCTCACGCGCTCCACCAGAGCGACGGCGACCAGCCGGACGCCGCACGACGGGAGCGGAGCACCCGCGTCGTCGTGCGCACGCGCGCGAGCCGCGTGGGAACGGGTCCGGGACCAGCCCACTCGATCCCCTCGCGCAGAGTCTCGATCGCCAGCGCCGCGCTCGACCCGGTGAGCCGCCGACGGCCGACGATCAGAAGCGCCACGTCCGTCCGCCGGACCGCGAACTTCAGGCGGAATGCCAGCGTCGTGGAAAGTCGGGGCACCCGCTCGCCCAGGTCGAGCGCAACCAGTGCGAACCCCGGACAGCGAACGAGCATGTCGGCGGCGCGTAGTGCCACGTCGCGATGCCCTCCGCAGCGGACCCACAGAAGACGGCGCAGATCGACCCCGGCCTGCGAAGCGAACCCCGGGTCGAACGTCTCCTCGGTGTCGACGAGAGCGGCGGTTTCACCACGGCTCACGACGTCACGGAGACACGCAACGAGGTGGCTCGTGCGGCCGGACGACGGCGCCCCGACGATCTCGGTGATCTCGCCGCGGATCGGAACCGCACGCTTCGGTGTCGGGCCGCCCGTACTGAGCGCGCCCTCGTGAGATCTGTGATCGTGCATGGCCAAAAGGCTAATCACGTGACGAGTATCAAGCAAGATGAAGATATGGGGGGATCAAAGAGAAAACTCTACTAGATAGTGGGGTTAGGCTAGAGGATGCGATCGGCTAGAATGCGGGCTGGGGAGAGGGTGCCATGGAACTCCGCACCGTGAAAGCAATCGTGACTGGGGGCGCCTCGGGGCTCGGGCGCGCTACCGCTGAACGCCTCGTCGCCGCCGGCGCCAGTGTCGCCTTGCTCGATCGCCCGGCCTCAGCGGGCGCGGACGTCGCGAAGGCCATGGGCCAGCGGGCCATCTTCACCCCCGCCGACGTCACAAGCGGTGACGAGGTAGGCGCGGCCCTCCAGACCGCCTGGGACCGCTTCGGCGGCCTCGACGTGCTCGTCAACTGCGCTGGCATCGGCACGGCGATGAAAACCGTCGGGAGATCGGGTCCGGCGAAGCTCGAAGAGTTCACCCGCGTCATCCAGGTGAACCTCATCGGCACCTTCAACTGCATCCGACTCATCGCCGCGCTCATGGCGAAGAACACCCCAGGGGCCGAGGGTGAGCGCGGGGTCGTCATCAACACCGCGTCGGTCGCGGCCTTCGACGGCCAGATCGGCCAGGCCGCCTACTCGGCCTCGAAGGGAGGCATTGTCGGCATGACGCTCCCGGTCGCGCGCGACCTCGCCGAGCTCGGGATCCGCGTAGTGACGATCGCGCCCGGCATTTTCGACACCCCGCTTCTCGCTACCCTGCCCGATCCGGTCCGCACGTCGCTCGGCAAGCAGGTGCCCTTCCCGTCGCGTCTCGGCCGTCCCGCGGAATTTGCGGCGCTGGCCCTGCACATCATCGAGAACGCGATGCTGAACGGCGAGACGATCCGGCTCGACGGCGCGATCCGGATGCAGCCCCGGTAGTGCGAGCCGCAGGACGTCGGGGGGCTGGGGCCCCACCGTCCGAGGCGAGCCTATGACCGTAGTGCGAGCCGCAGGGCGTCGGGGGGCTGGGGCCCCACCGTCCGAGGCGAGCGAAGATGAAGCCGGGCGAGCGGCGGGGCGTCGTGCGGCTGGGGCTCCCGCGGGCGAAGCGACCGTGGTGAAGATCGCTCCCCGTGACGGACACCGCGTCGGTGACGGCGCGAAGCTGAAGCGGTCGCGCATCGTCTTCAGAGGATGGTCGCGCCTGTCGGGCCGGATCCGCGTGATCGACCGCGGCACAGAGCGCCGGCTCATGGTTCATGGTGAAACCCTTTCGATCTATCCGCTCAACGGCGACTGGAGACCGGTGCGCCGCGAATACTGGTGGAAGGCGCTCGACGCCGTCGAGCTCCCCCCGCGACCGTCGGCGCTGCTCGTCGGCCTGGGCGGCGGCACGCAGGTCCACCTGCTCCACCGTCTCTCCGCCCCGCGGCACATCACCGTGATCGAGCGCGATCCGGTCATCGTGCGTGTTGCCAGCGAGTGGTTCGGGCTCGATCGTGTCGGCAAGCTGGAGATCGTCTGCGCGGACGCCGAGACCGCCGTCACCGGGCTCGCACAGGCCGGGCGGCAGTTCGACTACGTGATGGACGACGTCTCGTACGCCGACGAGCCGGAGGTCGCCTTGCCGAAGCTCCTCGCCGTGGTTCCGTTGGTCACGCCTCGGGGATCGCTCGTCGTGAACCGCCACCGGCGCGGCGATCCGCGGCCGCTCGCCCGCACGCTGCGGCTCTACTTCCGCGAGGTCAGGCTTCGCCGCGTGCGGCGGACGGGGGAGAACACGCTGATCTGCTGCTCGCGACCCCTTGTCAGTCGCGACGGAGGCGTTTGAACCGCAGGCGGTGCGGGCGCTCGGCCTCGGCGCCGAGTCTCCGGCGGCGGTCGGCCTCGTAGTCGGCATAGTTGCCCTGGAACCAGACGACCCGGCCGTCGTCCTCAAACGCCAGCATGTGGGTCGCGATCCGGTCGAGGAACCAGCGGTCGTGGCTGATCACCAGCGCGCAGCCCGCGAATTCGAGCAGGCCGTCTTCCAGTGCGCGCAGCGTGTCCACGTCGAGGTCGTTCGTCGGTTCGTCGAGGAGCAGCAGGTTGGCGCCGCTCTTGAGCATCGTCGCCAGGTGCAGGCGGTTTCGCTCGCCGCCCGAGAGGTCCGCAACGCGCTTCTGCTGGTCGCTGCCCCGAAAGCTGAACGAGGCGACGTAGCTGC
>JAHFDK010000306.1 GCA_023249095.1 Candidatus Rokuibacteriota bacterium | reverse complement strand
CCGGGTCGCGCCGAGAGCCTGGTGCTCGCCGGCGAGACCGACGGCCTGCGCGTTCGCCAGACGCTCCGCTTCGATCCGGACAGTTATGTCATCGCCGTCGGCGTCCGCATCGAGAACCCCACGGCGTCCGCCCGCCAGGTGACGATCGAGCTCCCGTGGGCGTCGCGGATCTCCTGGGCCGGCGTGCCAGAGAAGTTTCCGGGGCAGCACCCGATCGAAGTCGTCTGGTCCGTCGGGGGCGCCGTCGATCGGGCTCCCCACGCGATGAACCCCACCCTCGAGGGGCTTGTCGAGCACCCCCTCAAGCTCGATCGCGAGGGCGACTGGATCGCCATCGGTAGCGTGTGGTATCTCGCCGCGCTCATGCCGAAGACCGGGGGCTTCCATCTCGTTACCTCGGTCGAGCACCCTGAGGTAGCGAAGGATGCGCGGAAGGCGATGCCCGGTCGGGTCACGATCGGCGTGCGGGCGACGCCCGAGATCGCTCCGGGCAAGGCCTGGGAGGGCGAGGTCGCGATCTTTGCCGGGCCAAAGGAGTACCGATTGCTCGAGAGCCTCCGACTCGGACTCGAAGAGACCCTGAACTTCGGGGGCTTCCCCATTCCCTGGCACTGGGGGCGGGACTACTCGGTGCCTACGCTGCCGATGCGGTGGATCGGCGTGCCCATCTTGATGTTGATGAACTGGACCTACAGGCACGTGGGCAACTACGGAATCGCGATCATCCTGCTCACGGTGATCTCGAAGGTCCTGTTCTATCCCCTGACCGTCAAGAGCATGCGATCGATGAAGGCGATGCAGGCGCTCCAGCCGCAGGTGAACGCGCTCCGCAGCAAATACCAGAAGGATCCCCAGGTGCTGCAGCGCGAGACGCTCGCGCTCTACCGGAAGCACAAGGTGAATCCGATGGGCGGCTGCCTGCCGATGGTCGCGCAGGTTCCGATCTTCTACGCCCTCTATCTGGCGCTGTCGGTGTCGGTCGAGCTCCAGAACGCGGCGTTTCTGTGCTTCGGGCGGCTCTTCGGCGTCGATCTCTGGATCTGCGATCTCGCGGCATACGATCCGACCTACGTGTTGCCGGTGCTCATGGGCATCACGATGTTCATCCAGCAGAAGCTGACGCCCACGACGGGCGATCCGCGCCAGGCAAAGATGATGCTGTTCATGCCGTTCGTCTTCACCTTCATGTTCCTCAACCTGCCCTCGGGCCTCGTCCTCTACTGGACCGTGTCCAACGTGCTCCAGATCCTGCAGCAGAAGCTCATGGACCGACCCGCGCGCACGCGCGCGCCGCGCGAGGCCAAGGACGCCAGCCGGGCCTGAGCCTCCGCGCCCCGACGACACGATCGTTGCCGTCGCGACGGCTATCGGTGAAAGCGCCATCGGGGTGATTCGCGTGAGCGGTCGGGACGCGATCGCGCTCGTGGCTCCCCTGCTCCGGACCGCGATACCCCTCGAGGCGTTTCCGTCTCACCGGGTGCGGCGCGTCGCCATCGTCGACGCGAAGAGCGGCGAGCGTGTCGACGAGGCGCTCTGCACCGTCATGCGCGCGCCGCGTTCGTACACCGCGGAGGACGTGGTCGAGCTCTCGTGTCACGGCTCGCCGGCGCTGCTCCGGATGGTCACTCTGTGGATAGTCGCCGGCGGTGCGCGGCTGGCGGCGCCGGGCGAGTTCACCCGCCGTGCGTTCCTCAACGGGCGGCTCGACCTCGCCCGAGCCGAGGCGGTCGCGCTGATGATTAGCGCACGGACAGATCGCGCGGTCGCGCTCGCGGCGCGCGCCCTGGCGGGCGGGTTCTCCGATCAGGTTCGCGCCCTGCGCGACGCGCTCGTCGACCTCATGGCCGGCCTCGAGGTGACGCTTGACTTCCCGGAGGAGCGCGTCGGGCACGACGTCGGGGCCGCCCGGGTCACGGTCGCCCGGCTCCGTGCCGATGTCGAGCGCTGGCTCGCGGCCGCCCGCCACGGCCGGGTCGTCCACGACGGGATCACGGTGGCCCTCGTCGGTCCGCCGAACGCCGGCAAGTCGAGCCTGCTGAACGCGCTGCTCGGGCGGGACCGCGCGATCGTGTCTCCGGTCCCGGGTACGACGCGCGACGTGGTCGATGGCACGATCGCGATCGCCGGGGTGCCGGTCCGGCTGCTCGACACCGCGGGCCTCGACGTCCCGAGAGACGCGATCGAGGCAGAAGGCATCCGACGCAGTCGCCGAGCGATGGAGGAGAGCGATCTGCTGCTCGTCGTGCTCGACGGGAGCATTTTGCCTGACCAGCGCGTCCTGGAGGAGACGGCGGACCGCGCGCGCGTGATCGTGCGAGCGAAGTGCGATCTGCCTGCTCACCCGGCGGCGGCGGCTCACCGTGACGCCGTGGCGGTGTCGGCCGTCAGCGGCGAGGGCATCGAGGCGTTACTCGGGCGTCTGGCGCAAGAGGTGGAAGACCGCGCCGCGGCGGCCGGCGACGAAGGCGGCATTGTCGCGTCGCTGCGCCAGTTCGAGCTCCTCCACGCCCTTTCCGCGTCACTCGCCGCGGGCGAATGCGCGCTCGGCGAGGCGCCGCTCGAGGCGGCGCTCGTCGATCTGAAAGACGCGCTCAACCACGCCGGTGCCGTCCTGGGCGTCGACGTCGGTGATGCGGTTCTCGATCACATCTTCGCGACGTTTTGCCTGGGCAAGTGACGCGACCGCTCGAGGCCTTGGCCAAGGGGGCCGCTCCGATCCTTGCCCGACCCCTAGCGCCAAGCGAGTTGGCCGGGTTCAGTAACTATCTCAATCTATTGGTTAAGTGGCAGAAGGTTCACCGGATCGTCGGTTCGGCTGATCCGATGTGGATCGTGGAACATCTGTTCCTCGATAGCCTGCTTTTCCTCACGCTCCTCCCGCCTTCTCTCCGAACACTGGTCGACCTCGGCTCGGGCGCGGGCCTACCGGGACTCCCGATCAAGATCGTCAGCCGCGAACTCGAGATCACGCTCGTCGAATCGCGCCGGCGTAGAGCGGCGTTTCTCTCGAGCGCGGTACGTGAGCTGCAACTCGAACGAGCCCACGTCGTCGAGGGCCGAATCGAGAACTTGCTCGGTGAGCTCGAGGGTCGCTTCGAGGGCGTCGTCATGCGCTGCGCCGGTGATGTCGGCGAGTTGATCCCGCTGGCAGCTAGATTGGTCGAGTCGCACGGAGTGGTCGTCGCGGCAGGCCCTCCGCGGCCGAAACCGCTGGCCCTTGGCGAGTGGGTAACGGTTCCGGGTGTGAAGCCGGGAACGACTCGCCGGTTCGCGATCTACCGTAGACCCTAGCCACGCCAGCTGGCCGGCCCGACTTGGCAAATCGCGGTCGCGAAGGGCTCCCGCGAACTGCTCTTCGTCGTTCTGCGTCGGCGGGCGGCGTTCGCCAGCCAGTGGCCGGATGAGCTCGAGGCAAACTGCTCAGAGGCGCAGTCTTGGCCGGGACCGCCATTTACGGAAAAAATTGACGTCGATGAGCCCATTCGTGGAAGAGTGTTGGCCGTGGAACACTGGCATAGAGCTCAACATAAGTTGATGCTACGGTGTGCGTCGTGGAACACAGCTGACGTCAGGTAGCATGGCAAGGGTCCTCGCGGTCGTGAATCAAAAGGGTGGCGTGGGCAAAACCACGACCGCGGTGAATCTCGCTGCCGGTCTGGCACTGGCCGAGCGCCCTACCCTCCTGGTCGACCTCGATCCTCAGGGCAACGCGACGACAGGCCTAGGGGTCCAGAAGACGGGCCTTCATCCCACGGTCTACCATGTCCTCCTGGGGGGCGAGGCAACCGAGAAGGCGATTCGCGCTACGTGCGTGCCCGGCTTGAAGCTGCTGCCGGCAGACATCGATCTCGTCGGAGCCGAGATCGAGCTAGTCGGAGTTGAGAGACGCGAGCACCAGCTGCGCGCGGTACTGGAGCCGGTCGCTGCTTCCTACGACTATGTCGTCATCGATTGCCCACCGTCACTGGGTCTCCTGACGATCAACGCTCTGGTGGCGGCCCATCGCGTCCTCGTCCCACTCCAGTGTGAGTTCTACGCGCTCGAGGGGTTGGCCCATCTCCTCAAGAAGACCGTGAGGCTCGTGCGAGAGAAGCTCAACTCGGGTCTCGACGTCCTGGGGATCGTGCTCACGATGTTCGACGGCAGGACGAGCCTCGCGCTCCAGATTCGCGACGAGGTGAACCGGTACTTTCCCGGGCAGGTGTTCGCTACCGTCATTCCGCGCAACGTTCGGCTTACGGAAGCGCCAAGCCACGGCAAGCCGGTCATGCTTCACGATCTCACGTCCAGTGGCTCCGCCGCATACCTCGAACTGACTCGGGAGGTGTTGAACCATGATTTCTAAGCGCGGACTCGGCCGTGGGCTTGGAGCGCTGCTGTCCGCGGAGCCCGCGGAAGCTGAGGCTCTCGTCGAGGTGCCCATCGATCAGATCGAGGTGAACCCGCATCAACCACGAAAGGTTTTCGATTTCACGGCGTTGGACGAGCTGGCCGCCTCGATAAGATCCTCGGGAGTGATCCAGCCGATCATCGTCCGCCGATTCGCCGGCGCCTATCAGCTCATCGCCGGTGAGCGGCGCTGGCGGGCCGCCAGGCAAGCGGGCCTCGATCGGATTCCCGCCATCGTGCGCGAGGCCACGGACGCGCAGAGCATCGAGCTCGCGCTCGTCGAGAACCTGCTGCGCGAGGATTTGAATCCGATCGAGGCGGCGCAGGCCTACCAGAAGCTGCTGGCCGAGTTCGCGTGGACGCAGGAAGAGCTGGCGCAGCGAATCGGAAAGGATCGCACCTCGATCGCGAACTGTTTGCGGCTGTTGCGGCTCCCGGAGGAGATCCAGGCCGACCTGCGCAGCGGTCGACTTACGATGGGCCACGCGCGCGCGCTTCTCGCGCTGACGAGCGTCGCCGAGCAACTCCGGCTGCGGGACGAGATTCTCGCCCATGACTGGTCCGTGCGGACGACGGAGGACTCCATCCGGGCGAAGGAGTCCCTCGCGGAGGCGCACGGGCTGGCCCCGAAGAAGGGTCGGCGGCGGTCGGTGGAGCTGGCGGCGCTCGAGGACGCGCTCCAGCGCGGCCTGATGACGCGGGTGCGGATCATCGGCAACGAGCGAAAAGGTAAGATTGAAGTGAACTATGCGACGCCGGACGAGCTCGAGCGGCTGGCCGAGCTGCTCGGCGCGCAACACTAGCGATCCAATGGCGGAGCGGATCGTCGTCGGCATGAGCGGCGGGGTCGACTCGTCCGTCGCCGCGGCCCTGCTGGTGGGTCAGGGCTGCGACGTCGTCGGGGTCACCATGCGGGTCTGGCCGTGGCAAGAAGCGGCGGAGCCGACCAAGCGGTTCGGGAGCTGCTGCGGCTCCGAGGCCGTGGAGGACGCGCGTCAGGTCGCGCGCGCCCTCGGGATCCCGTACTACCTCTTGAATCTCGAGGCAGAATTTAACCAAAAGGTGATTGGCCGGTTCGTCGCCGAATACGGCAACGGCCGGACGCCCGTCCCATGCGTGTCGTGTAATAGTAACCTAAAGTTCGGCTCGCTGCTCGGTCGGGCTCGGGCCTGGGACGCCGCGGCCGTCGCCACCGGGCACTACGCGCGGGTCGAGCGCGACCGCGCGACCGGGCGCTATCTGCTCCTCCGGGCGAAGGACACGCGCAAGGACCAGACCGATTTCCTGTGGCCGCTCACGCAGGAGCAGCTGGGCGCCGCGCGGTTTCCCGTCGGCGAGCTGACGAAGGACGAGGTGCGGGAACAGGCGCGCCGCCTCGGGCTGGTCACCGCCGACAAGCCCGAGAGCCAGGACCTCTGCTTCGTGCCGGACGACGACTACCGGGGCTTCCTGCGCCGGCGCGCCCCCGAGATGTTTCGACCCGGCGCGATCGTCGACGGGCGCGGGACCACGCTCGGAGCTCACGGCGGACTCCCGGCCTTCACCGTAGGCCAGAAGCGCGGGCTCGGCCTCGCGACGGGTCGGCCGCTCTACGTCGTCGATCTCGACCCGGAGCGCAACACAGTCAGCGTGGGCGAGGCGGCGGACCTCGAGCGCGGCCGGCTCGTGGCGACCGCGGTGAATTTCATCGCGTGCGAGCCGCCGCGGTCGCCGCTGCGTGTCGAGGCCAAGATTCGCCACAGTCACCGGCCCGCCGCCGCGTCCGTGCGCGCGCTGGAAGGGGACAGGGCGGAGGTCATCTTCGACGCCCCGCAGCGCGCCGTCAGCCCGGGCCAGTCCGTGGTCTTCTACAGCGGCGACGTCGTGGTCGGGGGCGGGGTGATCGCGCGGACCGCGCCCGGCTGAGCGCGCGGACAATTGACACCGGGCGCGATTGAGTGATAGTTTTCACAAACCTTCGTCGGGCATCTCGAGATCGAGGAGACCTCCGAAATGTGTCAGCGTGAGCGGGAATGGGTCGGCACCGTCGCGCGCATCGTCGTCCTGCTGCTGCTGCTGGCGCCGGCCGTCGCGAGCGCGGCCAGTGAGGGCGGACACGAGGGCGGCCTCATCAGTCTCGACAAGTCGCTGATCGTCCAGGGCGTTAATTTCCTCATTTTGTTATTTATCCTCCAGCGCCTGTTCTACAAGCCGTTTCTCGCGAAGATGGAGGAGCGGACCCAGGCGATCCAGAAATCGCTCGATGAGGCGCAGGCGGCGCGCGCGGCAGCGGCGCGCCAGCAGGAGGAGAACGAGGTGCGGCTCCGCACGGCGCACGCCGAGGCCGCGGCGATCCGGGCCCAGGCGCTGAAGGACGCGGCCGACGAGCAGAGGCGCCTCGTCGACGCGGCCCGCGCCGAATCACAGCGACTCGTGGAGACGGCGAAGGCGCAGATGGACGCCGACGTGCGGCGGGCGCGCGAGGAGCTCCGGCGCGAGGTCGCCGACCTGGCGACCGCGGTCGCCGAGAAGCTCGTGCGCCGGAGCCTGCGTGACGAGGATCATCGACGCATCG
>JAHFDK010000064.1 GCA_023249095.1 Candidatus Rokuibacteriota bacterium | reverse complement strand
CAGGTAGCGCTCCAGATAGACGGCGCCGTCGCCGAACGCCCACGCCGCCTCGCTCCGCGCGAGAGCGAGCGCGCCCTCGAGCTCCGTCTCCGCGCGGACGACGCGGATGCCCTTCCCGCCCCCGCCCAGCGCGGCCTTGACCATGAGCGGATAGCCGATCTCGCGGGATGCCGCGCGCACCGCCTCGTGACCGGACACCGGCTCAAACGTTCCCGGGACCGTCGGGACGCCGAGCCCGCGCGCGATCCGGCGCGCCGCCGTCTTGTCGCCCAGCGCACGGATCGCCTTCGCCGGCGGCCCGACGAAGATGAGCCCGGCGGCGCCGCAGGCCTCGGCGAACCCGGCATTCTCGGCGAGAAACCCGTAGCCCGGGTGGACGGCGTCGGCGCCGGCGGCCTTGGCGACGCGCACCAGCTTGTCGATCGCGAGGTAACTCTCGGCCGGAGGGGGCGGCCCGATCGGGTACGCCTCGTCGGCCATGAGGACGTGGAGTGCCTCGCGGTCAGCCTCCGAGAACACGGCCACCGAGGCGATCCCCTGCTCGCGGCAGGCGCGGATCACCCGCACCGCGATCTCGCCTCGGTTCGCGACCAGGACCTTGGTGATCTTCATCTCGTCGTCCCTCAGCGACCTTCGAACCGCGGGCGGCGCTTCTCCCGGAAGGCCTTCACACCCTCTCGGTGGTCCGCGGTCTTGATGAGGATCGACTGGCCGAAGCTCTCGAGGGTCCGGGCGGTGTGGAGGTCGGCGCTCACGCAGCTCTGGATCACCCGCTTGGCCAGGCCGAGCGCCTGCGGCGCCTTGGCGGCGAGCCGTGCCGCGAGCGCGCTGGCCTCGCTCTCGAGCTCGGCATCTTCCACGACACGGTTCACGAGGCCGCAGCGCAGCGCCTCGTCGGCGCTGACGATCTCGCCCGTCAACACGAGCTCCTTGGCGTGCCCGAACCCGACGAGCTTGACGAGCCGGGAGCAGCCTCCGATGCCCGGGATGAGCCCGAGGTTGTTCTCGGGCAGGCCGAAACGCGCCGAGCGCGCGGCGATCCGAAGATCGCAGGCCAGCGCTAGCTCGAGCCCCCCGCCGACGCACGTGCCGTTGATCGCGGCGATGAGCGGCTTCTCGAGAGCTTCGAGATCGTTGAAGAAGCTCGTGAGCAGCCGCGTGTTGGCGCGGAATACCGGCGTGTTCCAGTCCGTCTCGAACGTCGACACGTCGGCGCCGACGCAGAACGTCTTGCCGGTGCCCGTGAACACCACTACCCGGACCGCCTCGTTCGCGTACAACTCGTCGGCCAGGGCACGGAAGTCGGCGCGCATCTCCATCGAGATCGCGTTGTTCTTCTCGGGACGGTTGATGGTGACAACGGCGATCCCGTCGGTGAGCTCGTACTTCAACGTTGCGAAGACCATGCCCTTCCCTCCGGAGGCCGGGCCGACACGCGTCATCCGGCGTTTCTGGCCCGGTCGAGTATAACGAGGCGGCCCTGGAGCCGCTCGACGAACTCGGCCGGCCGGTCGGGCGACAGACCGACCCAGCCGTCGTCGGTCGCCAGCCACACCACGTCGTCGCCGTTCGCAACGTAGAGGCGATAGAAGCCGAGATGCCGGTTCCAGAAGCGGCCGAACCGGCCGAACACGCCCCTCGACCCCGTGAGGGTGAGGCCGTTGACCGGGCGAGCTTCCCGATCGACCCCGTGGATTGCCCGATACGCGATGACCTTCGCACCCGCCTTGCGCTCGATGTGCACGCCCTCCCCGACCAGACGGTAGCCGATCGGCGCAAGCCGCCCGACGAGAAGAAGCACGACCGCGAGGGGCAGCCCCAGGAACAGCCAGCGCAGATCACCGCTGCGCGCGGTGAGCACCACCCCGAGGATGGTCGTGCCGAGGACGCCGAGGACAACGGCCGCAAGCGACGACCAGCGCTCCCGGGCGCCGAGCGGCGCGGCGAACGTGTCGGGATCTATCGGGGGCAGAGCTCGAAGCTCGAGAAGAAGTACGGGATCTCGAACGATGCCGACTCCGGAGAGTCGGAGCCGTGCACCGCGTTCGCTTCGATTGATGTGGCGAAGTCCTTGCGGATCGTCCCCGACGCGGCCTTCGCCGGATCCGTCGCTCCCATTAGATCACGCCAACGTTGAATCGCACTCTCTCCCTCGAGGACCATGGGCATGCACGGGCCCTGAGTCATGAACGCGCAGAGGCTGTCATAGAAGGGCCGCTCCCGGTGGACGATGTAGAAGCCGCGCGCCTCGGCGAGCGACATGTGGACGAGCTTCGCCGCGAGGATCGTGAAGCTGGCGCGCTCGATGCGGGTGATGATCTCCCCGGCGACGCCCTTGGCCACGGCGTCGGGCTTGACGATGGCGAGCGTCCGCTGAATCGTCATCGTCCGATCACCTTCGCCATCGTGGCCCCCATGTCGGCCGGGCTCGTGACGAGCGTGGCCCCGGCATCCTCGAGCGCTTTCATCTTCTCCGCCGCCGTCCCCTTGCCCCCTGCGATGATCGCGCCGGCATGGCCCATCCGCCGTCCGGGCGGCGCCGTCTGACCGCAGATGAACGCGACCACCGGCTTTTTCACCTGCGACTTGACGAACGCCGCCGCATCCTCCTCGGCGGTGCCGCCGATCTCGCCGATCATCATGATGGCCCGGGTGTCGGGATCGTCGTTGAAGAGCCGCAGCACGTCGACGAAGCTGGTGCCGTGGACGGGGTCGCCGCCGATCCCGACGCACGTCGATTGCCCGATGCCGCGCCCCGTGAGCTGGCCCACGACCTCGTAGGTCAGCGTGCCGCTGCGCGAGACGACGCCGACCGGCCCCGCCCGGTGGATGTGGCCGGGCATGATGCCGATCTTGGCCTGGCCCGGCGTGATGACACCGGGGCAGTTCGGCCCGATCAGCCGGCTCGGGGTCCCGGCGAGATAGTGCTTGGCCCTGACCATATCGCCGATCGGGATCCCCTCGGTGATGCAGACGACGAGGGAGACCGCCGCCGCGGCGGCTTCCATGATTGCGTCGGCGGCCGCCGGCGGCGGAACGAAGATCAGCGCGCAGTTCGCCCGTTCGCTCGCCACCGCCTCGGCGACCGTATTCCAGACCGGGAAGCCATCGTGCGTCGTTCCGCCCTTGCCCGGCGTCACGCCGCCGACGACAACCGTCCCGTACTCCTTGCACCGCGCGGCGTGGAACGCTCCTTCACGGCCGGTGATGCCTTGGACGACCACGCGCGTGGACCGATCGACGAGGATGCTCACTTATCTCTTGGTCTTTCGGCGCTTATCGGCAAGCCGCTCTTCGTAGACATCGACCACTTCCTGATAGCGGCGATGGTCGCTCGGCATCGTCCGCACGATGATCTCATAGCACGTCTCCGTGTCCTCGCGTCGGCACCAGCCGATCATGTCGTCGGCGAGCCGGTCTCGGTACGCGCTCCGCGGGTACTTCTCGAAGAACGCCTTCGCCTTCACCATCGACATCGTCGCGACCACGTCCTCGTAAGCCCGCTCATCAGCCGGTCTCCAGCAGCTGACGCTGGCGGCGACGCCGGCCGTCAGAAGAAGGAGCGGCAGCCACCGGCTAGCCCCGTGCGAGGGCCACCGCCTTCGTCGCGCCATCGCCCATGTCGTCGGCGTTCGTCAGCGGCAGGCCCGACTCGGCCAGCATCTGCCGGCCCAGCTCCACGTTGGTCCCCTCCATCCGGACCACGACCGGGAGCCGCAGGCCGAGCTTCCGAATGGCGGCGATGACGCCCGCGGCCAGGCGGTCGCAGCGCAGGATGCCGCCGAAGACGTTGATGAACACGGCTTTCACCCTCGGATCGGACGAGAGGATCCTGAACGCGTTCTCGATCTGCTCGGGCGACGCCCCGCCGCCGACGTCGAGGAAGTTCGCGGGCTCCCCGCCGGCCAGCTTCACGATGTCCATCGTCGCCATGGCAAGGCCGGCCCCGTTGACCATGCAGCCCACGTGGCCGTCGAGCTTGATGTAGTTCAGGTTGTACTTCGACGCCTCGACGTCGAGCGGATCCTCCTCGTTGACGTCCCGGAGGGCGGCAATGCCCTTGTGGCGCCAGAGAGCGTTGTCGTCGAAGTTGAGCTTGGCGTCGAGCGCCAGCACCCGGCCGTCCTTCGTGACGACCAGGGGGTTGATCTCGGCCAGCGAGCAGTCACGGGCAAGGTAGAGGGCGCAGAGACTCCGGATCAGGGCCACCGCCTGCCTGAACTGGTCGCCGGCGAGTCGCAAGCCATAGGCGAGATGGCGCGCCTGGTAGTCCTGGACGCCGAGCGCGGGGTGCGCCCACTCCCGAATGATCTTCTCGGGCGAGCGCGCCGCGACCTCCTCGATCTCCATGCCGCCGGCTTCGGAGGCCATGACGACGTGGGTCGCGCGCGCGCGGTCGAGGGTGATCGAGAGGTAGAGCTCCCGCTCGGCGGCCGAGGCTTCCTCGACGAGCACCGACCGCACCCGGATGCCCTCCGGCGGCGTCTGGGGGGTCGTGAGCTTCATGCCCAGGATCTGCCGCGCGGCGCGCTCGGTCGCCTCCGGGTCGTCGGCCAGCTTGATGCCGCCGGCCTTGCCACGGCCGCCGGCGTGCACCTGCGCCTTGACGACGACCCGGCCGCCGAGCCGCGTGGCCACCGCCTTCGCCTCCGCCGGCGTCGTGGCGACGTCGCCGTTGGGGACGGGCACGCCGAACTCGCGCAGGAGGGCCTTGGCCTGGTACTCGTGAATCTTCATACGGACGAGCGCGGTCGGCGCACGGCGCTGTGCCGCGTTAGATCTGCCACAGCACCCACAGGGTGGCCACGGTCCCGAGCACCGCAGCCCCGTAGCACAGGATCGCGATCGGCGTTCTGAGACCGCGCAGCCCGAGGTCCTCCAGGATGAACCGGAAGCGATGGGCCCAGTGGTAGAGCGGGAGCGCGATCAGCGCGAACAGATAGAGCTTGACCAGCGGGTGCCCGGCGAGCGCCAGCATCCGCGCGTGGCTGATCGAGGTCCACCCGAGCGGAACGGCAAGGCCGTGGACGAGCAGATGGACGGGCACGAGAAGAGCGGCCACCATCCCGCCCGCCGCGAACAGCAGCCACCAGAAAGGTTCGCTGGTCTTTCGCGTCGCCACAGCTCAGCCTCGGAGCAGGAACCAGAGCAGGACGACTGACACGACCGCCCAGAGGGCGAAGCTCGCTCCGGCGACCAGCCGCGGCGGCACCTGACGCTCCCCGAGACGGACGACCTGGACGACGCCCGTCAGGTTGAACCAGGTCACGCTGTGATAGAGCGCGAACGCGAGCGCCACGACGTGGAAGATGATCCATCCCGGAGCCCTGAGGGTTTCCAGGTAGGCGGCGTAGGCCCCCGGTCCCTGGGAAAGCCGGTGGAGCTGGACTAGGAAGACCACCAGGAACAGCGCAATGAACACGCTCGACAGCTCGCGCAGCATGAACCGGAAATAGTTGGCGTTCCGGAGCCACCAGGTGGCGGGCAGCTTCGGGTAGAAGAGTCCCGGACGCTCGACGCGCGGCGCCGTCATCGCCGACCCGCCCACGGCATGATCATCGACAGGAGCCAATCCGTGGCGCCCGCCAGCTTCGAGCGCTGGATGGCGGCCGCCGGGTCAACCCCCTTCGGACAGACCACCGAGCACTCCCCGACGAAGGTGCACTCCCAGACGCCAACGGCCTCGGAGAGCACCGGCTCACGCAGGCGATAGCCTTCGTCCCGGGAATCGAGATTGTAGCGGTAAGCCAGGGCGATCGCGGCGGGGCCGAGGAACGCCGGCTCGAGGCCGTACACGGGGCAGGCCGCGTAGCAGAGCATGCAGTTGATGCACATGCTGAACTGCTTGTACGCGTCGAGCTGGGCAGGCGTTTGCAGGTATTCGCCGTCGGAGACCGGCTTCTCCACTGCGCGGATGATCC
The DNA here is from genome assembly GCA_023249095.1 of Candidatus Rokuibacteriota bacterium. Classification (GTDB taxonomy): domain Bacteria; phylum Methylomirabilota; class Methylomirabilia; order Rokubacteriales; family CSP1-6; genus AR31. The sequence continues at coordinate 18,963 of JAHFDK010000064.1, read as the reverse complement.
AGGGCTTGACGCGGCGAAGCTTCTCCATGAAGTCGTCGAGGGCGATGACGAGATCCCGGATGACCGGGAAGTTGGCCAGCGGTTCCACCCGAATCGGCCCTGGGCGGTAGTCTCGGAGGAAGGCCGCGCAGGTGAGCTTGGGGACGCCGTTCACCATCATGCCGCAGCTCCCGCACACCCCCATGCGGCACGACCATCGATACGACAGCGTGCCGTCGATCCGGTCCTTGATGTGATTCAGGGCATCGAGGACCACCCAGTCCGTGCGATACGGGACGGTAAAGGACTGGGTGCGCGGTTCGCGGTCGTGGCCGGGGCGGTAACGGGTCACCTCTAGGGTCATCGTCTCCTCGGTCATCGCTGCTCCTCTCACTCAACATCCAGCCTCCCTCGCGCGGAACGGATTCCTAATACTTGCGCTCCTCGGGAGGCCAGCGGGTGATCGTCACCGGCAGGTATTCGATGCGCGGGCCGTCCGGCGTCTGGTAGGCGAGCGAGTGCTTGAGGAACCGCGCGTCGTCGCGCTTCGGGAAGTCGGTGCGGGTGTGAGACCCCCTGGACTCCTCGCGCGCGAGCGCCGAACGAGCCACCGTCTCCGCGACGTCCAGCGTACACTCGAGTTCCAGCGCCGCAATCAGTTCGGTGTTGAAGACCGCGTCCTTGTCCGCGAGGCTGATGTGGGCAAAGCGCTCGCGGAGCTTGCGGAGGGTTTGGCAGGCCCCTTCCATCGTCGCCCGATCCCGGTAGATGCCGCAGCCGCTCTCCAGGGCCTTCTGCATCTCCTCCCGGATGTCGGCGATCTTCTCCCGCCCGTCTGCACGGAGAAATCGCTGATCCAGGCGCCTGCGTTCGTCGCTGGCGAGCTGCGCGAGCGGGTTTGACCGGAGCGCCGGCCGCTCCAGCGCATGCCGCGCCGCGGCCCGGCCGGCGCGAGCGCCGAAGACGAGCAGCTCCGTGAGCGAGTTCGAGCCCAGACGGTTGGCACCGTTGATGGAGACGCACGCTGCCTCCCCCGCGGCGTAGAGGCCATTGAGCGAAGTCTTCCCGGTGATGTCGGTGGAGATCCCGCCCATCATGTAGTGCACCACCGGCCGGACGGGGATCGGCTCATGGACCGGGTCGATGCCGACGTAGTTCCGCGCCAACTCCCGGACGAAGGGGAGATTCTTGTCGATCAGCTTCTCCCCGAGGTGCCGGAGGTCCAGGTGGACGTAGTGGCCGTAGGGCCCGTCGAACGTCCGCCCCTTCTGATGCTCCTGGATGTGGCAGCGTGAAAGGATATCTCGCGGCCCCAGTTCCATCTTGCGATGCACCGGCGTGTCCGTCGGCGGACCGAGCCCGTAATCCTGGAGGTATCGGTAGCCGTCCTTGTTCTTGAGATGCCCACCCTCGCCGCGGGCAGCCTCCGTGATGAGGATGCCGGTTCCCGGCAGCCCCGTCGGGTGGTACTGGACGAACTCCATGTCCTTCAGCGCAACCCCGGCGCGGTAGGCGAGCGCCATGCCGTCCCCGGTCTTGATGGCGGCGTTGGTCGTGAACGGGAAGATTCGCCCGGCGCCACCGGTGCACATGATCACCGCTTTGGCGACGATCGGGCGCATCTGACCGTCGTGGAGGTTCAGGGCCGTCACACCACAGACCTTGCCGTCTTCAATCAGCAACGAGGTCGCGAACCACTCGTCGTAGCGCGTGATCTTCTCGTACTTGAGCGAGGTCTGGAAGAGGGCATGGAGCATGTGGAAGCCGGTCTTGTCGGCGGCGTAGAGCGTTCGGTTCACGGTCATGCCGCCGAAGGGGCGGACGCTCACGCGCCCGTCGGGGTCTCGGCTCCACGGGCAGCCCCAGTGCTCGAGCTGGATCACCTCGCCCGGGGCCTCCTTGACGAACACCTCCACCACGTCCTGGTCGGCGAGGAAGTCGCTCCCGAAGATCGTGTCCTTCGCGTGCGTGTCGAGGCTGTCGTTCTCACGCATGACGGCCGCGGTGCCACCCTCGGCCGACACGGTGTGGCTGCGCATGGGATAGACCTTCGAGAGCACCGCGATGGACAGCCGGTTCGACTCCTCTGCCGCGGCGATTGCGGCGCGGAGGCCCGCTCCGCCACCGCCGATCACGAGCAGGTCGTGCTGGTAGCCGTCGTCACCGGGCATATCGAGCCATTCCCTCCTCGTAGAGATCGCCACCGTGACAGTCGTTCACGACGATCGCCGGGAAGTCCTCCACCTCGAGACGGCGGATGGCCTCGGTGCCGAGATCCTCGTAGGCGACGATGGCCACCTTCTTGACGAAGCGTGAGAGGACCGCGCCGGCGCCGCCGATCGCACCGAAGTAGACGCCCTTGTACTGCCTGAAGGCGTCTTTCACAACCTGCGAGCGCGCCCCCTTGCCCATCGTGCCCTTGAGCCCGAGCTTGAGCAGCGCCGGCGTGAACTTGTCCATCCGTCCGCCCGTGGTAGGGCCAATGGACCCCACGATATCGCCCGGGCGCGCCGGCGAGGGGCCCGTGTAGTAGATGACCTGGCCGCGGACGTCGATCGGCAGCGGCTCGCCTCGCTCGATCAGCGGGAAGAGGCGGCCGTGGGCCGCGTCGCGCGCCGTGTAGAGCACGCCGGTGATCCGCACGCGATCACCGGTCTTCAGCGATTCGACGTCGGAGTCGCTGAGCGGCGTCGTGACGTCTTTGATGCCGTCGGCAGCGGTCGTGATGCTCATGGTCAGGAGATGGCGTCCACGATGGCATTGAGCGTCGGGCTTGGGCGCATCGCCTTTGACGCCAGTTCGGGATTGGGCCGGAAGTAACCGCCGATCTCGATCGGTCTTCCCTGCGCGGCCTTCAGCTCGGCGAGTATCTTGGCCTCGTTCTCCACGAGCTCCCTCGCCACTTTGGCGAAGCGCGCCTGAAGCTCCGTGTCCTGGGTCTGTGCGGCCAGCGCCTCCGCCCAGTACATGGCGAGGTAGAAGTGGCTTCCGCGCGTGTCCAGCTCGCCCACCTTGCGGGACGGCGACTTGTCGCGGTCCAGGAACTTGGTGTTGGCCGTGTGGAGCGTATCGGTGAACACCTTCGCCTTGGCGTTGTTGGCGACGCGGGCCATGTGATCGAACGACTCCGCAAGGGCGAGGAACTCGCCGAGCGAATCCCACCGGAGATGTCCCTCTTCCAGGAACTGCTCCACATGCTTGGGGGCCGAACCGCCAGCGCCGGTCTCGAAGAGGGCGCCGCCGTCCATGAGCGGCACGATGGAGAGCATCTTCGCGCTGGTGCCGAGCTCGAGGATCGGGAACAGGTCCGTGTTGTAGTCGCGCAGGACGTTGCCGGTCACCGAGATCGTGTCCTTGCCGGCCCTCATCCGCTCCAGCGAGAAGCGCGCGGCTTCGGCGACGGACATGATCCGGATATCGAGTCCGCTGGTGTCGTGGTCTTGAAGGTACCGCGTCACCTTGTCGATGAGCTGTGCGTCGTGCGCCCGGTTCTTGTCGAGCCAGAAGACCGCGGGCGCGCCGGTGATCCTCGCACGGGTGACGGCGAGCTTCACCCAGTCGCGGATCGGCGCATCCTTCACCTGACAGGCACGCCAGATATCGCCCTCTTCCACGGCGTGCTCGATCAGCGTCGTGCCCCGCTCGTCGACGACGCGGACCGTGCCGGCCGCCGGGATCTGGAAGGTCTTGTCGTGGGAGCCGTACTCTTCGGCCTGCTGGGCCATCAACCCGACGTTCGGAACGGTGCCCATGGTCTTCGGGTCGAACGCGCCGTGCTGCTTACAGTGCTCGATGGCCTCGTGGTAGAGCGGCGCGTAGCTGTGGTCGGGGATGACCGCCTTCGCGTCGTGGAGCTTGCCGTCCGGTCCCCACATCTGCCCGGAGTCGCGGATCATCGGGGGGATCGAGGCGTCGATGATCACGTCGCTCGGCACGTGCAGGTTGGTGATCCCCTTGTCCGAGTTGACCATCGCCAGGGCGGGCCGCTTGGCGTAGCACGCCTGGATGTCCGCTTCGATCTGCGCCTGTTTCGCCTGTGGCAAGCGCTTGATCGCTGCGTACAGCTCCCCCAGGCCGTTGTTCGGATCGACGCCGATCTCTTTGAAGGCCGCCGCATGCTTGTCGAAGACGTCCCGGAAGAACGTCCGCACGGCATAGCCGAAGATGATCGGATCGGAGACCTTCATCATCGTGGCTTTGAGGTGGATGGAGAAGAGCACGCCCTGCTTCTTCGCGTCCTCCATCTGCTGCTCGAGGAAGCTCACCAGCGCCGCTCCGCTCATGAAGCTGCCGTCGATCACCTCGCCAGCCTTGAGCGCGATCCCGTCCTTCAAGACCGTGACCTTGCCGTTCTTGTCGGCGAACTCGATCCGGACGGTGGTCGCCTCGCGGACGGTCACCGATTTCTCGTTGGTCGCGAAGTCGCCGCGGCTCATGGTGGCGACGTGCGCTTTCGAATCCGCCGGCCATCGGCCCATCTTGTGCGGGTGCTTCTTCGCGTATTCCTTCACCGCGCCGGCGGCCCGCCGGTCGGAGTTCCCTTCCCGCAGCACGGGGTTCACGGCGCTTCCCAGCACTTTCGCGTAGCGCGTCTTGATCGCCTGCTCCCCAGGGCTCGCCGGATTTTCGGGGTAGTCCGGAACTTTATAACCGTGCGCCTGCAGCTCTCTGATCGCGGCCTTGAGCTGCGGAACCGACGCGCTGATGTTCGGCAGCTTGACGATGTTGGCTTCGGGTCTCTTCGCCAGCTCGCCCAGTTGCGTCAGCCAGTCCGGCACGCGTTGGGCCGCGGTCAGGCCTTCCGGGAAATTGGCGAGAATTCTCCCCGCCAGGGAGATATCCGCCGTTTCGATCGTGATGCCGGTCCCCCCGGTGAATTTCCGGATGATCGGCAGCAGCGAGTAGGTGGCCAGCGCGGGCGCTTCGTCGACCTCCGTCCAAATAATCTTCCCGGGAGCCCCTGTCACAGCGTGGCTTCCTTGTGACGATGCGCGTGGCACTCGATCGTCACCGCCACCGGCAGCGACGTGATGTGGCAGGGATACGTGAGCACGTGGATGCCGAACGACGTCGTGTCGCCGCCATAGCCCTGCGGGCCGATGCCAAGCCGGTTGGCGCGCTCGAGCAGCTCCTTCTCCAGCGCGTCGAGCATGGGATCCGGATTCGCGGAGCCGACCTCGCGGAACAGCGCCTTCTTCGACAGGAGCGCGGCCTTCTCGAACGTGCCGCCGACGCCCACGCCCAGGATGAGCGGCGGGCACGCGTCCGGGCCCGCCGTCTTCACGCAATCGATGATGAAGTCCTTCACGCCCTCAATGCCCGCGGCCGGGGTCAGCATCGTGTACTTCGAACGGTTTTCGCAGCCGCCGCCCTTGGCCATGATCGCGAGCTTGAGCTCGGCGCCCGGCACCACGTCGACGTGGATCACCGCCGGCGTGTTGTCGCCGGTGTTCACGCGGTCGAATGGCGACGTCACGATCGAGGCTCGGAGGAAGCCTTGCGTGTAGCCCTGGCGCACGCCCTCGTTGATCGCATCGTCGAGCGCCCCGCCAGTCACGTGCACGTCCTGGCCGAGCTCGACGAAGCACACGACGAAGCCGGTGTCCTGGCAGTACGGGATACGCCGGGTCTTCGCCATCTGCGCGTTGTCCTTCAGGATCTGCAGCACCTGCTTGCCGGCCGGGGAGCGCTCGGTGGTCAGCGCCCGGTCGAAGGCGCGCAGCATGTCCGGCTCGAGCTCGAGGTTGGCGTCGATGCAGAGCTTCTTGACCGCGTCGACGATCGCGCTGACATGAACGTCTCTCACGTGGTAGGCGGCCGGAATCGGCTTCACCGGCCCGACCGCCTTCCGGGCGGCCCCTTTCTTCCTCGCGCTGGCCTTCGTTCGCTTCGCCATCTCCCGGCTCCTCGGCTAGAGCTTCAGCTTGTCGACCAGCTCCCGCACCGCGTCGACAGACTTCTTGAACGCCGCCTGCTCGTCCGGCGTTAGCGTGATCTCGACGATCTGCTCGACGCCCGAGCGGCCGAGCTTGACCGGCACGCCCACGTAGAGCCCGCGCACCCCGTACTGGCCACTCAGGTACGCGGCGCACGGCAGGATCTTCTTCTTGTCCTTCAGGATGGCCTCGACCATCTCCACCGCCGAAGCGCCGGGCGCGTAGTAGGCGCTGCCCGACTTCAGGAAGTTCACGATCTCGGCGCCGCCGTTGGCGGTGCGGGTGACCAGCGCGTCGATCCTATCCTTCGAAAGGAGATCGGTGATCGGGATGCCGGCCACCGTCGAATAGCGCGGCAGCGGCACCATGGTGTCGCCGTGCCCGCCCAGGACGAACGCGGTGACGTTCTCCACCGAGACGTTGAGCTCGCGCGCGATGAACGTGCGGAACCGCGCCGAGTCGAGCACGCCGGCCATGCCGATGACCCGCTCCGGCGGGAACCCCGACTTCTTCCACGCGAGCTGCACCATCGCGTCGAGCGGATTGGTGACCAGGACCAGGATGGCGTTGCGCGAGCGCCGCGCCACCTGCTCGACGACCGAGCCGACGATCTCGGCGTTCTTGAACAGAAGGTCGTCGCGCGTCATGCCGGGCTTGCGCGCCATGCCAGCGGTGATGACGACCACGTCGGAGTCGGCCGTCTCGTCGTAGCCGTTCGTGCCAACCAGCGACGAGTCGAACCCGTGCACCGGGCCGGCCTGAGCCAGGTCGAGCGACTTGCCCTGGGGGATGCCCTCGATCACGTCCATCAGCACGACGTCGCCGAGCTCCTTCTCCACCGCGTACTGGGCGACGGTCGCGCCGACGTTGCCGGCGCCGACGACCGTGATCTTCGGTCGCGCCATCACTTGTCGCCCTTCGGGATCTTCACCTTGCTGGCCATCAGAGTTGCTCTCCCCGCGCGGCGTTCGGCGCCGAGCCGGCCCTGAATCCGGTGTGCCCTCTCGTGAGGCTACAAACGAACGTATTGCGGCTCATCTCGTCGATTTGAATGCGCTTCACTCTAACGCGCGGCGCCGACGTGGTCAAGAACGGGGCCGGTTTCCGAGCGCGCGGACGAGCCGTTCGGCGATGAGCCGACCCCGCAACGCCATCGCCTCGCGGCCGGTCTTGGCGCGCGCCGCCGCGGGCCAGCCGAAGTAGCCGGCGCCGCCGGGGCCGAGGCGGCGGAAGTTGCGTTCGCCTCGCGCGAGGGCGCCGCGGAAGTCGAACCAGGCCGGGGGCAGGCGTCGCGCGATCCGTTCCCGCACCAGCGGCCTGTCGGCCGCGAGCATGAAGGCCGTCTCGAGCTCGCCCGCGTGCCACTCGGCCGTGGGGTTGGGGCTCCGCATGAGCGCCAGGACGCGGGGGTTCGCCATCGGGGTCGGCGGCCGAGCCCCTGGCTCGAACCCCGCGATGAGAACCTGCACGCACTCGCGCCGGGTGAGCTCGCGCCGCGCGGCCGCCATCGCCCGGAGGTGATCCGGGTCCGCCTGATAGTTCGCCAGAACGAATCGCCGGAAGCCATGGCTCGCGAGGCCGGCCACGACCTCGACGATGAGCCGCCGGAGCGTCGGCACCGAGAGCGACACCGTGCCCGGCCAACCGATGGCGAGTGTGCTGACGCCGTACGGGATCGATGGAGCGAGCACCGGCCGCCAGCCGGCGCGCCTCAGATGCGGCGCGATCCTGCGTGCCAGCTCCTCGGCGCCGCCGCGCCAGTCGACCAGAAGCGGTAGATGCGGGCCATGCTGCTCGATCGCCCCGAGCGGCAGGAACACGACAGCCTTGGGATCCCGGGCGAGCCTGGCGGCCTCCGGAGCCATCAGCCGAGCGAGCCAGATCACTGTAGCGGGGTCCGTGAGGCCGGCGCAGACCGAGGGTGGCCTGAGAAAGGTGCGGCCTGGCTCCGCGGCGCCCGATCAACCCGAGATCCTACGGACGCCACACCCGGCTTCGCTGGAGCTCGAGCCTGGAGCGGGCGATCATCTATTCGAGCAGGCGGTCGGCGCGCAGGCGAAGCGCGTCTGGAATCGTGAGGCCAAGCGTCTTTGCGGTCTTGAGGTTGATGACCAGCTCGAAGCTCGTCGGCTGTTCGATCGGCAGATTGGCCGGCTTGGCGCCCTTGAGGATCCGGTCGACGAAGAGCGCTGCCCGCCTGTAGAGATCGCTCTGCCTCGCGCCGTAGGCCATGAGGCCGCCGGCCTCGGCGAAACCGCTGATCCCGAACACCGTGGGCAATCGATTCCGCAGCGCCATCTCGGCGATCAACTGGCGTTCCTCGAACAGAAGCACGTCATCCAGTACGAACAGGGCCGAGGCGCGTTCCCGGGCGATCGTGGTGAAAGCGCGATCGATGTCTTCGGCGCGCCGCACCTCCACCGGCAAGGTGCGGAGACCGAGCGTCCGCGCCCTCGTCTCGCTTTCCTTCAGCGTCTCACCGTGGGACGGGTTAGACGGGTTCCAGAGCACGGCCAGCCGTGTCAGGCGAGGCGCCGCTTCCCTGAGCAGCTCGATCCGTTTGCCCGAAAGTTCCGGAGAGATGAGGGTCAGCCCCGTGAGATTGCCGCCGGGGCGCGCGAGGCTCGTGACGAAGCCCGAGGCCACCGGATCGGCGACGACCGTCATGACGACGGGAATGGTCTTGGTCGCCTGCGCGACGGCGCGGATGGCGGGCGTCGAGCCGACCACGATGACGTCGACCTTGAGGCGAACGAGCTCGGCCGCGAGACCGGGAAGGCGCTCCAGCCGTCCTTCGGCCCATCGGAATTCGATCGCGATGCTGCGCCCCTCGACGTATCCGAGCTCGCGCAGGCTCCGCGTGAACACATCGGCACTCGAGTTCGGCGGCGCGCCGGGATGCAGGAAGCCGACGTGGGGGACCTTGCCAGCCGGCTGCGCCCTGAGATCGGCGAAGGCGAACAGCACCGAAAGCGAGGCAACGCCGAGGACCCGGCCCATGAGTTTCGCGCCCATCGTCAGCGCTATACTACCGCCACTCGCATGTCGCTCCGTCACGACCGGCTCGAGCTGCTCGATCGCTATCTGCGCATCCCGACGATCAGTCGCCAGGTGACGCCGGAGATGGTGGAAGCGGTCCGAGGCCTCTGGCGTGGTGTCGGGCTCGAGCTCTCGCCGCTGGCGCCGGTCGACGGCCAGGGGACCCCGGCGCTCTACGGAGAGCTACCGGGACCGAAGGGAGCGCCGACGCTGCTCCTGTATGGCCACTACGACGTCCAGCCCACCGGGGACGTGGCACGGTGGCAGTGGCGGGGTGTGAAGTGCGAGCCGTTCGTGCCCGCGTATTTCCTCGACGCCAGGCCGGTCGACCCGCGCGCGCTCGACGACCGCGCCCTGGAGCACGTGGTGGTCGTGGCGCGCGGCGGCGCCGACAACAAGGGCCAGCACCTCTCGAACGTCCTCGGCGCGATGGACGCCGTCCGCGCCGGCACCGCCCGCTGGAGGGTGAAGATCATCCTCGACGGCGAGGAGGAGCACGGCAGCCCGAACCTGGAAGCGATCGCCCGGGCTCACGGACCCCGGCTCGCCGCCGATATCCTGATCGGCTCGGATGGGCCGAAGCAGAAGAACGCGCCGACGCTGGTGATGGGGGTGCGCGGCCTCCTCACGGTGGACATCGTCGCGGACAACGGCCAGGCGACGTCGGTTCACTCCGGCAACTACGGCAACATCGTGCCGAATCCGGTCCTCCCACTCGCCCGCCTCATCGCCGACATCGAGGACCGCGCCCGAGCCTGGGCATCCGAGCACGACACGTTCCGGCGCGAGGCGAGCGAAGTCTTCGCGAAGTGGGAAGACAAGGCGGTGTGGACGCCGTTTCTTCGGCCCACCGTCAACATCAACCACTTCATGACCGACGGCGCCTCACCGACCCTGCGCCGGACGATCATTCCGCGCTCGGCCCACGCGCGGCTCGACATCAGGCTGACGCCCGACACCCCGCTCGGCGCGATGCGCGAGCTCGTCCAGAGCACGGTCGCCGAGCACCAGAGCCGTACGCCAGGCGTCACGTTCACGGTGCAAGCCACCGGCCAGCCCGCCAGCTACACCTCGCCGGCGCGGCCCGAGTTCGGCTGGCTGCTGCGCCTGCTGGAGGAGCAGAGTGATGAGGAGCCGGTGGCGCTACCGATCCTCGGTGGCACGCTTCCGCTCCACGTCTTCACGGACGTCCTGGGCATTCCCTGCCTGTGGATTCCCGCAGCCAACAGCAACAATCAGCAGCACGACATCAACGAGCACTACGTGCTCCGCCACTTCTACCGGCAGATCGAGCTCTACGCCGCGATCGTCTCGTCGAGGCCGATGTAGGTCGCTCGAAGAGCGGGGCCTCGCGGGGTCGGGGTCCCGTCAGAGCTGCGCCTTGCGGTACGACCGCTTGGCCGCGATCTTCCCGTTGTGCAGGGTGAGGATGTCGCAGCCCTGCACCTCGTAGCGGGTGCCCCCTCGAGGGGTCCCGGTCGTCAGCCATTCGACCACGGCCTCCTCGGGGCAGGCGAAGTGCCGGATCTCGTCCCAGCGCACGTCGGGAATCCGCCGGAACATGTCTTCGAGGAACTCGCGGACCGCCGGCGTGCCGACGGCACGCGCCCCCCAGGGATCCTTGCCGAACGACGCCTCGAAGATCACGTCGTCGGTCATCATGGAGAGGATCCCGTCGACATCGTGCCCGTTCCACACCGTGTTGAATTGCTTCACGAACGCCTGCCCGTCGAATCCCATGACACCCCCCTCTCGCGGAACAAAGGGAATCGCCACCGCACGCATCACAGCGGCCCCATCTTAGCCGGGAACCCAGGCTCGTGGTGCGTCGGAACTGCCACTATTCGAGCGTCGGCGTTGCCGGCGCCACTGATCTGGAAGACGACCGGGAATCGGAGGGGGTCTCGATCAGCGGGCCAGCAGCAGACGGAGGAGCGCGCGTCCCTTGTCCCCGGTCCATGGGCGGACGCCGATGCATTTGCCGACAAGCTTGCCGTCGCGATCGACGAGGAACACGGTCGGCGTGTACGCGATCCCGTAGCTCTTCGCGACGGCGCCCGTGGCATCGAGGAGCACCGTGGACGTGACGCTCCGGCTCTTCAGCCAGGCCGCCAGCGTGTCACGCTCCTCGCCGAGGTTGATCGCGAAGACCGCGAGCCCTTGGTCTTTGAAGTCCCGGTGGACCTGCTCGATCGTCGAGGGTAACTCCCTCGCGCAGTACGGTCAGCCGCTCTCCCAGAAATAGAGGAAGGCGGCGCGGCCGCGAAGGTCGGCGAGCGAGACCGGCTTGCGGTCGACCGACTCCAGGGTGAAGGGCGGCGGCACCTGGTCGCCGAGCGGGGCGACCTGGAAGTCGGACAGGAGATCGTCGAGGGCGTCGTCCGCCGCGGCGGCGGGCAGCAGCGACAGGCCGATCGCCAGGACGGCGAGCGCCAGGCTACGGCTTGACGTACGCGTAGCCCACCTCCTGCAGCTCCATCACCCGCGCGACGCCGCTCGGCACCACCGTCACGCCCTGGAACAGGTCCTTGGGATCGACCTTCTGCCGCGTCATCGTGATCTGGCAAGCATCGAACCTGAGCCCGCCGGCCAGGAGGGTCTCGAGCTTGCCGCGCACGTCGGGATCGATGTCCCTCGCGAGGAACGTGCGGAGCGCGGGCCCGTGGACCACCAGCTCGAGCGCCTCGATGTTCTTCCAGCCGACGACCTGGACGTGGTTCTCGATGTTGACCAGCACAGCCTTCGCCTTCTCCACGCCACCTTCGTTGAGGTGATACAAAACCTTGTGCTTCTTGGGATACTCCGCCGAGTGCGACGCCTCTGCGCCAGCGGCGCTCAACGCGAGCATGCCGGCCGTGATCACCGCGATCGTCCAGTGCGCGCTGCTCATGTCAGCCTCCCTCACGAAAGGTACGGGCGAGCCGGACGCGCGCGCGCGGGTCGAGCTTCACCCGCCGGACGCTCCGGAGGTGATCGGCCACGACGTCCCACGCGGGCGGCCCGTCGGCCTCGCCGAGGCTGGCCCAGCCGGTCGCCTTGTAGCGCCGGGCCGGCTCGAGGAGGCGCCCGGCGACACGGATGTCGAAGATGCGCTTGCCGACGGGCTTCGACGGATCGATCGCGTAGGTGAGCCCACCCAGCCGGACCATGTCACCGCCCTGGCGATAGTACGGATCGGGGTGGAACAGGTTGTCGGCGACGTCCTCCATGATCTGGTGGATCTCGCTCCCGGCCATCTCCCGCACCCACGTGTTCGGGTACGTCACGGCGGTGTGCGAGTACACGTCCTCGAGCGTGATCTCCTGGCCCGGCACGATCGTGACCCCCCACCGGAAACCGGGCGAGAACGCGATTTGCGCGTCGCCGCGCCGGAGGAGCGCGTCGAGGATCACCTCGTCGAACGTGCCGTTGAAGTTGCCGCGCCGGTAGAGCAGCGATTCCGAGACCGCCAGTCGCTCGCTCAGCTTCGCCTCGTGAGGGCGGCGGATCTCGTCGATCAGCTGCGCCATGTCCGGATCTTCCGGGACGTCCTGCGCGAGGACCGGGATCAGGCGGTAGCGGTAGCCGCCGACGCGCCCGTGCTGGACGTCGAGGTCCAGCCGACTCAGGAACTTGCCGTGCGCGCCCGAGTTCACGACGAGCGTTCGGCCCACGAGCACCGGTTGTGGCAGCGCGTCGTGGGTGTGGCCGCCGAGGACGACGTCGAGTCCGTGGATCCGGGCCGCCAGCTTCAGGTCGACGGCGACGCCGTTGTGCGAGAGGAGCACGACCAAGTCGACCTTCTTGTCGTCCCGCAGCTCGTGGACGAGCATCTGGACGCCGTCTTCCCGAATGCCGAAGGTGAGGTCGGGCACGAAGCGCCGGGGGTGGGAGACCGGGGTGTAGGGAAAGGCCTGGCCGATGACGCCGATACGAACGCCGCCCACGTCCCGGATCGTGTAGGGATGGAAGACGTGGTCCCCCCACCCGGCCACGGTCACGTTGTGGGCGACGAAGTCGCCGGCGAAGAGCCCCCGGCGCTCACGATCGCCGAAGAGCTCCTTGACACGTTCGAGGCCGTAGACGAACTCCCAGTGCGGCGTGAAGACGTCCACGCCGAGCTGGTTCGAGACCCGCACCATGTCTTCGCCGCGGCTCCAGAGGGTGGTCGCCGAGCCCTGGAGCGTGTCGCCCCCGTCGAGAAGCAGCGTGCGCCCGCTCCGCGCGGCCCGGATCCGCTTGACGAGCGTCGCGAGGTGGGCGTAGCCGCCCATCCGGCCGTATCGCGCCGCCAGTGCGGGAAAGTCGAGGTACGTGTAGGCATAGGCCTCGACGGAGCCGGGGGCGACGTGGTACGCGCGGAGCAGCTCGGCGCCGGTGAGGAAGGGCGGCCGGCCGCGTTCGGCGCCAACCCCGAGAACCGTGTCGGGCTCGCGATAGAACACGGGGCGGAGCGTCGCGTGAGCATCCGTGATGTGCAGCAACGTGACGTTGCCGAGAGGCTCGAATGCGAGCAGGCGCGCGGGACCGTCGACAGCCTCGAGCCGCCGCGGCGACAGCCCTGCCCCCGCGGCGACCACGAGGAGCTTGACCAGGTCGCGCCTGCTGACCTCCATGCACCTAGTGGCGAATGCCGGGCACGCTGAGCGGTTTGCCGTTGTCGAAGGTCGTCAGGTAAAGCTCCAGCTCGGCGTACTCGATGGAATCCGCGGCGAGCATGTTCATCCCGAGCGGTGTCATGCACCACTGGAATCGCTTGCGCATGCCCCACACTTCGCCTCGGTCAGTCCGCCAGAGGGGGAAGTGCTTGGTCAGCCCATTGGTGACGTCGCCGAGGAGGCGGCCACCCAGGAATTTGTTGGCGCCCTTCTCGGGCGTGTGGCAGTCGGCGCACGCGTGGTTGCGCTCGCCCACGCGCTTGTAAAAGGTCGCTTTGCCACGCGCGAGCGCCGCGCGCGCCTCGACGCTCGACGTATCGACGTTTACCGGCAGACCGTTCGACGCTCGCTTGACGAGTATCGTCAGAGTAAGGTTGTCGGTCGACTCTGCAGGCAATGGCCGACCGGTCGTCTCGGGCGCGTGCACCGCCAGGAAGTCCTCGACGCTCATCACCCGCCCGTATGCCTTGACGAACTTCGGATACCGCGTCGCGACGCCCCGCATCGCGCGCGCGACGCCGCCTTCGTGACAGTCGGCGCACGCCTTCGCCATCGGCCCCCGCGCCGTCCACAGCGCCTCGGCGCCGTCGGTCAGGAGCACCGCGGGGTTGTTCGTCGGATCGAGGTTGTCGCCGAATCCCACCGGCTTCCGGCGCGTGAACGGATTGCGGTCGGGATCCTTCTCCGGCGGCACTGGTCCCTTGAGCGTCTGGAGATAGGCGACGAGATGGACGATCTCCTCCGAGCTCAAGCCGCCGATCGTCCCCCACGGCGGCATCGACGTGTTGGGAAAGACGACGCGCGGATCCCAGATGAGCTGATAGAGATACTGGTCAGGCAGCTTGCGGTCGCCAATGATGGACTGGTCGGGCCCGACACTCCCCGCAGGCCACACGTCATCCCCCGGAATCAGGTGGCACCCGGTACAAGGGCCTTTGGCCCGATCGAGAAAGAGCGCGCGGCCCTTCTGCGGATCGCCCGTCACCCCGGCGGGCATCGTCACCCGCTGGATCGGCGGCTCGGCGCGCGGGTCATCGTAGGCGTACGTTCTGAAGTTGAAGTCACGCGTCGTCCAGCCCCGGTACCGAACGGCAGCGCGCTTGCCGTCGGGCAGCACCTTGAAGTCGCCGCGCGCCTCGAGGATGGCGCGCGAGGTCCACTTGGGGAGGCCGGTGTAGTCGGGCACGTCGGAGGCCGGCCCGGCGCAGGCGGCGCTCAGCGCGACGAGCGCCGCCCACGCGAACGCCGACCGCGCTGACGCGCGCCTCATCTTCATAGTCGCGCCTCGGCCGGCAGGGCCCCAGCCCCGCGACGGCCTGCAGCGCGCACCGCGGGCGCGCTCACGAGAACGAGAAGGCGTGAGTGGATTAACCACCAGCGGCGCGAAGGCGGCGCTTCTTCTGCTTCTTCTTGAAGGCGGCGCGTTTCCGCGCGGTTTTCCTGCGATTCTTCTCTCGCATGGCAGTCTCCTATGGCTGTTGGGGCAGGCTCGCGGGGTGACGTTTGTCGATCATAGACCGGCCGTGCCAAGGCGCACAACCGCCCGATCAGTGACCGGCGCGTCAAGCGGGCTGCCAGCGTGTGGGCGAGGCGTCCTCGCTCGTGGGTCCTCGCACAGACGAAGCTCTCGGTGGGTGTGGGCCCCCTGATTCGATGGTGGGGCACCCTGGCGCGGCCGGCCTGGGGTGCCTACGGGGGTCCAGCGGGTATCGGTGATCGTTCTTAGCTCAGACAAAATTTCGCCAGAAAATCGCGGACCGTCGCTCACACACGCGGCGACATGATCAAGGTCCGATCTGATTGCAGCCGGATGGCGGATCGAGCGATCAGCCGACGCTAGACCAGCGTCCCTCTTGCACTCATTCCGAGTTGCACATGTACAACCTCCCCGACTAGGACCAGCGAGCCTGTCTGCGGCGTGATGACGAATGATCGAGGAGCAGGGGAAGTCGCGCCACGCAAGAAAGCAGCGCCTCCCGTCAGTACGGCCTGCTGCACGAGCCCACCCGCTGCGTGGTCTGCGGCCCATCCGAGCGCGGTCTTGAGGAACAGGCGTCGTCCAGGGCCGTCTGCTTTCCTCGACGGTCGTCTGGTGGGTTGCCCCTGCTGCCATCCGCTAGTCCGCTGGCGTCTCATGGCTCCTCCTGGGGTGAATCCAATCACGAGAACTTGATCTCGACGGTGCCCTCGTACCGGCCGCCGGTGGTGTCGAGGAACTGGACCTTGAGCTGGCCCGGGTCGGTCGCCTTGAAGGTGAAGGAGAAGAAGGGGTTCTCGGCCACGCCCTGCGTCGTGTCGAAGGTCACGACGGTCTTGCCCAGGTACGTCACGATCACCTTGTTGATGTAGTTGTAGTTCTTCTGGACGATCTTGCCCTGCGCGTCGCGTTCGACCCGCTCCATCGGATGGATCACCAGCGAGCGCACCTGGACGACGTCCCCGGGCTTGATGCTCGACGGAATGCGAAGCCGGACCTTGCCGATGTCTGACATGGCTAGCCTCCGCAGCCGCCGACCGTGACCTTGACTTCACGCTTGACCAGGAGCAGCGTGCCGTCGCTCTGCTCCACGATCGCGCGAACGTCTCCGGTCTCGCCGAGACGAACGTTCGCGCCCATGAACGCGCGGCCCGCCTCGGGCGCCAGTGTCACCCGCGTGATGAGGGGGATGCGGTTCTTGTCGGCGACGACGTAGATGTGCCTCACGTAGTTCGTCGGCGTCATCGGCGAGTCGACGTTGACCGAGATCGGCACCACCGCGCCGTTCTCCGCGATGAGCGGGAGGTCGAGCTTGATGACGGCCGCGCCGTCCTTGATGGGCTTGTCGCCGAACAGCCGCTTCATCGTGTCCTGGACGCTCTCGTTCTGGCCGAGAGCCTGGGCGTGAGCCGTTCCGGGCGCGCCCGTTACGAGCCCGCCGCCGGCGGCGACGACGCTGAGCGCGCCCAGCACTCCCAGGACCGCCCGCCGGGTGACCAGCTGATCGTCAGTCATACGCTCGTCCTCCTTCCCGGGCCGCGGGCTCCAGAATCGCCTTGAACAAGCGGCGTTTCCCGACGACCCTTGGAGACACTATGCGCCCGAGGCAGGTCCTCGGACAACTCCTCGCCGTGGGCATCCTTCTCCTGCTCGGCTGCGTCCGGGCCGCGGACAAGCTCGAGACTCCGACCCCGGGGGCCCTCACCGTCCGGGCCATCGAGTTTCCGGGCAGCGAGGGCGAGATGCCCGGACACCTTTACGAACCGGGCGGCTCCGTGCCGCTTCCCGGCGTGCTCGTTCTTCACACGTCCGCCGGCCCGGGCCCCAACCTCGAGGCGTTCGCGAAGCGCCTGGCGGCCGAAGGCTACGTCACACTCACGCCCGACTTCTTCGCCCTCCACGACTTCGGCCCGGACGGCCGCACCGACCATCCCCTCATCCTCAAGGACCTCGACGGCGCGCTCGAGTACGTCGCGTCCCACCCACGAGTTGACCGCACGCGGCTCGGGGCCGTCGGATTCTCCTTCGGCGGCCGCGTCGCCGTCATCCTCGCCGCGACTCGGCCCGAACGGATCCGCGCCGCGGTCTCGTACTATGCGGTCACATCCCATCCCCACCTTGGCGGCGTGCTCTCCGGACGCGCGGCCCGGGCCGAACCGTTACCGGCACGCGTCCAGGCGATCCGCGCGCCCCTGCTCATCCACCACGGCGAGGCCGACGTCAACGTGCCGGTCGAACAGGCGCGCCTGCTTCATCGGGCGATGCTGGCCGCTGGCAAGTCGAGCAGCCTCTACACGTACCCGGGCGCCGATCACCTCTTCAACTTTTCGATCGGCCCCGACGTCCGCTTCGACCCCGCGGCGGCCGAGCTGTCCTGGGACCGCACCTTGCGTTTCCTGGACCGGTACCTGAAGACAGGGCGGTGACGGCGATGTGCCCAGGGATGCGCACGCCCGCCAGCAGCCGTCAGGCCCCCTGCCTCACGGGCGTGACCTCAGCACGCGATTGAGGAAGCGCACCGTGCGCTCGAGCGCGTCGGCGCGCGCGAGGTCGTCGCCGAGCGTGCGGTCGTTCCGCCGGAAGTCGAAGGCGCGCTGGGCGCCGGGATAGACGACCAGCTCGACGCTGATCCCACGCTGCTGGAGCCGCTCGGCCACGCGGACCACAAGCTCGCGACGGAGCTGGTGGTCCTTCTCGCCCACCATCAGGAGCGCGGGAACGCGCCACTGCTCGACCTCGGGCATATAGCGGTAGACCTGGTCGGGCTCCGGCGCGTTCGGACTTACGAGATGCGGATAGTAGCCGACGATCCCGCCGACCTCGGGCCGGCGCACGCCGAGGAGCGCCGCGTGGTAGCCGCCGCGCGAGATGCCCACCACGCCGAGTGGCCCGGGCCGGACATCACGGAGGCCTTTGAGGTAGTCGATCCCGAGCTCCACGTCCTTCTCGGTCGCCGGGTCGTGAGCGATCGGGTTCTCAGGGATGAAGCGCGCGGTGTGATAGTCGGGAGCCAGCACCACAAATCCCCGCTCTGCGAGACGTAACGCCTCAGCCGTGAGCCGGTCGTGCCACCCGCTGCGCCCATGGACGAAGATCACGCCCGGGTGTGGTCCCCCGGATCGCGGCACCGCGAGGACCGCGGGGATCTCGATATCGTCGCTCTTATACTCGACCGCCCGAACGCTGAGCGGGGCCGCCGCCTGACCGGCCGAGGGCTCCGCGAGGAGCAGCAACGCAAGCACCGCGCTCGCGGTCCGTGCGAGCGCGTGGGTCACGTGTCGTCCATGCGGTACGCCGACGCGTCGGGCTTGAACGCGCGCGGTAGCCAGAGCGGGCGGCGGAGGTTGTCCGGGCCGGGCGCCGGGCGCGCGAGCGCGAGCCATTCCCGATAGACCTCGAACGACCGGTTCGTGTCCACGAACACGTCGCCGTAGCGATCGTCGGGGCCGGGCCGTGACACCGTTACCTTCTGATGCCAGCAGTGCTGGCCGCTGACCGGGTCGGGCTGGACCGGAAACGTGAGGTTCTGGTGGACGCCGGCGTCTTCCCACCAGATGCGCTTCGAGTCCGGGTCGTCGCTGGCGAACGGCCGTGGCCCGTGGACCTGGCGCATCCGCCACTGCCCGGGCTCGAGCCGTTTGAGGTCGACGAGCGCGGTGGACCACCGCTCGCCGCCGGCGTCTTCATGAAGGCGCCAGCGCCCGAGGTGGTGGGAGCACGCGATCACGCCTGGACGAACGGCCTCGGTGACCCACACCTTGTCGACGAAGTGGCCGATCCGCGTCGAGACCTTGAGCAGGTCCCCGGTGACGACCCCGGACCGGGTGGCATCCTCAGGGTGGAGCCAGAGGGGATTGGTGTGGGAGATCTCGTAGAGCCACTTGGAATTGCCCGA
>JAHFDK010000305.1 GCA_023249095.1 Candidatus Rokuibacteriota bacterium | reverse complement strand
CGAGGCGGCTGGCACGCCGCCTGAGCACGCGCAGATCGTCGCCACACACCAGGTCGGGGCCAATCTGGTCGGGCACGACTCGCACGGCGACGATCACCGTTTGCTGGGCCACCACGACGCCGTCCATGAAGAGCGCTACCAGCTCGAGCCCGTCCAGGCGGCGCGTGAGGTACTCGTGCAGCCGCTGCCGGGTCCGCCGCACCACGGCCCGACTGACCGCGCTCTTGCTACTGCCTCGTGTGCGCCGTTCGCGCGGGCCGCGCCTCGAGACTGGCCTCGTACTGGCGCGTCGACACGCCAGCGAGGAGCTGCTGCATCATCCGCGCGGTCAGCGGGTCCCGGCTCCGAAAGGCCGCCACCGACGGCAAGGTGGCTTCCCCGCCGGTGGTCGGGCGCACGCGGGGCCGGCGCACTTGCACCCGCCGGCCGCCGAAGGTGAGCTCCGTCGCCGCCGTGCCCCAATGATAATGGGTCCGCTGGTCCTGATGCCGGCCCTTGGGCCCGGCCAGGCTCACGGCCTCCTCGCGAAACAACTCATCCAGCGCCGCCAGCCCCTGCGCGTGGACCCATGCGAGCAGGTGGTCACGCGTGGTCGTCATGCCGGTAAGCATCGGCTCCACCAGGTGGGCCAGCTCGGCGTTGGCCCCATTCTCCGCTTGCGTTCGCTGGGCTCTCTCTGCTCTCTTTGTCATCGGCGGCTCCTTGGTCCCCGGCGTTGGGGACTGTTGTCTTGGCCGACGCGATTCTCACGCCGACCATGGAGCCGTCGCTACTCAGTTCTCAAATTCAACAGAGACCGGGACATCTCCCGCCGTCGTCTTCTCATGGGCGCACATCCCGGGCGTTGCGAGCCCCGTGAGCGAGGCCGAGTCGTATCCGTACTCTGTCAGCACGCCGTTGGGTAGGGTCACCGACGTACGACGGCCGGCCGTGTCATAGGCCAAGGTAACTAGCGAGCTGCTCTGCGTGATCGAGGGTCAGCCGGTTGGCGTTGTCGTAGGCGTAGCTGACTGCGGGCTGATAGCGCCGGAGATCCCAGGCATAGCTTGTGGTCGACTGATCAGCGTAGGTGATCTGCGTGGCGCGGTCGAGGGCGTCGTATGTTCGGCTTGTCACTTGGCTCTTGGTCGCATGGGGCCCGAAGAACATCGGCTTCGATTTCTTCGAAGAGTACTGCGCCCGGCTGCCCGACTTCTCCTCGGAGGACTTCCCGATGCACCGGGTGATCCTTGGCGCGGGCGTCGTCATCATGGAGGGCCTGACGAGCCTGGGCGCGCTGCCTCGGCGGCGCGTGGACTTCGCCGCCCCCTTCTACAAGATCGCCGGCACCGAGGACGCTCCGGCGCGCTTCTTCGCGACCGTGTGAAGATCGGGTGGAGCGACGCCGCTCCCGTACGGCCCGATTACACCCGGTCTGATCAGATGGTCAAGTTCGAGGGTCGCATCTAGAAAGTAACGTACGGTAGCACGAGGCCGAGGGACCAAAATCCCTCGGCCTTTTTTCTGCCCACCGCGCGAAAATCGGTTTCATCCAAGCATTCATCGGCACTTCCGCGCGATACCCAAATCCGTTTTGCCTCTAGTAGAAAGGCCAGAGGCCGAACGCCATGAGCCCGAAGGAGGAAGTCATGAAGGACAAGAGGGCGAAGTTGTCGGAAGTCAGGAAGAGTGCGGAGATCTCAGGGGCGAACGAATACGCTAGCTGTGTTGAAGGCGATATGGAATGTCACTGTTGGCAGGAGGGATTGCCGGTGCCTGTAGATCTCAGCGTATATTATTCCGACGACGAGCACCACTACCATTCGCATAACACCACCCCAAGAGGAGGGGCCGGCATAGTGCCCCACTGCCCAAAGCGCCGCGCTGCCGATCGCGGCCCCTGAGGCGCCAAACTTCCGAAATAGTGGGCCGTAAGAGAGCCCTCTAAACAGCATTTCCTCGGCGATGGGCATGAGAACTGTCCGCACGCCGTACTCGGCGAGAAGTGCACTGAACTGACCATGCGAGGCGCTCGTCGAGGATGCTCGATCGTCGAGAATAGCCGGCCTCGTCAAGAGTACGAGAACTGTTGCCACCGGGGCGAGGGCCAGAACGATACGCAATGCCCATAGGGTGTTGTGTAACGCTGTGCTCGGGTCGAATCCGAGAGCCCGCCATGCTTCGCGCTGGTTCCATCGGACAACGCCCCACACGCTTACGATGATAATGACCGCGGTGAATCCGTAACTCAGCGCCCAGAGCCAGATTCCCCAAGCCATCAACATCCCGGGCGGGGGGACGAACTGGCTCGCGGTGAAAATGCCCCAGACAATAACGAAATGGCGATATCGCCATCGCTGGCGCGCAAGGAACGACGCCTGCGGCTCGTACCGGGACGGCACTATCCCCGCCAGCATCAAGATGGCTAAAGGCAGAACAGTTACGGCGACTTCAGTGATCGGCCACATATGCCACAACTCTACTACGGCGAAATGGATGACGGACGATCCCAATTAGAGCTAGCTTTCCGCTGTGTCTCGGTTTTGTCCCACATTTAGTCGCTGCTCTTGCTGCCCCTTGGCTGCGGAGACGGAAGCGCGGGCAGCGCCGGGGATGGTGGGACTGGCGGCGCCGCCTCCGCATCCCCGGGACGCGGGAGGCCAAGCGGCGGGTCTTGACAACAGCCTGGCGGCAACCCCAGCTTCTTAGTCAAGTACTTATCGAGAATGATGAGGCCGATTCCCCGCAGCAGGTCAAAGTAGGGTGCCAATGCCGGATCAATCTTTTCATCAACTGTCGTGCACGTCGGTATGCACTCCGAAGCATTCGGAGGACCAAACACCGGATCTGTCAGTTGAATCTGTTGGAGTCCCCACGGATCTTTAGAGATCGTAGGACCTATTCCGTACGTAGGCGTAGAAGTTCGCGTCGCCTCCGCGGAGGAGTATGGGATCTTCTGAAATAAATCGTTGCAGACCGGGGGAATAGTACCGCGCCCGGTAGTAGTAGAGGCCAGTTGCGTCGTTCTCGCGGCCAGTAAACTGGAAGATGTTGCCGTTCGGGGTACCAGTGGCGGTCGTGGTCCCAAAGGGTTCGTAGCTGTACTGCGTCTGCACGGCACCGCTGTTGTCCACCAGTGCGATGGTGGAACCCAAGGCATCGATCAGCAGGCTCAATGTGCCTGACGCGTCGGTGCGAGTGAAGGATTCGTCGACGCCGAGGCCGGCGAGCGTGTTCGCGACCGCGGCACCGCTAACCTCCTGGACAGGATTGAGGACGTCGTAGCGCAGGCTGGTCACGGTGCCGTTGATCGTCTTCACGACGCGCCGCCCGAGCGCATCGTACTGGAAGCTCGCCGTGGCACCGGGACCGGAGAGGCCAGCCATGTGGTTGCGCGCGTCCCACGTGTAGGTCATCGTGCCGTCATTGACGAGGTTGCCGTTGAGGTCGTAAGTGAGCGTCTGGCCCCCGAAGATGAGTTGCCGATTGGCAGCGTCGTACGTCGCCGAGGCGACGGCCCCCGGGAGGCCCGTGCGGGCCCAAGTGCCGGCCAGTTGCCGGCGACTGCCGTTGGCGTCGTAGCTATAGGACAGAGTCCCGAGGGTGGTCGGGCCGGTCTTGTACGTGAGCCCGACAATCCGCCCTGCCGCGTCGTAGGCGTACTCTGTCAGCACGCCGTTGGGTAGGGTCACGGACATACGACGGCCGGTCGTGTCAGAGGCCAAGGTGACTAGCGAGCTGCTCTGCGTGATCGAGGTCAGCCGGTTGGCATTGTCGTAGTTATAGCTGACCGCCGGCTGGCCAGCGATCGTCATGCTGGTCCGCCGCCCGGCCGCGTCGTAGGTGTAGCTCACCGTCCCCTGAGGGGTGACCTCCTGGGTCAGCCGGTCCAGCCCGTCGTACGTCCGCGTGATCGTGCCGGAGATCGAGTCGACGGTCTGGGTAAGCCGGTTGCCGGCGTCCCACGTGTAGGTGGTGGTGGACTGATCGGCGTACGTCACCTGCGTCAGGCGGTTCAGGGCATCGTACGTGCGGCTTGTGATCTGGCTCTTCCGGTCCGTAAAGCTCGTCAGATTCCCGCTGTTGTCGTAGCCGTAGTTCTCGAGTCGGAGCAGCGGATCCGTTCGCGTTTGAAGCCGATCCATGCTGTTGTAGACGTAGGTCGTGCTGTTCGCGCGTGCATCGGTCACGCTCAAGAGATTGCCGTTGGGGTCATAGCTGAACGCCGTCGTACCGCCCTTCGCGTCGATGAGCCGGCTCAGACGATTCAGGGGGTCGTACTCGGAGCGGCTCGTCTGACCGAGCGGATCGGTCACCCCGACGACCCGCCCCGCTCCGTCCACCACCCGCTGGGTCACCTGGCCAAGGGGATCGGTGACGCTGACGAGATCCCCGTCCTGATAGCCGAATTGCACGCTCTGGTTCAGGGGGTCCTGGACCGCCGTCGGCTGCCCGGCTGCATTCGGGGTGATCACGGTCTGCTGTTGCAGGGCATTGGTGATGGTGGTCAACGCCCCTTGCGCGTTGTACCCGAAGGTCCTGGCGTGCCCGAGCGGGTCGGTGACGCTCGTGGCCTGGCTGAAGGTCGGCTCGTAGGTGAACGTGGTCGTGACCGCATCCGGCGTGCCCGCGAGCCGGGTGACCGCCGTGACGTTGCCTTGCGCGTCGTACGTGTAGCTTGTGCGACGGCCGAGGGCATCCGTCCGCGCCACGACCCGGTTCGTGGCCGCGTCACGCTCGAAGGTGAGCGCCTGCTGCTCAGGACGGCCGAGCGCGCGGGTGTCGGTCATGACGTAGCCGCTGGCGTTGAGCGTCACCCGCCGCATGAACCCCCGCGGGTCCGTCACGTCGGTCTGCGTGATCTTCCCGTTGGCATCCGTGGTGTAGGTGAACTGAAAGGTCGTCCCGTCCGCCTGGGTCTGCCGGCTGACCCGCCCCGCAGCATCGTACTCGTTCCGCAGAAACACGATCCCCCGCGCATCGGTGAGGGTCAGCATCCGGTGGGCGGCGTCGTACGTGTACTGCGTCACTCCCCCCGCAGGATCAGTGACCGTGGCCAGGCGGCCGTCGACGTCATAGGTGTAGCGCACTATTCGGCCCGTGTTGTCTGATATCTGCGTGATCCGGTGGCTGGCGTCAACCGTGAACTCCAGCGCCCGGCCGTGGGGGGTGGTCATGCGCTGGACGTCCCCGGCCCCGTCACGAGTAATCGTCAGTTGATTGCCGAAGCGATCCCGGATCTGCAGAAGTCCCCCTTGCATCGGTCGCGTCGCTCCGAACGCCTCGCGAAAGTCGTAGGCCATGCCATCGCGGCGCGTCAGCGTATATCCCGTTCCATTCCAGACGATCCGCGCCTTGAAGTACCGCGTCGGTGTGGTGCTTGCCTCGTAGACCGCGTCCGCAAAGCCCGTGCCTGGCGAGATTCGGTCGAAGTGCACCCGCCCCCCGTCGGGAAGGATCAGGTCGACGTACGTGTACGGGAAGGTCGTGCCGACCAGGAACATGTCGTACGGGTGGGTCGCCCCGATCCCGAAGGCCCGCGAGATGGTGTCGCGCGGGCGGTACGTCCGCGTGAACGTGATCGGCAGCACGTCGGGCAGGACGACATCCGTCTTGCTGAGCACAAAGAGGCCCGTCGCGAGATCCACAGGCTCGCCGTCTGAGCCCCCGTCGTTGTCCGGTGGGGGGCCCTCGGCGGGCGCGAATGCTGGTCCCGCCACCATGGCCCCGGTGAACTCGTAGAAGTCGACCCCGGGGTCCGGCAGAATCTGATTTCCATCGGAGCCAACGCCGCCCTGGCCATAGACGTACCAGCCCCGCCCCGCGGCCTCATAGTTCCAGAAGTCGAACCGGGTGCCCGGTGGCGCCCCCCGGGCGTTGGGGTACACGAGTTGCGCCCCTGCGCCCGAAGAGCTGTAGACATAGGCGCCACCCGGCTGGACCGTAAAGTAGAGGGGGACATCCACTCCCTGCGGTAAGGGAAACGGCGGACGATCGAGCGGAATCGGTGTAATCGTGATCTCGGTGACCGGCTGTCCCTCGTGATCGCGGATGGCCGCATGGGCGGGGATGCGGAGCTCAAGCCCGGGAATCCGGGGCGTCGTCACCACGACCTCGCTCGTCGTATAGGCAGGAATCTGGACGGCATGGGCCGTGTCCAGCCGCGGCATCCAGATGGTGTACGGGAGCACCGTCGTCTGGTCGGCCGCGACCCGCACGCCCACCTCGAAGAGGCCATAGGTCCGGCCGGGCTGATTGGCGGTCCGGCCATCGATGAGGAGTTCGTGGTGACCCGGGCCCAGCTCCGACAGCAGGAAGCGACCTGTGCCGTCGGTCCGGGCTGTGCGGTCTTCGATTCGTAGCGTGACATTGGGCAGGGGTTCCCCGTTCAGCTGCAGCACTTGCCCCGCCAGGGCGGTTACCCCCGGCGCGGCCTGCAGTGGCGGGAGCGTTTGCCACGACGAGGGCCCAGATCCTGTCCGCCACCCGGCGGCGCCGCGCGATGGATCGGGGCGCCACTCTTCGTCGGCCGTGAGGCTCCTGGGACCTGTGCTCGGCGTTGCGGACCTCGCCGACCCTGCCGCTGCTGCGCTACCTCCGGGAAGGGTGGCCGGGACGGTCGTAAAGCGCACGGTGGTGAATGGCACCGCCTGGCCGACGTCGTCCGTGACTCCGTTCAGCGTGACCGTGTAGGTCACCCCGGACTCCAGAAGATTCTCCGGCGTCAGAAAGGCCAGCATGCCGGCTTCGGCCGGAATGACGGTGACGGGCTCAAGCCCGCGCGGGCCGCTGAGAAAGACGGTCAGAGCGTTGACGGTCTCCACGCGGACGGGCCGCGTGAAGCGCAGCGCTACGAGGGCGTCGAGCGGCACGTCGGTCGCCCCGTACTACTGCTCGAACAGGATTCGTCGGGGCAACGCGGTCTGTTCGAACACGCGGGGCGCCCTCCTGGAGGCCCTCGACCACGCCGTGACCGTGAAGCTGGCCGACATGCTGAACAAGGACTTCGAGGCCGTCCTGG